>CALBUD010000085.1 GCA_937968065.1 Candidatus Iainarchaeum sp. | reverse complement strand
GAATTACTGCTATTAAAGATTTTGATTTATCTTCTTTAGAAATACAAGAAAGAAATATAACAATTGTGCTTTATACAACAAATAATGAAATAATAAATTTAACTAATATTATTTATAGAATCAATCCATGTTCAACTGGTCTTAATAATGGTATATATATTTTATGTTATGCAGATGATTTTGATTATGTTAGAGATAATTTAGATGGTGATTATGCTTTAGGAAGAAATATTGATTTTTTTAATCCAAATCATTGGCAAGACCCTCCTTTAAATATTTCAACCACAACTGATAACTGGAATTCAGGAGAAGGTTTTGAATCAATCGGGAGTGCTCAATCTGAAAACTTTTTTACAGGAACTTTTGATGGAAGAGGATATACTTTAACAAATCTTTATATTAATAAACCAAGTGGAAATGATTTTTATGGATTATTTTCTGGAATTGCAGGAGCTAACTTATCAAACATAGGACTTGTAGATGTAAATCTTAATCTTGTAGGGGGTGCTGCATTAGTTGGAGTTGCTCAAGATTCAAACATAAGTTATTCTTTTGCAACAGGAGAAATTTATAGAGATACAGGTTCTACTATATATATAAGTAAATTAAATTCAGAAAATTCTTTTAAAGAAGTTTATTCTAAAAGTTTTTCTATTAATTATGAAACTCAAGAATTTTTATTTGAAGATTTAGAAGAAATTTTAACTTTAAGAATTAATCAAAAAAATCTTCCCTTCTCAGGTGTGGATGCAATTATTTTAAATGCTTGCGAAGAAAAATTAACTCCAACTTACGCTCATTATACAGATACTTTTGAAAATGTTTTAGAAGATGTTTTAAAAATAGATAAAAATATTGCTGTTGTAAATAATAAAACTATTGAAGTTTCTTGGAACATACCAGAAGAATGCTCTACTGCTACTTTATTTCTAACTGCAAATGAATATGGAAATTCTTTTCCTTTAAGATTTCCTTTATTTAAAGGTTCTGTAGAATATACACTTAGATCTAATTTTAGTTCTTTAGAAGTTGATGGAATTTTAGAAGAAGTAATAAATGAAGAACCTTTATATTCATTTAAATGGAGTCCATCAACAGGACATCCAATTACAGAAAATTATATTTATGTAAGAGATGATCTTGAGTTTATTTATTTTTCTGTTGATATACCTTCAGATAACACAAATGATTTTGGAGAAGATTGGATTGAAATTACTATTAATGAAAATAAATTTTTAGTAAATGATTTTGATAACACTTATGGTGTTTGTGGTTTTGGAATGACAGATAAAGCAGATTATAAACACCAAACTTGTGAAATTAAAATTCCAAAATCAGAAATAGAAATAAATGAAGTTTTAGAATTTTCTTTAAGATATTATGGAACTGCAGGTTATAATATTTTAGGAGGATTGGTAACAGTATTTATGGGAAATAATACCTATTTATATAATTCTTATTCTTCTGTAAATGTAACATCTCCATTTAGCATGACTGGAGGGTTAGTTAGTGCATTAGTTGATGGAGCTTCTGTATACAATAGTTATTCAACTGGTGAAATATATAGTGATTATAGTTATGTAGGTGGACTTATTGGATATACTGAAGATGGTGTTAACATTGTTCAGACTTATTCAACAGCAAATGTTGAAGGAGATGATTATGTTGGTGGTTTAATTGGATTTTTAGGATATTATGAAGAAAGCCAAAATTTTGTTCTTCATTCTTATTCTGTAGGAAGTGTTACTGGAGATTTAAATGTTGGTGGTCTTTTAGGTGGTAATCCTGAAGAAATATATGTAGAGATTATTGATTGTTATTATGATTCTCAAACATCAGGACAATCAGATGAAGATAAAGGAATTCCAAAAACAACAAGTGAAATGAAACAAGAAGCAACATTTATTGGGTGGGATTTTACAAATATATGGCAAATAACTGAAAATGTAACTTATCCTTTATTTAAAACTCCATTTCCAGAACTTGAAGTTATAGAACCATTTATTCCTTAATTTCTTTTAAAAGAAGTTTCATTTTTTCAATAACTTCTTTTTTTTCTTTTCTTTTAATATATGTTTTATGTCTTAAAATAATTTCTTTTTTGCAAGCTTTAATTATTCTTTTTTCATCAACAATTGCTTTTTTAATTAAATTAATACCCATATCTGTTGGAGATTTATATTCATTCATTTTATTTTTTTTAGAAACTATATGAATTATTATTTTTTTAAGTATTTTGAAATTTTCAATATCTCTATTATAATTTATAGCAACTTTTCCATATTCTTTTTTATGAAAAGGATCAATTAAGTTTTTATCACCAATATCTGCTGTTGCTGCTTCATATGCAAGGTTAATAGGATGATTTAAAGGAAGGTTGTATATTGGAAAAGTTTCTGATTTAAAATATCCTGGATTAATATTTTGTTTAGAATCAAGAAACATTTGTAAAAGACAAACCCCCATCTTTCCAGAATTTGCAACAGGACCAATAACAATATTTATTTTTTGATTAGTTTTTATATAGGGTTGTTTAATAAAACCGTTTCTTCCAAGAATCTCTTTAACATCTTTTGGATAATCTTTTATTGGTTTTGAAAAATAAACTTTTATATTTTTATTTAACATTTCTTTTTCAAAAACTTTTCCTGACTTTTCATTTTTATATCTAGTTATAACAACATCTATTTTTTTAAATTTTTTTCTTAAAACATCTATTTCATTTAAAACTAGTTTTCTAAATTCTAAATTACTATTATAATCTCTTCCATTCTCTAAATGTTTTGAATAAATACAATAAATGATACCAACATCTTTTTTTAATTTTTCTAAAATTTTTACCTTTGTATCTTTCTTATAATCTATTAAAACTCTATTTGCATGATAATCTCTTAGAAGATGCCCTCCAAACTCTATATAGACTTTATCAAAGTTTTTTAATCTTTTTTTGATTTCTTGTGTTTGTAGAGAAATATATTTATTTTCATCAAAAGCAATTGTTTTTTTCATAATTTATATATGTATGCTTAAGTTTATAAAATCAATATATTTATAAAGGTTAATTGACTATAATTATATAGTGAACAGTTATGAATTATAAAAAAATACTTTTGATTTTAGCAATAATATTGATAATTCCAAATATATTTTCACAAGCAAATATATTTTTAGAAACTGCAAGTGATGTTAAAGAAAACAAATTTTATATTTCAAAAAATATAAATAAAACAATAAACTTTAGATTAGATACAGATTATTTTGCAACTTATCAAAATTTTATGAGAGCTGAGTATGATTTAACAGTTTATTCAAATAATCTTAATCAAATAGATTTAAGTCTTTCAAAAAAAGAAGAATATTTTATATCTAAAGTAAATTCTAATTTTTTTTTAAATATTAGAGGTTTAAATTTTATAGATCAAAAGATAAAGTTAAAAATAAAAGTAAATATTTATGATGTTTTTAATAACCTTATAGATTCACAACATATTTATTTAGATTTAGTTTCAAATAATTCAGAATATGATTTTATAGATAGTCCTATAAATAAAGTTCCAGATTATAAAGGATATTCTCTTTCAAGAGATAAGATGATTCTTTTAAATAAATTTGACAAAGATTTAATAACTATAAAAAATCATGTTGATTATAATCTTTTATATGATATTAAATGCTTTATTGATAAAGAAGATTTAATTTTAGATTTAAGATATATAAATAATAACGAATTTTCTTTAGAGGTTTTTCCTGATTCTGATATTAATAATTTTTTAAGTAAATATTATATTAATTGTTATGCATTTAATAAAGATGATGTTCATAAGATAAGAACAATAACAGTTAATTATATGGAACCTGAAGAAAAACTAGAACCCGAAATTATTGAAGAAGAAGAAATTATTGAAAAAGAAAATTTTTTAAAAATTCTTTTAATTAAACTAAATCTTATTAAAAATTAAATCATATCTGCAAGAAGATGTGTTAAAACACCTATAACGCCTACAAAAAAGAAAAAAGGATCTATAAATAACAAAGGTGCAGATGCTATAATTCCAAAAGATAAAGAGTGCACTGGACCTCTATGTTTTACAACTGTTAAAAACATAATAACAGAGATTAATATTCCTGCAATTAACATTGCTGTTTTATCATTATTTACAATACTTAAAACAGTAAAGAAAAGGATTAACAATATTACAATTGTATTGAACTGTTTTCTTATCCAAGAATTGTTTTTATCTAAATCTGGAATTAAAGAATAAATTATAAATATAAAATAAGCAATTAATACTTTTGAAATATCAATTTCTAAATTATTAGATATAACTACATATATAAAAATAAAAATTAATGTTGAAAATAATACATGTCCTAATTTATTCATCTTAAAACCTATCTAATTATAAATATACTTAACTGTGAATATTTAAAAATTCTTTCATTTTATAACTTTTTTTACAAATACTTATCTTTTTAAAAATAAACTGGTTATATTATTATTTAAGATGAATGAAATTATTAATTATATTCTTTTAGGTGTTATACAAGGTGTTATAGAATGGCTTCCAATAAGTTCTCAAGGAGGACTTGTTATTTATTTATCAAATGTTTTAAATATAACACCTCTGTTAAGTTTAAATTATTCTATTTTTTTGCATATAGGAACATTACTTGCAGCAATAGTTTATTTTAGAAAAAAATTAGCGTCTTTATTATCTTTAAATAATTTTTTATTATTAAAAAAATATAATTTTAAAATATTTACTAAAAATGATTTAAAAGAAAAAAAATTTAATTTATTTAGATTTTTATTAATTGCAGTAATTGTTACATTAATAATATCTGCTCCTTTATATTTTTTAATAAATAATTATATTCAAAATATTAAAAATATATTGATTGTTAATTTTATAATTGGTTTATTACTTATAATAACTGGTCTTTTAATATTCTTTTCAAGAAATATAATTTCTAAAAAACCAAACTTTTCAATTAAAAATTCTTTTCTTTTAGGTGTTTTTCAAGGTTTTTCAATAATTCCTGGGCTTAGTAGAAGTGGACTTACAACTTCACTTTTACTCTTCAGAGGTTTTAATCCAGAAAATGCTTTTAGAATAAGTTTTCTACTTTCAATACCAACTATTTTAATTGGAGAAATTGCTCTTTTAATATTTAATGGTTTTTTCTTCTCTCCCTTAATATTAATATCTATAATTGTTTCTTTCTTTGTAGGGTATATAACTATAGATCTTTTAATTAAATTTGCAAAAAATATAAATTTTTCCTATTTTTGTTTTATATTAGGAATTATTTATATCCTTACTTATTTTTTATAATTTGGAAAAAGAGTTTTAAAGAAATAATTTCTTTGTTTTTCACTAATTTTATTACTTGCAAGTCTTGTAATTATTTGAATATAATTATTATTTGTTTTCTTAAGTTCATAAAAAGTTTTTCTATAAAATCTATCTCTTTGTGAAGGATGTAAAAAATTAAAAACTTTTGAAAAAGACACCACAATTTCTCTAATTTCTTTTTTGGTATAATTATTAGATAGTAAATCTACTGTCTTTTCTGCAAATTCTGGTTTAATTTTATTTTTAATTAAATAATTTGAAAATGATTTTTTTTCAACATCTGTTAATAACATTGATTGCTTAATTCTTTGCTCTATATTTAATTTATTAGTATGCTCTTGTTCTCTTTTTAAAGATTCAATTAATTTTTTAAAATTAAATTTTTTATCTTTAATAGAAGATTTAACTTTATTAAAAAATTCAGGTTCTTTTCTAAACTTTAATGTAAGAAGATTAATATTACCTATAGTTAAATCATTTGAAAATAGTTGTTTAGGGTATTTTTTTTCAAGAGTTTTTAAAATATTATGTGTTTTATCTATAGCATCTAATTTTGAGGATGATTTTTTAGAAATTGGTTTTTTTAAAGTTGGTTTTTTAGAAGGCATAATAACTACATCTCTTTTCCTGTTATTGCATCAATTTTTAATATTCTTAAATTATTTTTATTATCTATATAAGTGACATTCCAAATTGGCCAATAAATCTCTTCAGTTGATAAAAATTCTATTGCTTTCCATAATTTTTTTAATTTTTCTTGAATATCTAAAATAGAATAATTATGATCTTCATAAAACTCTACATCTTTTTTCTTTAAAGGCAAAATATCAATAGAGGATAATAATCTATGATTTGGGTTAAATGGAATATCGAAATTTTCAGAAAGTTTATAGATTTCTCTATTATTACTTTCTTTGTTAGTTATTAGTTTAAGTTCTTTAAAATTATTAATTCTTTTTAAAATTTCTTTTTCATCAAGATCTGTTTCTTGATTTAAAGAAAAAATAGTTTGTTGTTTTGATAAAAGATATAATAAATCTAAATCAATATCGTCTAAGTCACTTATATTTTTAAGACCTTTTGATATCTTAAATTCAGAATTAATGAAATGTATAAACTCTCCAGTATAAGAATCTATAAAACAAGTGCATTTCTTAAAATCATTTTCATTTTCAAAAAAATTATAAGACATCTTGTAAATTGCACGATACTTTAAAACAATAGTTTGTATTTCTTCTTTTGGTTTAAATATAATAAATTGTTTTTTAATATTTGACTTTGCAATTTCTTCAATATTTAAACGATTTATTCTTTCAGAGAGTACTGTTCTTGTTTTTATTTTTGTAATTGGAGAAGATATGCTTTCAACTTCTTCTTTTATTTCATCAAAACTCTCTTCTTCTTCAATAACTTCAGATTTAATTAATTCTTCTTTTTTATCTAAATAACTTTTATTTAAATATAAAATATTTTCTTCTAAGATAACTTGTTTTTCAAATAATTTTTCTAAAATCTCATCCCAATAAACATCAGCTCTATACTTTATATTTATAACATCTAAAATATCTTTTGCAAAATTTGTTTTAATTTGTTTAGATTTTTCTAATTTTGGATAAATTAAGTTAAATGCTATTTGTAAAACTTCAGATTTATTTTTCTTTGGAACTTCTCTTATAGTTTCAGCATCACGTCCTTCATGTTGAGATCTTCTTGGAGCAGCTTTTAAAATAAATGCTCTGGATGTTTCTTCAGATCTATCTCCTACAAGAGCAGTTGCAAATGGTAAAGTTTTAATAAAATTAGGTTCTTTATATTGTTTTGGAATAATTGCAGGCATTCTTTTTTGTATTGCAGAAATATCATCATTAAACACTAATTTATTTGAGATTAATATATCTACTTGAGATAAAACTTTTGTATTTATTGCAGAAGGTTGTTGAGTTGCAAAAACTAAAGAACAACCTGGTCTTCTTCCTTGTTTTACATATTCAATTATTCCTGCTGTTGCTGGTGTTTGTGAATTTCCAGAAGGAATTAAAGTATGCGCTTCATCTATATACATCCAGGTTGGTGGAATTTCAATTTCTAAAAGTTCTTCTGCTTTTTGATCATTTTCTTTAAATTTTGAAGCAGCTTCTTGTCTTGCAAGAAGTTTTCTTGCAGAAAGTATTCTTCTTGCTAAAATACCAATAACAAGAGCAGTTATGTTTTCATCTAAAAAAGAAGTATCTAAAACAGTTAATTGATTTTCTCTTGAAAGTTTAGATAAAGGAGTTCCAGAATCTGAAAAAATACCCCAAGATCTTGCAGCTTCAAATCTTGAAACTAAAGCTCTTATTGAATCTGGTTTATATCCTTTTTGAGAAGATTGAAATTCTGAATTATTTTGAAGAGAATTAATAATATCTTCTAAAGTATATTGATTTCCTTTTCCATGTATTTTTTTAATATCAGGAACTTCTTTTGTTCCACCAGTCATATATCCTTTTTTAACAGATTCTAATGTTTTTTCTAAAAGAAGACCTGATGGAGAAAATCTTTCAATACCGAAAGTTAAACACCAATCTTCTGTTGTTAAAAGAGAAGGATACATTGAAAAAGTATCATCATAAGTATCTTTTGAAACTTGAGATTTTATACCTTCAGGAACAAAAACTTTTAAGTTTTTAAGACCTTCTGCTTTAAGACCCCATTCTTCTAATAATTTTAATTCTTTTGAATCTTTGTTTGGAAATTTCATTGACCAAAAGACACCAACAGGATCAATCACTATTTGTCCTATATATTGGTTTGTTCTTGCAAGTTCTTCTGCAATTACTCCTAAAAGATAACTCTTTCCTGTTCCTCTAGCACCATCTAAGAAGATAACATGCGGATTAAGGCCATCTATGTGTACTTGTTTTCCTTTCTGTTGGTTTTCTGCAACTTTTCCTATGTATGCTGATGCTGTTTTACCATATTGTTTTAAAACTGATTTTTTCCTTCCTAAATAAACAACATTAGGGTCTTCTAAATCTTTTAAAAATTTAAGTTGTGGTTTTATATGTTCATCTTTTAATGTTTTTTCTAAATCTTCTTTTTTATGTTTTTCAATAGTTTCTTCTATGTCTTTATCAACATCTTGTTTTTCTTTTATAATTTCTTCTTTGTTTTTTTTTGAAGTAAAATCTATTTTATCAACTTCTTCAATATCTTCTTCTTTTTCTTCATCTTCTAAATCATAGTTTTCTGCATCTTCATAAGCTTTTTCTAGATCTTCTTCTTTTTCTTCTTCTAAATCTTTTTCTTGTTCTTCTTTTTCTTCTTCTTTTTCTTCATCTTCTAAATCATAGTTTTTTGTATTTTCATAAGATTCTTCTTGTTCTTTTTCTAAATCTTCTTCTTTTTCTTCTTCAACATCTTCTAAAAGATGGTTTTTTTTAGATTTTTTTATCTTTTCTTCAATATCTTTAATAGTATCTTCATTTACAACTGTTCTTCTATATTTATCCATATCTTCAAAGAAATCTTTTTTTTCAGTTGCTTTATATTTTTCAACAGACATAATTTATCATTATTTAAATATT
>CALBUD010000084.1 GCA_937968065.1 Candidatus Iainarchaeum sp. | reverse complement strand
ACTTCTTCAGTTTTTAGAACTGAAGAATCATGGTCTAAGAAATTAACTGTATAGGAATTGATGGTGTACTCTGCTGTGACATCAAGATCATCAGTGATGTTGTTGAAAGCAACATCCCAGCCTGTGAAGGTGTAACCGGTTCTGGTTGGGTCTGCGGGTGCAGTTGCACTGCTTCCATAATTGACTTCTTCAGTTTTTAGAACTGAAGAATCATGGTCTAAGAAATTAACTGTATAGGTATTTTCATCTTCTACAGGTATTAAAACAGAATAACTCTTTGTAACAACATCACTATTTTGAAAATTAGGTTTTAAAACATAATATTTTAAAATTATGTTTTGACTTATTAAAAAAGGATTTAAATATTCTTTACCATAAATAACAGGATTTGTATTATTGGTTGTATACTTAATAGTTCCACCAATAACATCTGTAGTTAAAATAATTTCAATAGGTTCTTCATAAGTAATATTATCATCAAAATTAACAACAGGAGTTGGAAGTTTTATTAAATAATTATAAGTCATAACAGGACTTACATTTTGATTATCAGTATAAGTTATTAGTTTTAAAGTTGTGTTTTGAACAATCTCAATATCTTCACTATTATAATCAATACCATTTGTTAAAGTTGGAGTTGAACCATCTAAAGTATATTTAATTTTTAAATCAGGATCAGAAATATTAAAATCTAAATAAAAATTATCAAAATAAACACCAGAAAAAACATTTGGTATTGGTAAAGAAAGATTATAATTTTGATCATAAAGAACAGTATCAACACCTATAACAGGAACTCCATCTACTTCAGAAATATTATGTAAAACTATTTTTTGAGAACCTTGCATAATATCTAAATGATTATTTAGAATATAGGTATTATTATAATCTATAGAATAAATTAAACTATTTTCTTGTTTTGTTATTTTTAAATTACCTACAAAAACTTCATCTTTTTGTTTTTCTAAAACTTTTTGATTTTTTATTTCTTGTCTTATATAAATTGTATTTGTTACATCATCTATAGTTATTGGATCTTTAATATCAAGAAATATATTTTTATAGCTTC
Source organism: Candidatus Iainarchaeum sp. (assembly GCA_937968065.1). Lineage (GTDB taxonomy): Archaea > Iainarchaeota > Iainarchaeia > Iainarchaeales > CSSED10-239 > Forterrea. Next base: position 834 of record CALBUD010000084.1, on the reverse strand, counting down.
CAGAACCTGTGTTTTTTAAATTAGAAAATTCATCATTTAATAAAGAAAGATTATTTATGTTTGCTTTCATTTTTTGAGAATCTTGTAGATTACCAAAATAAGTTGCTCCAAAATAAATAAATATACCTAAAAAAACTATACTAACAAGTAATATTGCAATTCCTGTAAATAAAGAAATTACTGCTTTTTTTTTAAGTTTCATATTTATTCTTCTGTTTTATTAAAATCTAAAAGATCTATAGATAAGATAATTTTATTTTCACTTAAATTATAATCACTATATCTAAATATATATATGGTTTTTCCTTTATTTAAAAATATTGGTTCACAGTCAATAATGATATTTTGATCAGAATCATATATATTTTTAAAGAAATAAAGTCTGTTGCTTTCTTTATAAACAAAGATATTGTTTATATACACATCAGAGTCTTCTCTAAAATCAGCTTCATAATTAATTTCTCCTTTTATATGATTTTCTTGACAATCAATTACTAAGAGATCTGGGTTATAAATAGTTATTTGTTTTGAAGAAAATCTTGATTTTGAAACTTCATCAATAGTGTTTGAGATTAAATCTATATTTTTAATCATTTCATCAAAATCATATTTTTCTTGATTGTTTACAATAATTCCTTGCACCATATAAACAATGATTCCAAGAACAGCGAAACTTACAAATATATATAGAAAATAAGATATTAGACTTGCTGCTCCTTTTTTTGTTTTTATAAACATATTTTTTCTTTTATTTAAGGTGTGTAATTTACAACTAATTTAGGTCTCATTAAAACATATGCTCTTATAATTCCAGAAAGAGAATCAAGAGAAAAG
>CALBUD010000083.1 GCA_937968065.1 Candidatus Iainarchaeum sp. | reverse complement strand
TATAATTTTTATTTTTAATAAATATAAAACTTTTAAAAAGGTGAATAATTTTGAAAAATAAATCAAAGGGACAAATTTCTGTTGAAATGCTTGCTATTGTAGGTGTTGTTATTATTGGTAGTATTATATTTGCAACTTATTATTTATCATCAATAAACAGAAATATTGATAAAGCAACAGATTTAGATATTGATCTAACAGGATATCTTCCAGGAACAGATGATTGGGAAGGAATCGGCGGTATCGGCGGCGGTGGCGGCGGCGGTGAAGGTGAAAATCCTTTTTGTGGTGATGGTGTTATAAATCAAATAACAGAAAAATGTGATGATTTTGATTTCGGTGATTTAACTTGTCAAAATTTTTTAGATCCTTTTACTGGAGCTTATTTTACTGGAGGTGCATTAAATTGTACAAATATTTGTGTTATTGATACTTTTGGTTGTACTAGTATTGGATATACAGGTTATTTTGAATTAAAAGTCACACCTAATAATGGTAATTCTATTATTAATGAAGATTTTCCAATCAATTTAGAATTAACTTTATTTAATTTTAGCAATGTAGAGATTTCTGTTTCTGTTAAAAAAAATAATATTGCTACAGATAAATGTAAAATTAATAATAATGAAATACCTTCTTTAGATTCAGGATATTCTATTGATAATTTTGATTCAAATTTTTCAGATAATTATAATATTAAATGTTCAGAAACAGGTTTATATAGTTTTATTTTTAAAGGTAAAGGTGTAGATTCAGAAGATGAAACAATTGAAATTGAAGAAGGAATATTATTAAATGTATCTGAAACAACTATTGAAGATCCATTATTTGCTTTATGTGGAATTTCTGAAAATACAACAGGAGAATTTGCAAGATTTTGTGTAAATGAATTTATTGGAACTCAGGTAACTTCTCAAGGATCTGTTTCATTTTTTATAAATCAACCAGATTATTCTGAAAGAAATTTAACAACAATATCTTGTTCTTCAGGTAATGAGAATAATAGAGTTTGTTTTAGTTTAGGTTTATCTTCATAAACCTTTATTTTCTTTTTATAAGTTAAATAGTTAATTATATAAATACAATACTTCTTATATTATATATGAAACTAAAAAATATTTTTATAATATTTTTATTTATTATATTATTTTCAACTACATTTATATATTCAAAAGCATTAATAGATGTGCCTGTATTTATAGAAGCTCCAAAAAAAGTAACTCCTCCTATTTTTGAATTACCTCCAGAAATTCCAATTGAAGAATCTATTTGTTATGGAGGTATTTGTTTTCCACCAGGAGAGAATCCTTTTTCTTTAGGTCTTACTTTTTTATCAAACAAACAAACAAGAGACTTTACAACAACTACTTTAGATAATAAAATTGGAACTGCACCAACAACAGGAACTTATTCAATCCCTGTTCTTTTAGTTAAATTTCCAGATATGCAAGCACCAGCAAATTTAACTTTAAATGTATATAATGATGTTTTTAATTCTTCTAATTATTTATCTGGAAATGGAATAAGTGTAAAAGAATTTTATAAACATAATTCTTATAATCAATTAAATATTACTTATGATATTTATGATTGGAGACAACTTCCTTTGTCTTATAGTTATTATGTAAGTAATCCTGATCAATTTTCAATAGATACAATAAATCTTTTTGGAACTGGTTCAAATGCTATTGATTTTACACAGTATGATAGTGATAATGATGGACGATTAGATGGAGTTGTTATTGTTCATGCAGGATTTTCTGGACAAGAACAAAGTGGACATATAATCTCTCAAGCAAGGATATATAAATATAATAATGTTTATAATATACAAGGAAAATTATATGGTAACGTAGCTATAGTTCCTTCAAGACATGTCGCTAATAAATGTAGTAATTGGAATAATAACTATGGTTATCCTTCAGATTGTAGAACCTCTATAGGTATTGCTGTTCATGAATATGCACATGTTCTTGGTCTTCCAGATCTTTATGCAATTAATTATAATGGGAATCAATCTGGTTTAGGACTTAAAGGACACACAGTTATGGTTTTAGATTCTGATTTACCTCAAGATGTTAAAAAACCAGTTAATTTTGATGCTTGGTCAAAATTCTTTTTTGGTTGGTTAAATCCAACTGTTATTAATTTAAGAGAACAAGCAAATATATATACTTTAACACCATTTGATACAACTGATAGTGCTTATATTTTACATAATCCAGATACTATGGGTGATAGAGAATATTTTTTAATAGTTAATAGATATATTTCAACAATTTCTTTAGATAGATATTTATTTAGTTTAATTCCCCCTCTTGCAAATGAATATGGAGGTCTTGATATTTTTCATGTTGACGAAAATTATATTGATTATACTTATTTAGGGCCACTTGCAATTAATAGCATAATGTATGATCCTGATGGAGATTATTATGATGATACAATTTCTCATCCTGGAATAGTTTTTGAACAAAATCACTTGGATGGAAATTTTACAACTAGAAGTCATTTAGATTTATATACAGGTGAAAATTATTGGCCGAATCAAAATTGTAATCCAATTGTTTTTAATCCATATTTTGATAATAATTCAGAAAGAATTGATCCTAATCATTCTTGTCAAGTTTACAGAAACACAACTTCTTCAAGCTATGCAACCCTTGAAGATAGCGGCATAAGAATACAAGGATGGTCTCCAAGCGGAGTTAATCTTAAAGCATATCTAACAATAGATGAACCATACCCTCTCTTTGCAGAAATCTTATCTCCACAAGAAGGCTCTTCTTATGGTTTATTAGATGATATTTATTTTAATGGAAATTATGAATATAACATAGGAAATGTTTCCTGTCAATGGAGATATAAAAAAGAAGGAACCACAAACTTTGTAACAATTGCAAACAACTGTTCTCCTTTTTCAAAAAAACCAGCACAAATAAACATGAGTGAAGGAAACTATCTAATAACTTATAAAGTTACAGATGAATTTTCAAGAGAAACAACTGTTGAAAAAAACATAGAAGTTGTTTATTCCCCAACACTTTATAATCAAATAATAAGTCCTACACAAAACCAAGGTTTTTGTTTAGATAAAACAATTAATTTTATTTCTGAATATTATAATTCAACAGGAACTGTTTATTGTGTTTGGAAAAATAACAATAATATTTTATCAAACCAATGTAATTTTTCTTCAACTCCACAACAGTTAGGTTTAACAGGTCCTAATAATCAAAATCAACTTTTAAATATTTTACCAATAAATCAAAAAGAAAATAATGTTGTTTCTTCTTTATTTAATAAAGATTTAATAACACCTCCTTTAAACTCACAAATTATTACTTCTTCAAGAGAAAAAAGTGTAGGATATATTCCAATTACTTATCCAATGAATTTTAATAAAACAATAACTTTAACAACAACAGATGCTGTTTCTAACTTTACTTCAGAAGTTACAATAAAGATTGGTATGTGTGTATCTACAAATGCAAATCATTCAGTTGCAGTAAGATAATCTTTTTTTTAAAAAAAATCTCTTTTCTTTAGTATTTTTAAACGTTTTGTATATTATATATTATTGGTTTTTGTATTTATTTTTTTTAAAAAAATAAAAAAAAAAGGAGTTTTAAGTGAAAATATATGAAACTTGAAAAAATAGGAGCATATGCTTTTTTAGGTGGTATTTTACTTTCAATAATTTTTGGACTTATTTATGGAATTGTTCATCCAGTTTGGCTTTCAACAGCACTAATTATTTTTGGTTTACTTGTTGGTCTTTTAAATATTGAAGATAAGAATATTTCTCTTTTCTTAATTGCATCTATAACATTTATAGCAACCAGTAATTCAATAAATGTTATTCCTGTAATTGGAGATGTTTTAAAAGGAATATTAACAAATCTTGTATATTTTGTAGCACCAGCTGCATTAATAGTTTCAATTGTTGCAATTATTAGAGTTTCAAACTCTAAATAATTTTTTTTTTCTTTTTTAAATTTAAAAGTTCTTTTTTTTAGAAAAAA
>CALBUD010000082.1 GCA_937968065.1 Candidatus Iainarchaeum sp. | reverse complement strand
ATAATAAAAGATAATGATATTAATTTAAGAAAAATTAATTATTATTATGTTTTAATTTTTGATATTTATAATATTGAAAATAACTTTTTAAATATTTATTTTATAAATCATTCTGATTATGAATTATTATTGTCAGATTTAAATAATATAAAAGATACTCTTTTTAATAAAACTTCTGATAATATGTCTAAATCAGAATTATTATATCTAAAAGAAGAATTAGATACATATAAAAACAATTTCTTTAATTATGTTAATATAGGAGAATTAAAATGAATAGAAAATTATTATTAGGCTTAATTATATTTGTTATAATACTTTTAATTTTATCCATTTTGTTAGTCATTTTAGCAAAAAAAAATATGATGGTAATAGAAGACTCTGTTCCTTTAGAAAATGATGTTGAAAATTTATCTTCTGAAATAATATCTGATTTATTCTTAATAGAATATCCTTCTTTAGAATCAGATATAGTTCTTATTGATTAGTTTTTTTAAAATCTTTAGTAATTTTATTAATTTCTTTTTCAACATCTTTCCAAGAATTAGTTTTTATTACATTTTTAGGTAATTTTTTTATTTTGTTCTAAGAATATTGGTTATTTTTATTAAATAAAAAAACAATAGTATTTGGTTTTTTTTCTAAAATTTCATAAACATGGGTAATATCATCTTCAATAATTAAATCAATATCAAACTTAGTGCATAAATCTCCTTTTGTATATATTGGTTTTTGATTGTTATTTTCAGAATAATTTAAAAATAAAACCTCTTTTATCTTATTTTTATAATGTTTATCAATCCATAAAATGGTTGGTATTTTTTGAGTATTTGCTCTAGCAGTAATTATATAAATTTCATGTTTCTCACTTAAATTTTTAATTATTTTTATAGATCCTTTAATTGGTTTCATTTCTTCATGATCTTTACTTACTGTAAACTCTATCCAATCATTATAAAAACTATTAAAATTAGAATGAAATAAATCATAACCACTTGGTTTTTTTGAATGTTTTGATTTTTTTTTAGTTTTATATTTTTCATTCATATATTTAATTATTGTTTTAAATGTGGGTGCAATTGTGTTATCTATATCTATTCCAATTTTCATATCTATTACCTTATTTACTTTAATAGCTCGGAGGAGATTCGAACTCCCGTCGTAAGATCCAGAATCTTACATGCTTAGCCACTACACTACCGAGCTTTTATATTTTTAAATAAATTTTTTATGCAAAGTATTAAATATAATATCATGATTGAAAAGATATATAAATATTTTTAAATTAATTGTATTATCTAATATATATGGATTTCAAAAAATATAGAACTGATTTTAATATTTTAAAAAATAATAGAATAATTTACTTTGATAATGCTGCATCTTCTTTAAAACCAAATCAAGTTATAGAAGGAATTAATAAATATTATTTAGAGTATCCTACAAACATACATAGAGGAATTCATAAGCTTTCTATGAAAGCATCAATCATATATGATGAAACAAGAGAAAAAGTATCTAAATTTATAAATTCAGATAAAGAAGAAGTTGTTTTTTGTCAAAATAGCACAGATGCAATCAATCTTGTAATGTATTCCCTATATAATTCAGATTATTTTAAAGAAGGAGATGAAATTTTGTTAACTTGTTTTGAACATCATGCAAATATGGTTCCATGGATTTTTCTTGAACAAAAATTAAAATTAAAAATTAAATATGTAGATATTAATGAAGATTTTACTTTAAATTTAGATGATTTTAAAAAAAAGTTATCGGATAAAACAAAATTAATTGCAATTGCACATGTTTCTAATACTATTGGAACTATTGTTCCAATTAAACAAATTATTAATTTATCAAAAGAATATAATTTAAAGACATTAATAGATGCATCTCAATCTGTCCCTCATATGAAAATTGATTTTAAAGACATTAATTGTGATTATCTAGTTTTTACTGGACATAAAATGTTAGGTCCAACAGGAATTGGTTGTTTAATATCAAAAAAGAAAAATTTAGAGGAATTTTCTCCATTTAGATTTGGTGGAGATATGATAAAAAATGTAAATTTACATGATTTTTCTGTAAACAATATTCCTTATAAATTTGAAGCAGGAACTCCAAACATCTCAGGAGTTTTTGGCCTCTCATCTGCAATAGATTATTTATTAAATATTGGTTTAGATAATATTTTAAAACAAGATAAATCTTTGTTAGATTATTCTTTAAAAAGATGTGAAGAAATAGAAAATCTCACATTATTTAATTCTAAAAATTCAAAGTTACAAGGTCCAATAATTTTATTTAAATTAAAAGGAATTGATGCAACTGATTTAACTGCTGTTTTAGATGATATGTCTTCAATTGCAACAAGATCTGGAGTTCATTGTGCAGAGCCTATTGTTAAAAGATTTGATCAAAATGGACTTACAAGAGCTTCTTTTTACTTTTATAATACTTTTGAAGAAATAGATGTATTTATAGAGTCTTTAAAAAAAATTGATACTAAAATAAATAAATAAAAATAATTACTTTTTTAA
>CALBUD010000081.1 GCA_937968065.1 Candidatus Iainarchaeum sp. | reverse complement strand
TAGGTAAGTATTTCTGTATAGGTAAATTGAGTGATTTAATCATAACAACCATAATCATACAAGCATTAACTATGGATAAATAAGAAGATGATCTCTGTATATAAAATTTAACAGTCATTATTAGTTTTTTAAAATTCATAACTACATATTAAAAGAATTTCCTGAATCCCCATCAGATAGAACTTCTTTTAATTCTCTCCTTCTATTAGTATATTTTCTATTAAAATAGCTTTTAATATCTTTATTTAGCTTTTTTGCAAATTCTTTATCTTTATAAGGCACAAATTCATTTTTAAAAGGTTTTCCTTCTTTATCTGTTCCTTTAAAAATATCTTTTGGCATATTATAGTTTTGTCTGTGTATTATGCCTTGTTTTCGTAATAGATTAACAAAATAATTATTTGCAACATTAGAATTAGGTGCATCTATAACTATCTTTCTTGATTTAACTAAATTTTTATCAATTCTGAAACTATATTTTGCCATATTAAAACTCTCCAATTACATATTTTTTAATATTTCTTTCCTTTTTTTAAGTTCATCAATAAATGCTGACCTTTCTTTCTTTTTTTCTTTTTTCTCAACAGCAAAGCTATTATGAAACTCTGCTCTAACAAGTCTTGCAGTTGTAATATTAATTTTAAAATGCTTTTGCAGAGCAACTAATGATAATTTTTTATCACCCATAAATTGATCTCTATGCTTATCAACATATACAATCATATCCTCTAATGATTTCTCATCATTATTAACTGAATTCATAACTTCTTTCATTTCTTTTTTGAATTTATCATATTTACCCATTAAGTATTCATCTTTCTTTCTATCATAAGCTTTTAGAAGTTTTGCAAAGTCTTTTTTATGAAATGGTAAAAATAGGGATAAATCAGTATAGTGTTTAAGAGAAACATAAGCTTCATCTTCTTTATCCCACATTACAAGTGGATCTCTTTGAACCTTTTTATCTTGTCTAACTTCTGTGTCTGCTTTTTTTGGATAATTTAGATATTCAAATTGAAATTTAGAAAATGAACCAGTTGGATCAACACCAGTAAACTCAAAAGTACCATACCTTAATAATCTAATCTGTGAATCAAGTTGTGTTTCTGATGGAAGATTTAAAAAAATTATTTCTCTCTTGTATCTAATAGTAGACATTACATTCCCTAGAACTTCATTAATTTTAGAAAAAGATTTTCTAGCATGGGCATCTAATTGAATCTCATCCTTCATAAAAAATTGACCTATTCTTCTTGGTTTTGAAACTCTATCAACAAAATCCAATGGGTCAAAAATTATTTCGTCTTCTGTAAATAAATGGTTCTCGTGGCTATCAACATCAAGCATATAACCAAAGAAAATGTTACCATAACTCTTCCCACTTCCGGTATTTCCTGTAACAGTGCAGAAGGTGTTGTTCTTATTTCTTGGTCTTGCCCACATTTCATAAAGTAAAGACCTTTGTGGTTCTGGAGATAATTTAATTGTATATGGAATTAAATCATACCTTGCACTCGGCATTACTCTTGGTTCATAATTACTCATTCATATCTCCTTTTTGTTCTTTATCTGGATAGAAAAACATACCTCTAGCAGTTGTCTTTACATACATACCAATATAACTGAACAAAGGAGGAAGTAAATTAATAACTTGACCACATTTTAAAGTGTATTCTGCTCTCTCAGATAAATTGAAAGTCTGAACATCAGGATAATCATTTTCAAGTTCAGTTAAGAGTAAATCTATTCTTTCTTTAATTGGTTTAGAGGTAATGTTATAATTATTAGTCTTAATGAAAGGAAGTATCATATTTGCAAGGGAAGAGGTAGCTAAATAACAACTTTGCACCATTGACTTATCAAATTTACTCTGTGCTGTTGCAACTAAGACACTCTTTGTAGCATTGTAATTATCAAGAACCATTGTTTTATAGTTCCAGTCATTTACTGACTTGATAATCTTTTCTCCACCTTTACCTGGACTTGATGTAGTCATTTAATTTCATCTCCTTATTGCAATGGGTTATTTGGAACTGGTAGGTTAGAATCTATTGTGTTAGTAGTATCAGTTACATTTACACCTAATACTTGTTTAATTTCTAATAGAGTTGTTTGTGTTTGATTTAATTGTTGTTGAGTAACATCTAATCTTTCGTTAAGAGAATTGGTTAAATAAATTCCAACTATAGTTAAAACACCTACTATAATTACAATAACAACAAGCCAAGTATTGAATTTCTTTTCCATTTTAGTTTGTTTTGCAGCTAAAAAACCATTCTGCCATTCCATAAATGCAATTTTAGTTAAGTTTTTAACAAAACCTGTTGTTTGGAAAAGATCGTGAACATTAACAAACTGTCTATTTGATTCTAAAATAGATTCTTTTAATTTGAATAAATGTTTTTTGAATTCTAAAAGAATAGAAATTGCAGGTTTATCTTTAAATTTTAAACTTTTTTCAATTCCAAAAATTGCATTAAGTTCAGCAATGGAATTTGGAATATATTTTAAGGAAGGTTTCATTTCTGTTAATTTATTTTTAATAATTAACTTCAAAGCTTCTGCTTCATCAAACATTTTGTTATAAGTAATTTCATCAATTAAACTTATCATTTCATCTACTTGTGGAAAAAAATCATCTAAATGATGTTTCTTTAAAAAGAAAGTAAAAGGAAGATCTTCTAAAGTAAAAAGAACAGGAACTCCATCGTCATCTGTTTGATGAAATACTTCGTTAATTGTTGCATATTGGTCATCTTCTGGAATTTCACCAGATTTAATTTTTATTCTTAAGTCATCAGGTAATTTTTTATAAACTAATCTAACTTTTTGATTTACACCTGCTTGAATAAACCAAGCACCTTTATGCTTGAAACCTGGTAATTTAGATTTGATATATTGCCTAAAACTATACCCACCAAATTTAAGCATAAATGCAATTGTTAAACTTAAGAAAAATATTATAATTAAAAATATTGCTTGTAATAAAACTGGGTTCATTAAATTTCAACTCCTTTATTTTTTGCCACCAAGATTTCTTCTAATAAAGTCGCCAAGACCTTTATATTCGTCTTGAGCTTCTCCATTAGCTCCAACCATTCTATGTTCTTGGATTTGTTTTAATTCTTTAGTTGTTAATGCTTTCATTGTTGCACCATCAACAGATTTGGATAAATTTAAATTTGTGGTTAAATTGTTATAATGAAATCTAATTAGATTAGATAAATCATAACCAGATTCTCTTTCAATAAAAACTAGTTGATTAATTAAAGCGACAGTGTGCCAAGCAAAAGCAAATTCAGATTTTTGACCTACTAAAATAGCTGTGGTTAAATCAGCAAGATTTAATTCAGGAGAACCAAGATCAATTGCTTTTTTTACAAATTTGTTTCTTACAGGGTCAAACTCTGTAACCTCTCTATATGAAGTCTTACCTTCAGGAGTAATTAATCGTGATAAAATTTCTTCTTCGGACTCCATTTGTGTTTGTCTTGGAGCATCATACATTATGTCTGGCATTTAACCAACTCCTATTTAATTTTATACAAATTTATTAAATCTATTATTAAAGAATGCATCAAATAATACAAAAGCACCCACAAACATAAATAATAACCCAAAAAGCCATTTGGAATAAAGACTATCTTTATCTATATGTTCAAACTTTGGATTTAATTCTAAATTATCTATAGTTACTAAAGATTCAGTTACATTAGAATCAATAATATTTTTATCTATTGAAAAAGAATCATATGAAACATCATATCCATTAGGTAAATAAATACCATTTGATAGTGTTAAAAAACCAATTAAAATCATAAAAAGAGAACCTAAAATAATATATAGTCTGGTCTTAAAACTATAACCAAATAATAAAAAGATTATTGAAAAAATACTAAATATTAAAAATAAATACCAGTCCATATAATATAATTATAGTTGCAATAAGTTTTTAAATAGTGTTGTTTTTAAATAAAAAATAGGAGAGGATTGCCTTGCCCAATAGGAGAAAGGCAAGGCAAAACTATGAGGTTGGAGAGTATTATATTATTTATCTGAATACATTCATTATGATAAATAAGATACCACCAGCAGATAATACAAGACCAATTAATCCAGTCATTGTTGCAGTAGCTCCTGAAAGATTAGCAGCTGTATCAACATTAGTTACAATTAATACACCTATAATTGTTACAACACCAGCAATAACAGAATCTATCATTCCTGCACCTTTTTCGTTTTTGAATAACATCAAATCACCTTTTATTTATCTCAAGCTATAAAGCTTGGATTAGAATTATAAGTATATAATGATTTAAATTATATATAAAAGTATCTTAAAAGTAAAAATAGTGTTAGATACCTATAAAATAAAGGTTTTAAAGCAGATTTACTTTTTTAAATATAAAAACCTTTGTATTTTAGAAAACTTACAAAATAAGTATAAAAAAGTTGATTATCAAACTAAAGTAAATAATTGGAGCTAGTCTAATTTCAGTTTTATCAATTGATGAACCATACATTATTTTGAAGATTTTTAGTTTGGAAAATAATAAATAATAAATTAATCTGAAAGAAACCATGAAAAAAACTAAAACAATTGTCCAAAAAAGAATGTTAAAAAAAGGAATTCCTACAAAAGCAGAAGAACTAAAAGGAATTAATGCATAAATTAATAATAAAAATTTTACATCACCAGTGCCTAAAGCTAAACCTGAATAATGCATTGCTCTTTGAAGATATACAAAAAATAGATATAGTAAAACTAAAATTGTGAAATATAAATAAAAAGTAAATGAGAAAAAATTAAATGCAAAAAAATACATTATTACAGATAAAATAATTAATGGGTTTGTCCATTTATCTGGAATTATACCTTCTCTTGTGTCTTTTCTTGCAAAGAAAAAACCTATAATTAATAAAAAAATATAACCTATTAAAAAATAAGGGTTCAAGCAAACACCTCATTTGTTATTTTAGAAATATTTAAAACATTAATTGAAAATAAACCTTGTTTGGTTTCAATCCAAATTTCTTTGGAAAAATTAAAAGGTAGATGTAAATCAATTAAGTTAATTATTTCTTTTTTATAAGTTGAAAGAAACTTATCTTCTGTTAAAGTTTTGTTTTTAAAGTGGACTATTGCAATTATATGATCTTGTTTAATTGCTAATAAATCAAATTCATCTTTTTTTAAAGGAATAAAAACTGAAAAACCTTGCCTCTCCAAAATAGCTTTAATCATAATTTAATCTCCATAATATTGTTGATAAGGAATACTAAAAATAAATAAAAAAAATAAAATTAATATAAAAATAATAATCCAAAATATTAAACTCATATTTTAATAACCTATAATAAATAATGATAGGCAAGGGGTCTTAATTCTTGCCTATCTAGGAGATGAAATTCAGAAGTGAACTTCAATATATATTTTAGTATAGTTTAATTTTTAAATGTTTTTATTAAGTAAATTTATAAAATTATTAAGTAAATCTTCTTTAGATTTATAATATTTATTTTTTCTTAATTCTTTTGTTTTTAAATAATATTTTCTATTCTCTTCAGTTCTTGATCTCATTTATTCACACACTCCTTACATACTTGAATGAAGTTATTTTTTTTGCCTGTCTTGAAATAAATTGATTCTTCAAAATCTAAAAGCTTGTCGCATAGCTCGCACTTATTAAGTCTTCTCTTTGTAATATTTATCGTTAAAGAATAGATCGCATCTGTTACTCCTAAAATCTTGTTAAGATATTTATAGAGTTTGTTTTTTTCGTGTGGAAGGTAATTTTCAATATCGTGTTCTGTGAAATTATTTAATAAAAATAATCCTAAATCATATTCTTTAATTAAAGTTTTATCTCCTAAATTAGCCATAACAGTAACTGACTTAATCTCGTCAGGTGTGTATTTATTGTTGCAATAATTACAAATAACTTCATGAGAGCCATCTATCACTACATACTTATGGGACTTTGCAAGAAGTAAATCTCTTTTGCACATTTTACATTCAAAATTTAGTTTTTTCATTTTATTACCTCTTCTTCTAAAATATTTTTAGTATATGATTCTAAGTAAAGTTGTTTAAATAAATCTAATAAACCAATTATTTCAATATTAGTTAATCCAGAATTATTTTTTAAATTAATTATATAATCCTGTAACTCAGTAGTAAAAAACTCGTATGTTTCTTTTTTATTCATTTTAAACTCTCCATTTTATAAACATCATTTAATGTCTTTCTTTCTTCATAAAAAATAAATATAAAATGTAAGTATGGAGTTGATGTCACTTTAATATACAAAATTTTATTTTTTATATTATCAAAACCATTTATGGCTGATGTTACTTGCCTATCATCTCCTTTTGATTAATATTTTCAAATCTAAAAATTCCAGAGCGAACCTCTGTAACTGCACCTTGTCTTTTCCAAGATGTGATTATTTGTTTTAGATCTTCTTCTGTGTAATGCTTAAAGGTAGATACAATCTCTTCCCATTTGTATTCTTTTCCAAATTCAATATTTCTATATTCTTTTATTTCTTTAAATTTATTTTCATCTTTATCATAAACTTTAATTGTAGGATTATTAAATTCTTTAATTGAAATTCCAATATAGTATCTCCAAGTTTTATTAACATCTGGATTATGTCTTGGTTCAGATTCAAAACCATTTTCTTTCATCAGTCTTGAAAGTTTAGCTTTTGTAATTTGTCTATAGCCTTTCTCTGAAAAATAAGAAGTTACTGCTTCATAAAACTCAAAAACAGGAACTTCTGTGTTAGGATTAATTATACATTGTTCATCAATAAATCTCTTTAATGGATTGGCTTTTTCTTCATATCTTTGTTTTCTTTGTTTGATAGTTCCAAGATTTGTAAAAGTATTTTTTTCAAGAATAGTTTTTAAAACTGCGATTGATTTTCTTGCAAGAGCAGAATAGTCTTTTTCAGTTAATTGATTTAAGATATCCCCATTTGTAGATTCAAATTTATTAGGAAAATCTATTACAAGCCATCTCCTATAGAACCCATCTGTCTTGTCTGCTGTGTCTGGAATTACATTAGTAGACATTATTATTTTTGCATAATTAATAAATTCAACATGACCTTTACCTTTGTATTCTGCTCTTATAACTTCTTTGTTACCAACTAATTTTTTTAAAAGAGATGTATTTTTAATTGTGGCATCATCAAGCTCTGACATTAAACAAACTAATTTTCCTTGCAAAGCAGTAGTTTCAAACCTAGAATTTGGATTTGAAAGTAAAGATAATTCTGTTGCTGATACATTATACATTCCTAAAAAATTAACAAGTAATTTAATAAAAGATGATTTTCCATTTGAACCATCTCCATGAAGACAAAAAATAGTTTCCAAAGGATAATCTGGAAGCATACTATAAGCGACAAGCTCATAAAGAGTATCAACCCAACTTTCATCTTGACCATTCCCCACAACCCAAGATTTAAAAAGTGCATCAAATTTAGAAGTATCAAAATTATCTTCTGCTAAAAAGTTATAAGGTATTGGATTTTTTGCAAAGAATGTAAAATCGTGATCTATTACTTCTCCTGTTGCAACATCCACAATACAATCTCTAAATACAATCCAAGTTGGTTTAATATCTTTTTTGAAATGTTTTTTAAAAATTAAACCTGCTTGTTTTAGAGAATTAAGAATAGCAGTTCTTATATTAGAGTGGAAAACACTAGAAGTAGAGCCTCTTAAAATAAAATTATTAGAAAAGTCTAGCATAATTTCAACATCATCAACTATATACCATCTCTTATTCTGATGATCCCATCTCCACCATATTTTATCTTCATACATTATTGGATTTTTTTCAAAAAAATTAGAATCTTTGAAAAAATCAAAAGATGAAATAGCATTTATATCAATATCAATCTTTTTTGAAACATCATTTATAGTTTCATTATATTCTTTTAAAAGCTTTATAAAATTTTCAGACATTAATTTCATCTCCATAAACTAAAAAATTGTTTATAAATATAATTACATAAAACATTTTATAAAAATTTTCTAAACAAAAAGTAAACTAAAAATACAAAATTTGTTTGAAAAACTAATTTTAGTTTGAATTCCAAACCTAATTTATAAATAAAATTAAGAAAATATACTAAAAATAAGATGAAAAAGTTCGGATTTCAAACCAAGTTCAGATTTCAAACTTTTTAAGGTAAAAAAGTTTGGATTTCAAACTTTTTAAGGTAAAAAATTTCACCTCGTTTGTTATAACAACTGATTTTTATGTATAATAAAGTTTGGATTTCAAACTTTTTAAGGTAAAAAAATTCAGATTTCAAACAATATTACAGAAAATAGTTCCAATTACAGAAAAAAGTATGTTTTCAACTCGTTTCTATATATGTAATTTAAAGTATACCTAGTGTAATTTATGTAATATTAGTAATTTTTTAAGGATTTTTCTAATATTTTTCTATTTTTTTACCTTAAAAATGAAGATCGGATAAATAAAAAAAATCAAATAATTTAATTTATTATAACTTCTTGTTATAATATGTAATTATAACAAATATATTAAAAAATTTTTTCCAAAGAATTTT
>CALBUD010000080.1 GCA_937968065.1 Candidatus Iainarchaeum sp. | reverse complement strand
ATACTATGCTTTATATAATATTGAAGGAATTAATCTAGAAGTTATTGGAGATATTAAAGTATTTGATATTAAAAATAAAACTTGGATTAAGTCAAATCTTAAAAATAAAATATATATTAATTTTAAAGAATATAAAATACCTGTTTATACTTTAGAATCTGAATTAAAGTTTTGTGAAATTTCTGGTAGATTAAATAAGGCCGCTAAAATACAAGAAAAGTTAAATAATTTTTAAAGGCTTCATAATATTTTTTTAGATAAAATTAATTTGACATCTTTTAGATATTCTTCTTCTAAGACTCCAATTTTTTTTATTAGTCTTTTTACATCAATTGCTCTTAATTGAAAAACTAAGGCGATCGAGGTATTATCAAGTCCATTTAAAGAAGAGGGTTCTATTTGTATAGAACTTAAATATTTTATAGCTCTTAGATTAGTGGTAAAGGGGACAACTAAAAGCGTGTTTGCTTCCATTTCAGAAATAATTAAACATGGTCTTTGGCCTGTTTGTTCATGACCATCTGATGATGGTAGTTCCATTAAACAAACATCTCCAACATCAAACATTACAAATTCTCCTCAAAATTTAATAGTGCTTCATCACTAAGTTTGTCTAGAGAACCAAATTCATTTTTTAATTTTAATTCTTGGTCTAAAACCAATAAATAATAATCTATTGCTTTTGTAACAATTTTTTTTCTATCAAGACCAGATACTGAACTTATTTTTTTAAGTTTTGTATCTACTTCTTTTGTTATTTCTATTTGCATTTTATTTCACCTAATATATTATAGTTATAAACTAATTTTAAATCTTTGTTTTTTAGAAAAAGGGCTTTTAACTTATAGAAAGAAGCCTCTAGAGGGATTTGAACCCTCGACCTACAGTTTACAAGACTGCCGCTCTAGCCACTGAGCTATAGAGGCCTAAATTATATTTATCTATTTTTTAAAAGATAGATATAATATAAATATTATATATATCTAAAACTTTAAAAACATACTGCTTTAATATTTTCAATTGATTATCTCATTAAAATTTTGAATAATAAGGTTTTTTTCATTAGTATTAAAATCAGTTATTGTTGTCTGTATTATCTCAAGATCATTTAAAAAATTCATAATAAATATATTTTTATTTTCAATATTTTCTTCAATAGCATATTCTAAATTAATATTACTAAATTTGTAATCTGTATTTAAAATTACTGAAGATAATTTTAATAGTTCTGAAGAATAAATCTCTCTTAAGTTAGCTTCTTGTAAAATCATTTTTAATAAATAATATCTATATTTCTGAGAATCAGGAACCTCTTGATATTCTAAAGTATTAAATAATTCTTGATCTTCTAAAAAATTATAATCTTTAAAAGATTTTAAAACAATCTCATTATATTTTTCAACTTTATTTAAAGAAAGATTATGAAATTCTTGTTTTTCAAGATTATTATCACTAATATACATAATTACTAAGTTTAAATCAAATATATTTTCATCTTCAAAATAAACATCTCCTAAGATAATATATTCTTCAGAAATATTAATATTAAAAAATTCTTTTGTTCTTAAAAGATTTTGATAAGAAGATAATTCAATTAAAAATTCTTGATTTGTTAGAGCCTCAATATCGTTTTCTTCTTCTGAATTACTGTCATCTGGAAGATAGATATTTTCATCTGGAATAAATGCATTTTCATCTACTAAGGGTGGATTTTCATTTTCTTGATTTGTGTTATTATCTACATTTAGATCTTGGTTTAGATTTATAATATTATTATCCACAACTTCTTTATTTTTTAAAAAATCAAAATCAAATTCTGTTTGTTCTAAATATAAGTAACCCATAATTAATATTGCTAAAATAAGAATTATTAAAATAACATAGAATATCTTATTTGTTTTTTTGGTTTTTTTAATAGACTTAGTTTTATTTTTTGCCATCTTTTTTTTTTCAAAATATTTCATTTTTTTAACATTTTCTTGAAGTTTATAATATTCTTCAAGATAGTCTTCATCAACAAGTCCATGTTTTCTATTATATTCATGTAAATTTTCTTTAATTTCATCTATTTTATAATTATTTTCGAGAAGAATATCTGTAATCTCAACATCAGTTAATCTTTTATTTTTAAGATTATTAATAATTTCAATAATTTTTTCATCAATCATATTTTTTTCTTTTTTAAATATATAAGATATATTTATAATCAATAATTTTAAAAGAGTTTCTAAAACAAACTTATACAACTTTTCTTAAAGCTTCAACAACATTCATTTTTGATGCTTTATTTGCTGGAAGTAGTCCTGATACAATACCAATAATTATTGAAAGAATAATAGCAAGAACAATTATTTGCCAAGTTACAATTATTTTAAGAGTTAAGAAACCTTGACTTGCAACATAATATTCAACAGCTTTTGAAATAAATATTCCAAGTCCAAGGCCAATAATCCCACCAATAATTGATAAAATAACAGATTCTAAAGTAAATATAAAATAAATATCTTCTTTTTTTGCACCTAATGATTTTAATATACCAATTTCTTTAGTTCTTTCAATAACAGAAGTATAAATAGAGTTCATGATTCCAATACTTCCAACAATTAAAGAAATCAATCCAATTGATATTAAAATAACTTTTAAAAGTCCAATAACTGATTTAATCATTGTTAATACTTGCTGTGCAGTAATTATAAAAAATTTATCTTTTCCATGTTCTCTTTCAAGTCTTTTTTCAATTTCTTCTTTTACAATTAAAGGATCATATTCTTTTTTAACACTTACAAATATTTGATCTAAAGTATCTCCAATAGTAAATATTTCTTCTGCACTTTTTCTTGTAATGTACACTTGTGAATCGTCTTGTATGTTTCCAACAGTTTCAAGTATACCTATAACCTTAAAATCTTTATCTTGTATTTTTATTTTTTGTCCCACCTTTACAGGTTCTTTAAAAAAGTTATCAGCAATATATGGCCCTATTAAAACATTACTTCCTTCTTTTCCTTGAAATGTTTTTCCTTCTCTTAGTTCTATATTCATTATTTCAAAGGTTTTATCAACTTCTTTTGAATCAATAAATATTACAAATTGAAATAACTCTTCATTTTTAAATTCTATTTTTCCAGTTCTAAATGAAAAACCAACTGCATAATCAACTTCATTTATCCTTTCAATTATTTTTAAATCATTTTCAGTTATTTTTATCTCTTCAGAAATTCTTCCAATTGATTGTGACGGTCCTCCTTGAAAACTAATAGGAAAAATAAAAATAGTGTTAATTCCCATTGTCATAAAAGCATCTTCAACATAATTAAATAACCCATCACTAATTAAAAATAAAGATACAATTGTTGCAATACCTATAACTACAGCAATGATTGTAAGAATTGATCTTAGTTTTCTTCTATATATGTTTTTAATAGTTAAATCTACTAAATGTTTATATTTTTTATTCATGTTTTTCATTTATAAAAAAATAAAAAAAAGTTATTTTTTCTTAAAAATATTTAAAATAACTTTATATGCCGGTTTTATTAATATTTTTATAAGCCATCTTGCAATTAAGATAAACAATGCAAGTCCTACAATAAAACCAATTATTCCAAACAAAGACATTATAAGGCTATTTGCTTTTTGTCCATTTGTTGTAAAATCAGTTTCAACAGTAATTGTTTTTGTTATTTTCTGTTCTTGTAAATAACTATCTTTATAGAAAAGATTTACAGTTATGTTTGTTTCTTTTTCTTTAATATCTTTTGTTTTTAAATCAATTTCTAATCTATCATAATTGTCTTTTTCAATAGATCCTATAAATTCTTGTGTTTGGTTAATTCCTTCTCCTTCAACAATTATATATGAAACTTCTGTATCTACATTTCCAATATTATATATCTCTAATGAAATTTTTTCTAAAGAATTAGGTTTTATTTTAAAATCTTTTCCAATATTTACAATATTTAGAATCATTTTTGGTTCATCTTCTATTCTAAAACCAATGTTTCTTTCAATAGTATATTCTCTATCAACATCTGAATAGTTAATTGTTATTGGAAGAGTATAACTTGAGTTAATTATATTTTTTGAAATATCTAACTTAAAGGTAACTTCTTTTTGTTCATTAACATTTATTTTTTCAAGATACTGTGTTTTAAGACCAATAACTTTTATAGTTTCATCTAAAGAATCTCCTAAAGTTATAAAAATATCTTTTGAATCTTTTTGTCCAAGATTTTTAAGATTTAATATTATTTCAGAACTACTTCCAATATTTGTGTTTTTAATATTTGAAGAAATAACTTCTATGATTGCATTTTTTCCTTTAACATCAATTGTATATTTTTTAACATTATATACAAAAATACCTTCTCTTGTATATCTAAAATCAAGATCATAAGTACCTGTTAAGGTATCTCCATATGTTTTTAATTTATATTTTATTATTTTTGATTGATATGGTTCAATTTTATTTATTTTTTCTTCATTTTCAGAAACTAAAATAAATGGATAATCAACTTCTAGAAAATATTCAATATTTTCTGCAGGAAGATTACTTTTATTTGTAAGTTGTATCCATATTTCAAACTCTTCACCAGAAATAACAGGTGTTGGAGTATAATTATAAGTATCTGCATTTAGATTAATTATATCATAATCTGTTGTTTGTGCATTAATTGGATTTAATATCAAAATTAATGCAAAAAAAGCAATTAAAATTCTATTTATTTTCATATTTTTTCACCTTTTTTTTAATTTGTTCTAATTATTTGATAATAACTTCTTGTATTATCTGCATTTTGATTTATTTTTTTAATTTCAAAAGAATATTTTGTTTTTTGTTGACGATTATATACTTCTACAAACTTATTAAATATTTTTTCAACATTTTCTCTAGTGTATATCTCTATAAAACATTGTCCTTTTTTTCTAAGCATCATAGAAGATCTAAAAATATTAAACACAGGATAATTAGTATATATCCCTACACTTAAAGGAGCAATTACTAAATCATATTTATTTTTTAATTTTTCTATTAATTGTCTATGTTTTTTAAATCTTGAATCTAAACTTTCAAGAGCTACAAAAATTGTATGATCTCTATTTATAACATTTCTTTTAATATCTTTATTTAAAGATTTAGTTAAAGAAAAAACATCAATTTTTGCATCTCTAAATTCATTTTTTAATAATTTTAGATCTTTACCTTCTCCAGCACCAAGAACCATTATTTTTGGATTTTTTTTTGTTTTTAAAAATTCTATTGGTTTTTCTTTAAATTTTACAAAATAAACTTGGAAATATTTATTTTCTTGACCAAAGCTTGGCCAACTTTCTTTTTTTGTTTCTAAAATTTTTTCAAAACCTTTAACAGGTTCTCTACTTCTTCCGTATTTTGGTTTCATATTTTATTCTTCTCTTAAAGAATCAATTGCTTGTTGTTTTGAAGCTTGGTATGCTGGCATAAATCCTGCCAATAATCCTAGTAAAAATGAAAAGCTAAGAGCTATTAAAATTATTGATATGTCAAATGAAATTGCAATTTCAACTTCTGCAAATCTTCCTATAATATATACTATAAAAGATATTAAAAATCCACCTATTGTTCCTATTATTCCTCCAATAAGCCCAATAATTCCAGATTCTAATAAAAATATTTTTAAAATATCTTCTCTTCTAGCCCCAATTGCTTTCATGATTCCAATTTCTTTTTTTCTTTCAAGAACAGAAGTATACATAGAATTAAGAATACCTATTCCTCCAACTAACAAAGAAATTGCAGCAATTCCAATAACAATAATTGAAACTACCTTTAATGTTTCTTCTCTATCTTCTAATGCTTTTTTTGCAGTAGTTACTACAAAATCATTATCTTTTCTAAATCTTTCAAGTCTGTCTTCTATTTTTTTTCCCGCTTCTTCAACATCACTATTATCTTTAACAACTGCATAAATACTATCAACTTCTATATCATTTGAGTTTGTAATTTCTCTCATGTTGTCCATGGAAATATACATGACTCTATCAGCACTTCTATTTCCTGTATCTTTTAAAACTCCAATAATTTTAAAATTTTGATTTGAAATTTCTATGGTATCTCCAATCTTAATTTCTTTTCCAAAAAAATTAGAACTATTAAATAAATCAAAACCAATTACAACTTCTTTTGCTTTATCATTATCTATTATTTTTCCTCTTAATATCTCTTTTCCTTCTAAAAATAATATTTTTTCATAGTTTTTTGTTTCAAAAGAAGTAATAGTTACAAATCTTTCTTCTCTTGAGAATTTAGATGATGTTTGTGAACTTAAATATCCTGTTGCAAATTCAATTTCTTGTATTTTTTCAATTTCTCTAACATCATCAGTTGTAAGTCCTGAATCTGATCCTTGTCCAAACTGTATATATTTTGAAGTTATTGTTATTTTTTGTGCACCTGTTTTTGCAAATTCATCAGTTATTCCTGTTTTAAGTCCTTCTGAAAGTGACATTAAAGATACAATTGCAACAACACCTACAATTATTCCAATAATTGTTAAATAACTTCTTAATTTTCTTCTTTTAAGATTCATTAAAATAAATGGAAGTGTTTGTTTCATTTTTTTTCCTTTTTTAAATTTCTTTTTAAAAATAATTTATATTTTTTCTTTTCTATTTATCTTATCTTCAATTATTTTTCCATCTTTTAAAGTAATTATTCTTCTTGCATTATTTGCAACATTAGGATCATGTGTTATAAGAATTATTGTTTTACCATCTTTATTTAATTTTTTTAAAAGAGATATAATTTCAACAGAAGATTTAGAATCAAGAGCACCAGTAGGTTCATCTCCAAGAATTATTTGTGGATTGTTTGAAAGTGCTCTTGCAATTGCAACTCTTTGTTGTTGTCCACCTGAAAGCTCACTAGGGTTGTGATTAACTCTATCTTTAAGTCCAACAATTTCTAAAAGGTTTTTACATCTTTTATCTAATTCTTCTTCATTATTTTCATCTTGAAAAAGAGAAGGAAGTCTTACATTTTCAAATGCTGTTAATGTAGAAATTAGATTAAAATCTTGAAAAATAAAACCAATTGTTTTACCTCTTAATTTTGCAAGTTCATTTTCTGTAAATTTTGTTAATTTTTGTTTATTTATATAAATATCTCCTTTTGTAGGAAGATCTAAAGCTCCAATAAGATGCATCATTGTTGACTTTCCTGATCCTGAAGCACCCATAATAGCTACAAATTCTTTTTCATAAATTTTAAGGGAGACATCATTTACAGCTTTAACTTCAACTTCTCCCATTTTATATATTTTAGAGACATTTTTAAGTTCAATAATTGTTTTTTTATCCATGATTAATCTTTTTTTATAATTTTTAAAAATAGTTGTGAATTAATATATCTATAAATAATATATATATCTATAATAATATAAACATTTTGGTATATATTATATATTATTATAAATTTTTAAAAACGAATATATATGGCTGATTTTATATTATTTGGAAACACTTTAAACAATTATTTTTGGTTTTTTTTATTTATAGTAATTGGTTTTGTTGTAAGTTGGATTGTTGTTTTTATAAGTAAGCATGTTTTATATAAACTTACAAGATACACAAAAACAAAAATAGATGATATTATTGCAAAAATTTTAGCAAAACCAATTCCTTTTGTTCTTGTAATTGTTGCTATTTTTTTTAATATTGGTTTTAAATATTTAGTAGTCTCTGATTGGTGGATAAATTTTATAAAACAGGCTTCTTTTTTAGTATATGTTTTAGCAGTTACTTTATTTATTATTAAGTTTTGTATAGGTTTAATAGAAGAATATTTTGAACCATATGCTAAAAAAACAGAATCAAAATATGATGATCAGTTAATCCCAGTTTTAAAAGCTTTAATCAGAATTATATTTTTTGTAATAGCAGTTCTTTTAGTACTATCAAACCTTGGATATAATATCAGTGCTTTACTTGCAGGGCTTGGTATTGGTGGTCTTGCAATTGCTTTAGCATCAAAAGATATTTTTGAAAATTTTTTATCAGGTGTTGTTATTTTTCTTGAAAAACCATTTAAAATTGGTGATGTTTTAAAAACATCAGATGGTCTTGGTTCTATTGAAGAAATTGGAATTAGATCTACAAAGATAAGAACCTTTGATAATACTTTAGTTGTTGTTCCAAACAAACATTTATCTTCAAATTTTGTTGAAAATATTTCTGCAAGAAGAGCTAGAAGAGAAAATTTTACAATTGGTGTAACTTACTCAACAAATATTAAAAAACTTGAAAAAGCAAAACAAATTATTATAAAAATATTAAAATCAAATAAATTTGTAGAGCAAGATTCTTTCTTAGTTTCTTTTGAATCTTTTGGAGATTTTTCTTTAAATATAAGAATTATTTATTGGATTGTTGCAAATGATTATAAATATTATCTTGAGATAAAAGATAAAATTAATCTAACAATTAAAAAAGAATTTGAAAAAGAAAAAATTGAGTTTGCATTTCCAACACAAACAATTCATGTTCAAAAATAATTTTTTAAAAAAAGAAAAAGAGTTAAAAAAGAATGACGCAAGAAACTCCTGAACAAAAATTTACAGATCCAAATGATTTTTATACAGAAGAAGAAGCAAATAGATATAATCAAAGCTCAGGAATGAGAAAGACACAAATAGAACTTACAAAAATTGCGCTGAATTTATCAAAACCTTTATCTGAAAATAAAATAATAGATATTTTAGATATTGGTTGTGGTACTGGTTTTTCTTTAGAGTTTTTAAAGTCTTTAGGTTATTCTTCTCTAAAAGGTATTGACCCTTCTAAAGAAATGATAAAACTTGCAAAAATTAAAAAACTAAATGTTAAGATTGGTGGTTTTCAAGAACTTAATAAGATTTCTGAAAAATATGATCTTATTCTTTCAATCTCTGCTCTTCAATGGCTTTTACCAAACAAAAAAGAAATCGAAATTAAAAATATTATTAAAAAAATTGGAAATGATTTAAAAACAATTCTAAAAAAAGAAGGAATTTGCATAATTCAGTTGTATCCAGAAAATGAAAAGAAAATTGATATCATTATTTCTTCTTTTAAAAGGAATTTTCTAAACTCTTTGGCGAATATTTGCGCTTAGAAAACATTCTGC
>CALBUD010000079.1 GCA_937968065.1 Candidatus Iainarchaeum sp. | reverse complement strand
AATAGAAAGAAAAAAGATAAAATAAAGAATAGAAAAATAAGAAGAATAGAAAGGAAAAAAATAGAAAAAATAAAAAAAATAAAAAAAAAATTATCTAACAGCAGGAGAAGCGTTATAAACAACTTTCTCCCCAATATTTATAAAGTTAAATAATCTTCTTTGCTCTTTTATTCTATAAACATATGTTAAATCTCCATTAACATAAACAAGCTCTGGTTCTGAAACAACTCTATCTTCTGAAATATTTCTATCTTTTAAAATTGTTTCAAAATCAACTATTTCTATAACTTCTTCTCCTTCATAATATTTTCTATCTTCAAAATCTTTATAAACTCTAGAAGATTCAATATTTGAAATGTTTAAAGAACCTGTTAAAGAACTAGAATATTCTTCTTGTCTTAAGATATCTCTTTCAACATTTTCAAGATTAATTTTTGTAAGTCTAATTTCAAAAGAATTATATTCTTCTTTAAAATTAACCTCTCTTGAAAAAGAATCATATCCTCTATAGTTTGAAGTTATTTGTATGTTTTTATTTAATGGAATATTTTTAAAATATGCAACTCCAAACTCATCAGTTACAGCAGACCCATATAATATTTTTTCAAAAATTCCTGTAAGATTAACTGAAGCGTTTGTTAATGGTTTTTGTGTGGTTCTATCAATAACTAAGACTTTAAGATATCCTACATCATTTTCTTGACTTAATCTATTTAAGTTAAAATCAAGTCTTGTATCAAATCTAAATCTTAGATCTGTTTTTTTAATAGTTTCATATCCTTCTTTTGAAACTATTAAAGTATATGTTTCTCTAGAAGAAAGATTTTCAAAAATTGCTTGTCCATATCTATCAGTTGTTGTTCTTTGTTTTGAATTTTCACTTATTAGTTCAAGATTTACTAAAGGTATAATTTTTTGAGTATCATCTTTAACTTGTATTTTTATCATTAGCATTTCTGGTTGTACTGTTCCTTCTTTAACTAATCTTATTTCTAAAGAGTTATATTCTTGATTAAAGGTTACATTTCTTGTATATGTTTGATATCCTTCAACATTTACTCTTAAAGACATATCTTTGTTTAATGGTATTTGATTAAAATAAGCAACACCATATTCATCTGTTAAAAAAGAATTAAATACAGGTAAACTAGAAGTGTCAACTAAAGTTTGTAAAGAAACTGCTCTATAGTTATTATTTAAAGAAGTGTTTGAAACAGAATTGTTATTTTGCACTTGATTTTGCTCTCTTAAAGATTCTTGAATTCTTACACTATCAGGTAAAACACTTAAGTTTACTAAAGGTATTGGTCTTTCTAAAACAGAATCAATTACTAATACTTTTAATTTACCATATTCTTGTTCTTCAGGAAGTAAAACATCTAAAGATTCTAGATAAAATTCTAAAGAAGTATCTTTTAAAATTTCTTCTCTTATTTTATTTGTTTGATATCCTCTTGCACTTAAAACAAAAGTATATGTTCCTGCTTCTATATTTTGAATATATAAAAGACCAGTTTGATCTGATACATCTTTATAAACAACACTTCCTTTTTCATTATATACTAAAACTTCTGTAAAAGGAACAGCTCTTTCTGTTTCTTTATCTTTTATAACTGTTTTAATAGAAAATGTATTGTTTGATTGTAGAGGTTCAAGTGTTAGATTTAAAGTATTTTCAATATTTTCTAAAATTTTTGTGTTTTGTAATCTTATAGAATTATATCCTCTTGCACTTAAAACAAAAGTATATATTCCTTCTCTAAAATTATTTACTTGTAATCTTCCATTTTCATTTGTTCTTTCTTGTAAAACAAGATTTCCTGTAACTGTATCATATGCTGAAACTATTACAAATGGAATTCCTTGTAAAGTCACATTATCTTTTACAGATACTGTTAAACTTGTATTTCCTTGAGAAGTATTATTAATAGAAAGAGAAACTATTTGTGGAAAAGTTTGATCTATTTGAAGACTTGTTTCTGTGTTTGTTAAAACATCTACAAACTTATATCTATATCCTGTTTTTAATCTTGTATAGATAACTCCATCTTGATTTGTTACATATCTATCTACAAAAACAGATTCTTGATCTGAGTTTATTATGTAACTTTCTATTTTTCTATCTTTTAAAGGATAGTTTTCATTTGTAACAACAACCCATACTCCTGCATCTGTTATAACTGGAGAAGTGTTACTTGTTACTCTTTCTGGTGCATTATTTAAATTTTCATTTGCTAAAATGTTTGGAGTTATAAACATTAAAGCTAAAATTAAAAAAACACTTGTTATTTTTATTTTTTTCATAAAATATAACCTCCTTTTTTAAAAAAGATTTTTTTTATTTTAAAAAAAAAATAAATCTTTTTAACTTAAAGTATTAATTTTTTTTAACTTAAAGTATTAATTGCTTTAAGTAAATAAGTATACATTAAAAACATATATAAAAAGGTTTAAAATGTTAGGTTTTTTCCTAACTTATTTTACTTTATATAAAATTAAAAAAAGAAAAACATCTATATAAAAGATTTATTCAAAATAGATGTTTTTAATCAAAGTTTTTATTTGTACAAATATTGTTTTGACAGATACAATCTTCTGGAAGATATGCAGCTACAGACATAAATATCTGTGTACATGCTTTTGTAATATTTGATTTATCTATAAATAAATTTTCATGTTCTTTATTTATACAAGAAGTTGGATGACATTGATTTGGAAGAGGTATACAATCTACATCAGTTTGACAACTATTAAACAAACCAAGTTCTCTATTTTCTTCTTCATCTATATAAAAAGTTCCACTACTTGTCATACATTGTCTTGGCAAAGTTTCTAAAACATTAAATCCTGCTTCAACACAAGAATCAAAAGAATAAACATCCTTTTCTCCACTAAAGGTTGTAGGTTTATAAAGTTTAAAAACCATTAAAACAACAAATAACAAAAGAACAATTCCTATAACTAATAAAACTAAACTTATTTTTTTCATAATTTTTTTTCACCTATTAAAAAAAAAATAAAAAAAAGATTAAATCTTTTATTTTTTAATCTTTTTAAAATTTTCTTCAGTAACTTTTTTCTTTCTTCTAAATAATCTAAATCCTAAAACTATAAGATATAATAGTAAAAGGTATGGTACAACACCAAAGATTATTTTTAAAACAGAATTAAAACTGTTTACAAAAGTTCTTATAAGATCAGAAAATTTAACAAATACTATGTTTGCAAAATTATATTTTTCAGACACAGATAAACTTATTGTTGAATATTCTACTCTTTGATCAATATTTCTTAAAGAATCTTCTAGATATTTAATTCTTCTTTCATGATTAAATATAGAATTAATCATTTTTATTTTTCCATCTTCATCAGAAGAATTATAAAGTTCTAAATATCTATTAAGTCTATTTCTTTCTGCTTCAAGTTCAATTTCTGTGCTTGTATAATTACCAGTTACATCTGTTGCACCACTATATATAGATGTTACATCTCCTAAATCTTTTAATTGATTTACCATAGCATCTAATTTTGTAGATTCAACTTTAATAACATAGTTTCCTGTATATACATTTTTTGAACCTGATTTTCTTGAAGAGATATTTTCTGAAAGAATGTATGAATTACTTGTGTTTGCTATTGATTTTATCTTACTATCAGTTTCATGGAAAGTACCTAACTTTAATTCTAAACGTAAATTTGCATTTTTAACTATTTTTCTTAGTTCAACTTCTGGAGCAAAATCTGTGCCTTGAGAAGATGGTTGGGTATATGATGTTCTAACATCATAATCCATCATTGCACTTTCTGAATATCCTCCTGCAACTTGAGAAGAATATAATGCTCTAGTGTTGTAGTTTGCAGAACCTGAAAAAGTTAAAACTAAAAGTAAAACAACTATTATTAAAACAATCATTAACCAATTGTTTTTTAGTTTATCTACTTGTTCTTTAAAACTCATTTTTTTTCACCTTTTTTTTATTTTTTAAAAATTTATATTCTTTTTATACATTTTTCATCTAATAAATTATTTTCAATAATTTCATTTAAACTATTAATAACATGTAAATAAATAAAATTATTCTCCAGTTGTTTTATAAACCATTAAAGGTGCTGTTGGGCTTATTTCTAATTCTGATTTTTGAGTTAATAATATTGTAAAAAATATTATTAACAAAACTATTAAAATTAATAAAATAATTTTTAAATTTTGTTTCATAATTTACGCTTTTTTTATTTTAAGTAAAATCTTTTTATTATTTTAAAAATAAAAATATATATAATAGAAAGATTTATAAAGAGTAAGAAAAATAAAGGAAAAAACCTTATTGAAAAAAAGAGTATTTAAATATAACGGAATATTAGTTTTATTGGTGATATAACTTATGAAAAAGAAAATAGAATTTATTTTAGTAGGTATCTTTATTGTTTTAGTATTGGTTTTTGTTTTTTTATATATACAAAACAATAAAACAAAAATAGATAATGGAACAGAAATTCCAAATCCAGCATCTTCTTTCTGTGTTCAAGAAGGAGGCTCTTTAGATATAAGAAGTTCTGATTCTGGAGAATTTGGAGTATGTGTTTTTGAAGATAATTCAGAATGTGAGGAATGGATGTTCTACAGAGGAGAATGTTCTAAAGGAGAATATTTTATTGATTCTGAAAGAATGTGTACAATGGAATATAATCCTGTATGTGCTGTAAACGGAGTTACTTACTCTAATCCATGTATGGCAGGAGATGTTCCAATCTTAAAAGAAGGAGCTTGTTAAAAAAAGCTTTTTTTTTCTTTTTTTTCTTTTTTTAAAAATATAAATTTACATTAATAAAATAACTATTTATAAATTAATAAAAATTAAAAGCGCAGAGGACGGGATTTGAACCCGTGCAGTCGAGAGACTCTAGCTTAGCAGGCTAGCGCGTTTGACCACTCCGCCACCTCTGCATATTTTCTTTAAAAAACTAGTAAATATTTAATGATTCTAAAAGTATTTAAAGGTATTTAATTAAAATTTAAAAAAACATATTAGATATAAATTATTAGAAAAATATTTTATTTAATTTTTTTAATAAAATATAAAAATGCAAAGAAAATCACAAAAAGACATATAAAAACTAAAAGAAATATATTAAAATAACTTAAAACAGATTTAGATATTTCCTCTCCAAGCTTATATCCAATAATTGTTAAAAATGAAACCCAGACTAAAGAACCTAAAAAAGTATATAGAATAAAATCAGAAAGCTTCATTCCTGAAAAACCAGCAGGAAGAGAGATGTATTGTCTTACAACAGGTATTAATCTTCCAAAAAAAGTTGCTGTTTTTCCATATTTTTTAAAAAAATGTTCTGTTTTTTCTAAATGTTTAATATTTATAAAAAATAAACGTTTATGTTTTAATAAATATCTTCTTCCTAAATAGTAACCTATAGAATAATTAATTAAAGCACCTACTAAAGAACCTAAAACCCCTAAAAAGATAACAAAATAAATGTTTAAATGACCAGTGTAAGATAAAGCACCCGCAGGTATCATTATTATCTCTGAAGGAAAAGGGATAAATGAGCCTTCAATAGTCATTAATAGAAATACAAACAAATGTCCAAGATTTGTTGAAAAATAATTTGTTAAAAATAAAATAATTTCAGAAAACATAAATTTTACACATGTCTTAATAATATAACTATTAGATTATATAACTAAATACAAAAAAGATTAAAAGACTTACTGGAAGTAAAATTAAGATGTAAATGATAGCTTTCTTAGAATTATCATCTATTTGTGATAAATAGATAGAAGATATAATAATATATTCTATAATATAGAGGATAGAACAATAATAACTAATCATAAATAAAGAAGAACTAGAAGAAAGACCTATACTTGTAACATCAATGTTTTCAGACAAACTTTTAACTAAAGATATAACAATTCCTAAGATACCAGGAACAATTAAGCCACCTGCAAAAATAATTGTGTATTTTTGCATTAAAAGAATAGATTTTCTTTCATCAATAAGCTCTCTTGATCTTAAAAAATCTTTTACAATATTTTTATAATCTTGGTTTGTAACAGTTCCAGAAGATACAGAATATTCTAAAAGTTCTAAAAATTTAGACAAAAGATCAGAATCATATTTATTTTTTATAACTTTAAAAATTTCTTTTACTTTATGTCCTTTGTTTATTTTTAATAAAGCCCAGGAAAACTCTTTTGAAATTAATTTATTTTCAGATTTTGAAAGTTTACCTAAAATTACTTTTAAATCATTTGATCTAACCATACCAGAGATTCTTAAAATCTCATCCACTAAAGAATCTTCTAACTTTTTTTTATTAACTGTAAAAAAATACTCTTTAAATATTTTATTTTTTATTTTTTCAAACATATTTTTCATTTATTTTTATGGAAGGTTAGATTTCATAATTAAAAATATAAACATATCAATTATTGGAAATAAAATAACAATTACAAAAATAATGGTTAATGGTGAAAAAGAAATTTCTAAAAAATTACTACCAACTAAAAGAAACATTAAAAAAAGAGCAGGAACAATTGCAGATACCACAATATAAATTAAAGATAAAAGACTTAATTTTGTAGAATAATTTTTCATTTTATAATTTTGCTTTTCTATAATGTTTGAAGATAAAGTTCTTAAAGCATCTGCTTTGTTTTTAGAGCCTGTTGATAAAACATCTTCTATCTGATAAAAAACTCTTTTCAAATCTTTATTTTCAGTATCAAATGATATTAAAGATTCAGATAAAGAATAACCTAAAACATTTACTTTATGTAAAATTTTTTTTATTTTTTTTCCAATTAAAGAATCATCAACTCTATTTTCTAAAGCTATCTTTAAAGAAATATTTTTTTCAACATCATTTGCTAAGTTATTTAGAAAAAAAGGAATCTCTTTATTTATTTGTCTATGGTAATTTTGTAAGGTTATTTTATATTTAAAAAAAATAATAAAAAAGAAAATTATAAAAGACATAAAAAAGAGATTTAAAAGATAGATATATGAAAAATCTAAAAGATTTTTAATTAAAAAAAATAAAAGAATAATTATTAAGTAAACTATACCATAGAGAAGAAGATATTTTCTTGTAAAAATATTATTTTTTAAAAAAATAATCTCTTGCATATCTTTAATTTCTTTTTTTCTTTTCAAGCTTCTTTTAAGAGAGCATTTATCTTTTGTTCTTGTTTTTTATAAAGTTCTTTAATTTCTTTTAAAGATTTAATTCCAAAAGCCAACTTAAATTTATCTAATATTTTTTTAGGATCGTTCTTTTTAACAAGTCTTTCTTTAGAAATATCATATTCATATAAAACATTAAGAGATATTTTAACTCCATCAAAAATAACTTCACAAATCTCTGTAATATTTCTTAAATCAATTGTTTTTCCTTTAATATACTTATTATATCTTCTTTGAATAATAATTATATCAATAACACCTAAATCATTCTCTAAAACACCATAAGATTTAAATCTTAATAAAGCTTCTTTTGCATTTTGAGAATGAAAGGTTGTATAAGTTCCTTTTGCTTGACCACAAAGCATAGATTCTATTAAATATTTAGATTCTTCTCTAGTTCTAACTTCCCCAATAACAACCCTATCAGGCCTCATTCTTAAAGTATTAATTACAAGATTTTCTAAAGTTATGCCAATATCTTGATTTACAAGTGTGAAAACTTTATGTTTGTGTGGAATATTTATTTCTCTAACTTCTTCAACAACAACAATTCTTTCATCTAAGGGTACAAAAGATAATAGAGTATTAAGAGTGGTTGTTTTTCCAGAACCTGTGTTTCCTGCAACAATAATATTTGAATCTGTTAAAAAACAAAGAGATAAAAAAACCAAAGCTTCTTTTGAAATTGTTTTAAAATCAATTAAATCTTTTATAGTAAATGGTTTTTCTGAAAATTTTCTAATTGTAACTGTTGCACTTTCAGTTATTGGACTTATTAAAGCATTCATTCTTGAATTATCTTTAAGATAAGTATCTAAAATTGGATTTTTTAAAGTAATATATTTATTTGAATGCCAAGAAAGCTTATTTATTAAATCTCTTATTATTTGAGAAGAGGTGTATAAAAGATTAGTTTCAAGCCAACCATAATATCTATGATAAACAAAAAGAGGTTTATTTTCACCTAAAATAACAATCTCTTCAAGATTATTATCTTCTAAAATATCAGTTAATGGTCCAAAATAATAAAGATTTTTAAAAGAAATTTCTAAAATATAATTAAATTGATCTTCTTCAAGTTCTATGTTATTTATATAACAATAATCTATAAGTTCTGTTTCAATCTCTTCTTTTATTTTTTCTTTTGATAACTTTTCTATAACTTCAGCTCTATTTTTATAAGAATCTAGAATAAAATTAATAATTTCTATTTCTTGAAAAGATAAATTTGGATGAAAGATTATATATTTTTTAGTATCTTCTAAAGTTTCAATTATCTCTGAATTAATCTTTCTTAAAGTTTCTTCTTTTACATTTAATATCTGATAACCTAAATATCTATTTAAAATAGTTTCTTTTTCAGTTTCAGAAATATCTTCAACAAGCTCTAAAACTTCTTTATTATTCTTATAACAAAACATTGAAAAAGAAGAACAAGAACAAAGATCACATTTGTAAGCTTTATTATCTTTTATAATTATTGCCTTATGAGGACATACCTTTAGACAATCTCTACATCCATTACATTTGCTTTGATCAATTGAAACAATTCCTTCAGAAACATAAAAAATAGCATTTTGCTTGCAAGCTAAAATACAAGGAGCCTCTTTACAATTAAGACAGTTAAAAACTGTTGAAGCATCTTTTTCTTCAAAATTGTAAGGACAATTTAGAAATAATTTAGTATCTTTTTTAGAATCTTTTATTTTTCTAAGATACATTATATTTAATATATGAAAAGATAGTTTTAAAAAAGAAATTATTTAGACTTGTTTTTAAAAATATAATAAACAAGTGTTTAAAAACATATTTATACTTTTTATTTAATATATGGAAGAAGAATATATTTTAGTATCTTCAAATAAAGAAAAATCACAAACAACAACCATAGCAAACAAATTAAACCTAATTGTTGGAGATGTAAATATTAAACAAGTACAAGGTACAGAGACAAGTATAGATGTAAAAAGTCATGTTAATAATAAAAAGGTTTTTTTAATATACAACATAACACAACCAGTTAATGAATCAATAATACAATTATTATTTTTATCAGATGCTTTAAGAAAAGAAGGTGCTGAAAAAATCTATTTAATAACAACATATCTTCCTTACACTAAAATAAAATATAGAACAGAATATAAATTAAATTTTAGTTTATTTTCAAGACTTTTACAAGAAACAAGTATTGATAAAATATATACTTTTGGACTTTATTCTCCTAAGATAAGTTTTTATCTAAAAATACCATTATACAACATACCAATAACTAATATTTTTTCAAAAATATTTGAAGAAGTTTTTAAAAATAATGAAAATCTAGTTCTAACCACAATTGATTATGAGATGCAAGAAATAACAAAAGATGTCTCAAAAATTTTAAAAGCAGAAACTGTTTTTCCAACAAAAGATACTAAAAATAATAAAATAGTTTTTAATATTTCAGAAAGTGTAAATTCAAAAGATGTTTTAATAATTTCAGATTCTATAAATACTGGTGAGAATTTAATTAAATACTCTAATTATTTAACACTTAAGGGTGCAAAAAACATATATGTTATTGCAACACATGGTTTTTTAGATAAAAAAACAATTCCTTTAATTGAAAAATCATTAATTAAACAAATATATGTTATTTCTCATACTCATAAAAAATCTGAAAAAATAAAAGTAATTTCAACAACAAAAATTATAGAAGAAATAATTAAAAGAACCATTGAAAAGAAGAATATTAAAAACATACTAAAATAACTTAAAAAAACTAATTTTTAATATGATTTAAATATCTTTCTATACAATATATTATATATAATTTATTTTGAAATAAAGGTAGTGATGATTTATGATACAAAGTGGAATTAAAGATGTTATTACAAAAAACGATAATTACTTAACAGTAATTCTTGATGATGGAGACGAAGTCATACAATCAATCGAAACTGCTTTTAAAGAACAAAATATTAAAAAAGCTATTATGGTATCTGCTGAAGGAAAACTTAGAAACTCAAGAATGGCAATCTCAAGAGCTGGAACTTTAAGACAAAGAATCTATGGTGAATCTTTAAAAATTAAACAAGTTTCTGGGGAATTTAATAAAGTTAATAATGATTACTTTGGAGATATTAACATATCTATTGAAAAAGATCCTATCCATATAGTTAGTGGAGTCTTACTTAAAGGATATGCTGATGGAGAAGTTACCATAAAACTTAAGATTATTAAAGATATTGATTTTGGTGTTAACAAAAAAGATAAAAAAACACTTTTAAAAGAAAAAATATTAAATGAAACTGTTAAAAAAGAACCAAAACCAATGATAATTGCTTAAAACTTATTTTTTTATTCCAGAAATAAAAAATAATGTCTTTTTTTCAAATATTTTTAATGGTTCATATCCTTTAAACTCTTTTGAGAAAGATAAAGTTTCTATATTGTTTTTAGAAAACCATTCTTTAACTTCTTTTAAAGTATGGTATGATTCATAAGGAACTAAATATCTATCATAAATTGAATTTTTAGGAGCTTTTTTTAAAGGTTTTAATATAGAATAATTGTTAAACGCATATTCTAACTTCTTTGAATCTCTTGAAATAAAGTTATGTAATAAAAATCTTATAAACCTATATCTTATTCTTGCATATTTGTGATAAAGAGCAATTATTATTATGCCATCTTTTTTTAAAACAGATAAAAGATTTAAAAAACCTTTATAAGGATTTTCTGTATGATGTAAAACACCAGTGCAGAGAATAATATCATATTTTTTAAAAGAAGAAAAAGAATCATTTACAATATCTTTTTTTAAAAAATCTATTTTTAAATTATTTTTTAAAGCTAAACTTTTAGAACAATTAATCTGTTCTTTTGATAAATCAATACCTGTAACTAATGCTTTATTTTTTGCTAAAAAAACAGATTTTTCTCCAGTTCCACAACCAGCATCTAATACTTTTTTATCTTTTAAGTTTTTTAGATCTATTTTTCCAATCTTTAAAATATTCTTAATTAATTTATCATGCCTTTTTCTTTGTCTATTTGTATATAGATTTATTTTAGGATATGAAAAATTATCATAATATTTTTCTACTTCTTTCATCTTATATCAAAATTAAAGAGAAGCTAATTTTTTATAGTTTAAATCTTTTATTGATTTAATTATAAGTGTAGCTTTTAATTTTTTAAAATCTTTTCTAGTTGTAAATTCAGATAATAAAGCAATAGATTTTATTTTAGAAGAATTAATTGAAACTATTCCTTGTAATGAATCTTCAATCCCTATACTTTCTTCTGGTTTTATTTTTAATAGTTTTGTAGGTTTTAGAAAAGCTTCTGGATGAGGTTTGTGTTTTTTTATATCTTCAGAAGTTAAAATTAAATCAAAATACTTTTTAATTTTATATTTTTCTAAAAAAAACAAAACATTTTCTTTTTCATTTGAAGAAGAAAGAACAATTTTAACTTTGTTTTTTTTTAATTCTTTTAAAAGATTTAAAACCCCTGGATTAATTTTTATTTTATTTAAAAAAGAATAAAAAATTTCTTTTTTTTCTTTAAAATAAACTGAATAAGAAAGATTAAGATTATACTTTTTTGTAACATTATTAAAAAAATCTTTGGTTGTTGTTGCAAGATTTTCTTTATGTTCTTTTTTTGTAAACTTTATATTATATCTTTTAAAATAAACATCTCTTGTTTTAAGATAGTATTTTGCTGTATTAAACAAAACTCCATCAAAATCAAAAATAACAAGCTTTAACATAAATTATACAAATTTTATTTTTTAATATCAAAAATTGCAACCACACCAATTAATAATAAATAGAGAATAGTTGCAAAAAAATCAATTCCAGGAATTATTGCTAAAACTAACAATAGACTTAACCAACCAGGATAATTTCTTCTTTCAAAGATACTCCAGTTCCAAAAAATTGTAAAGGCTAAACTAAAGATACCTAAAATAAATAACATTACTGAAAAAACAGCTTGGTTACTATAAAATAAATAAGATAAAAAAGGTAAAAAGATTAAAAAACCATAATACCAAGGTTTTCTTGCTAAAATAGGAAATAAAAATATCTGAGCTATAGGAATCCATGCAAGCCAAGATTTTTTATA
>CALBUD010000078.1 GCA_937968065.1 Candidatus Iainarchaeum sp. | reverse complement strand
TCTTAAAACAAAAGCTTTATAAATAGATTGGTTCATATTATATTGTTATAACACCAAGTTATAACAAATAAATAGGAGATGGTTAAATGAATTTCAAAAATGAAGTAAATAGAATTGTTAGAGAATTAAGAATGGAGAAATTAAACCAATCTATTCAAAGAGTTAAGTATAATGCTTTTTCTGATAAAGCATCTAATTATTCTGCCAAGAAGCTTGGACTTTATAATATAACTGTAAGGGAGATGGTTTAAGGTGTTTAATCAATTACAAAAGACAGATAAAAGGATTCATATTTAAAAAGTGATAAAAAATGAAACCAAGTGAATACTTAGAAAAAAACAAAATTGTTACTGGAAAGAAACCTGTTGGAACTTGGGTTTATATTAACAGAATGGACAAACAATTTTTTGATAAAGATGAGTTAATAGATATTAAATCAAGATTACAGAATATAGAAATATTGTTATTTGTGGTGCTTTCATTTATAGGGTGGATTATTACTAATAACATAGTATTTGGTTATATTAGCTTAACATTAATAGTTATATTAGTTATATTTGCATACACAACTATTGTAAAGGAATTAAGAAACTATATTAGAGGAAAAATTTAAAAGAGGAATGATTAAAAATGGTTCAGTATAATATATATTTAACAGAGCAAGAAAAGGATAAGATCAATCTTATCAAAATAAACTACAATCTTAAGTCTAATCAAGATGTATTCAAGTTTCTTGTAAGTGAATATAAGATTAGAGTTGATGATAGAGGTTATGCAGATGATAAATGATGGTATTATTTATGCAGAAGCAAAGGTAGTTTTTCCTAATAAGAAAACTAAAATACTAAGCTTTACTGGAGATAGAAAGTTTATCTATAACACAGTAATGTTTTATTCAGCTAATGGCTGTGATATACAAATAAGAGAAAGGTGGTAAATGATGAGTAAATACATAGAGTTGGAAGACACTATTTTGTGGAAAACTAAAATTGTTTCTTTCAATATAGACAACATTGACTATATTGAGAAATTTAACCGAAAAAGAATAGTAATTGGTTATAAAGGAACAACTAGTTATTATATTGATTCAAGTGTTAATAATTTAGCTAATTTATATGTAAATAAATTAATATCTTATGAGTTTATTGATTTTAATTATAGAGAAAAATCTTTTGATGTAAATCAATATATCTATACAAATGAAAAATTTAAAGAATATTTTGAAAAAAAAAGGGTGAATAAAAAATGAGTCTAGAAGAAATAAAAAATGATATCAAAAAACAAGAATTAGATCTATCTAATAAGTATGAATTAACTGAAGGAACACACATTCTATTATTAGATTTAAATTCTAAAGAGAAAGGTTCTTATGATTTTGAGGATAAAAAAATATATTTTCAAAAATTCAAGCTTAAAAATCAAGAAGGTAAATATGTAATGTTTACTAATTATTTATATGCAGAATTTTTAAAAGAACTTAAACCTATTTTAAGTAAAATTGATGTAAATAATGCAGTTATTGAAACAATAATAACTGTAACAAAACAAGAAAACAAAACAAATTACACAATAAAAATAAATAAGGAGTGATAGTTAATGGAACAAACACCACAAATTTCTAAACAAATGCTATTGGAGATAATAATCTATATAAAAGAAGATATTGATGATAAAATCAAAACATATGAGGCTTTACAAAAGCTACTTGAAAGTAATATTCAAGAACAAGATTCTGTAATTCTTTCAATTAATACAATTTATCAAAGATATCTACAAGACACTGAACTATATACAAAGATATTTCAATTATTGAACATAAATCCATCTCAAGAAGAACCAGAAGAACCAGAAGAAATTGAAATTGAAAAACCAACTAAAAAAGAACAAGAAACAATGAGAAAACAATTAGAACTTGAAAAAGAAGATTCAGAAAACAAGAAAACATTAGAAGAAGAAGCAGAGGAATATGAACAAAACAAATTCAAACAAAAAATGAAAGAAACAAATAATGAATCTGTTTTAGAAAAACTTGGACTTTTAAAGAAAAAGTGATCTTGAATGAATAAAAAATATATAAAAAAAGAAAAAGAATACATTGATGAAGGAATTTTAAAACTTAGAAAAGAAAATTCTAATATCAATATGGTTATTTTACTTTTGCTTAGTCTTTTTGGAATTACCTTTATGGTTACATTGAATAGTATACAATTATTATCTTTAGTTCTAATTTTAGCTGTCAGTGCTTTAGTAATAACTAAAAATAAATATTACAAAACTATTGAAGAGCTAAAAATAATTAAAAGTAAAATTAAATAATTAACATTCTGCAAGTGTAATCCACTTGCTCTTTTTTATTATTTTACAAGATTCTATTTTTTTATCTCCATTAACTGTTAAAATTATCTTATTTTTATAATAAATTTCATTTTTTGGAGGTGTTCCAAAGTGATTTACATCAAAATTATGCCAAATCCCAAAATAACCTAATGACCATTGAAAGTATATATCTTTATAAGTGTCTTTTTCAAGTTGTTGGGCTATACTAACTAATTCATACTCATTAGAAGATGGATAGGTAATTATATTTTGATACATAGCTATACTAAAAAATAACACTAATAGAAATATTATGGCTTTTTTTAACTTTTGATTGTTGTTTAAGGCAAGGTTAGACATATTTAAAAGTAAAATAGGTATTGTTATATAGATAAATTTAGTATTTATCAAAGTTAGGGCTGAAAAAACAATTAATGCAACAAAAGTTTCTCTTAATCTAAATTCTTTAAAGTATAAAAATGAAAATAACATCAAAACCAACAAACCTTTTATTGGGAAATTTTCAGAAATTAGAAATGAAGGCATCACCCCATTTATTAATTTTGGTAAAAATGGTAAAAGACATAAATTTGAAAAAATGTATAACCTATGAAATTGTGATATGAATAAAAAAGCAATTAAATAATAAACTGCAAAATTCCAAATTAAAACCCCAATTAATAAAAAGAATAAACTAAAAATTATGTTTTTATCTAAATATTTCTTTTTAGTATCTGAATACAGATATTTAATTAAAAAATACAAGCTTAACATTATAAATGGAAACCCAAATAAATCATCTTCAAACTTAATAAAAATCCAACTGAACCAAAAATAACATAATAAAAATAATGAAGCTAAAAGACCTCTATTCTTTTTTATAAGTTCAACAGTTTCATAAAATATAAATAAACTAATAATAGTTGTTATAAGCATTATAAGTTTAATCACAAATATATTTGTAGGAAACAAACCAAATATAAATTCCTGAACAAAAGAAGAAACATGCAAAGGGACATCATAAAAAATATAGTTTAAAAAATAATAAGAATCATTCCCTATAAATGGATAATTAAAAGATCTTAAAAACAAAGGTATATAAAATACAATTGATGATAAGATCATCGCAAGATAATCTCTTGCTCTCTTTGAAATCATAAAAAACCACTTATTTCTTTCTTTTCTTTCTAACAGTTTTTCTTTTACAAACTTTTTTTCTTCTCATTCTTGAAAGCACCCCCTCTTATTTACCAATAAGTATTAAAGGTTACCAAGACTCTTTTTTAAAATCTTCAGGAGTGTATTTTCTAACATCTGTATTAAATGAAAATTGTTTAGGATTATCAATAAACAATCTTGCCTGACTAACAGTTTCAAATGATTTAAGAGGTTTATCTTTTTCATCAACTACAAGCCAAGGCTTTCTTCTTGCAAATTCAGAGGTTAAAGAACTCCTATTTAACTGCCTTCTTTGAGGAGAACCCCTTTCATATTTTAATGCAGTAAATTTCCTTCTTACAATCTTCCAAACCACTTTATTTCACTTCCTTATAAAATTTAATTATTTTTTTAATAACAGCTTTTTTTCTAACAGATTTCTCTTTTTTGTATTGATTATTTAAATCTCTTAATCTTAGAGATACAAACTTCCTTGCAGATATCTTATTATCTGGAAATCTTGCAAAATCCTTTAAGATATCTGATTTAAATTCATAAAATCTATCTGTTTTTGCCATAAGTTATCTTTGAGAAAATGTTTTTATTAATAAGTTTGAGATTAGATACCCATAAATTATTAATATTATTACTGTTAATGTATTAAATATAACCCCACCATACACAAATTTAAAAGCAACTACCATAAATGTTGCAACCATTAACATAAATCTAGCAGGAAGTTTTGAAACACCCATAATTATCATCATAACAATTATAGCTAAAAAACCAAATAGTTCTGCAGACCCAAATATACCAAAAGCCAATTGCTCAAAAGTTGTGCCTACAGTTGTAGTTGTTAAAAGAGAAAGCATCATATCCCACCACCACCTCTAATAATTGAGAAGATATATAAAAAGACATATAGTAATGCAGCAAATTGTAAAAAACCAATTATTCCAACTAAAACAAAACTTAAAACCATACCGATTGGAAGCACAAAGATAAGTGCTGAATAACCAAATAATAACCCAGTGATTAAGTTTTTAAAAGTTGAAGCTTGTGTTGTGATGTTAGTTGTGTATGGCACACCAGTTATAATAGATTGGTCTGTAGTAGCAGAGTCTGTTTCTTCTGGGTCTTGTGTCCCAATAACTGTAATTGTGCTTGATTGATATTCATCTTCAAAATTTGAAAAATTTACATCTTGACCGAAAGGATTATTCTTTTCAATCCAAGAAGTATCATTAAGCCCAAGACCAACAGTTAAACCATTAATTGTAAATAATATTATTAAAAATGCAAATACATTTCCTATTGTTAAATCCATATTAATATCTACCTCTGACTATCTTGTAATGCAAAGCCTACACTTGCAATTACAGTTACTATATATATAAACCACATTGAATCAATACCGAAAACCTCAACACCAGTTGCAAACCATCCAATAAACACAAAGAAACCTAATATAAATAAACCTACATACATTAAATAATCTTTAGACACAAAGTCCGAAGTTCCAAACAAAACTAAAATTGAGATGGTTATTAAAATGGATAAAATGATTGTCCATAAAACACCAACTTTAGAAGGAAAGTTTTTCAGAACAGTTAAAAGCCCAGTTGTTTTTGAATCAACATTAATTGTTTTTAGGATATTTAAAATTCTGGTTTGTCCTGCATAATCAAAAGTTATATTTGCTACAATCTTAACAGGCATTCCAGCAGTATAATTTAATCTATTAAGACTATCTGTAATAGTTACTGAAGTTCCAAATAAATCGCCTGTTAATGTTTCTTTTAAGGTATTGTTTTGATAAGCTTTAAATTCATAACTTATTATATTAAAATCATTTAAATAATCTGCATAAACAGATAAATTAAGATCAATATCTGTTGAAGAAATGTCTACATATTCAGGTGTATTATTCCAAGAATATTTTAAATCTAGACCTCTATAAACTACATCTTGATCTACATCTCTTGAAATTACAAAATAAAATGTTTCTCCTGTATCTCTAACTTGTATCTCATATGACCCTTTTAAAGTCCCATTTTCATAAAG
Organism: Candidatus Iainarchaeum sp.; assembly: GCA_937968065.1. Taxonomy (GTDB): domain Archaea; phylum Iainarchaeota; class Iainarchaeia; order Iainarchaeales; family CSSED10-239; genus Forterrea. The sequence goes on along the minus strand of CALBUD010000078.1, from coordinate 930 downwards.
ATAAACAAAATAAGTGTCTAATGGAAATCCGACAAATGAAGTTCTACCTGTGGAGTCTGTTTTTTTCTGTTCTACAAGCTGTGTTGTGCCTTCTATTTGTTTGAAGATTGAAACTGTTATTCCTGGATATGGGGTTTTTAGCTCATCATATACCACAATTGATGGAATTACCCCATCTTCCTTAGTTATTAAATAAGGTTGTAGGTTATAGGTTGTGTTGTAGCTTGAACCGAAAGGATTTTTCACATTATAAGTTCTTGGAATATAAGTTCTATCAACAGGGTCTGCATTATAATCTACAACAGTGAAATCATAAGTTGAAGTGGTTCCACCGAAGATATTAATTGAGGTTTGTGCAGCAGATTGGTTAGATAATGAATAAATTAAAAGCCCACCAACTTCTACATCATAAGGAGATATGTCTACTAAGGACTTCTCATTCTTTGGTTTCTTTACATTAACTGTTGTTTTTTGATAGGTATCGCCTTCAGTTCCTGTTGCATCGTAAAGCACAGCATTATAATCTCCATCAGTTTTTAAGTATGATGTAAATTTACCTTCAGAGTCTGTTTTGTTTGAAGATATTAAATTTAAATCGCTATCTAAAAATTGAACATATTTATTAGTCCATAAATTATCATTAGTATCTTTAACTAAGAATTCAATATTTTCTCCTAAATCAATTGGTAAAAGCATAAAATTATAATTGTGGTGTTCGTTAGTCCAATAGAATTGTAAATTTCTTGAAGTATGAGTGGTTGTTCCACCAACCTTTCTTAAAACATATGCATTGATTTGTTTTTCTTTCCAATCAATATCTGTTAAATATTGTGAAAATAAACCATTCTCATCTGCATAATAGGTTTCAGAGTTTGTAAGGTCTACAATCGACACATTGCCATCAAGTTTTGCAAATGTATTTTCATCATA
>CALBUD010000077.1 GCA_937968065.1 Candidatus Iainarchaeum sp. | reverse complement strand
ATTCAAGAAGAAGATTTAAATAAAATAAAAACAATAATTATTTATGTATTTTATAAAATTAAAAAAAAGATTTATTTTAAAATGAGTAGAATAAATTTTAATAAAAAAATATCAAAAAAAGAAATAATTAACCTAAAAAAAGAATTAGAAAAATTAATTAATTTAAAAATAGATAATCCAAAATACAACATGTCAAGTGATGATTTGTTAGAATTTACAAAATCAAAATATTTAATAAGATAAGATATGAAAATAACAGGTATAAAAGTACTTAAAAAAGATGCAGAAAAGATAATTCTTAAGATTAAAGAAGAAAATAACTTTAATTCAGAATATAAGATAAAAAAAGAAAAAAACCACATAATTATACCTATTAAAAAAAAAACAAAAAACTTAGAAAAACACATTATTGAAACTATTAAAAACCCAGAAAAACAAAAAAAAATAGGATTTTCTTATAAAGATTTTTTATTAAATGAAAAAATATCTAAAAAAATCCTAAAAGAACTTCCTTCTTCTTATGATATTGTAGGAGATATTATAATAATTAACATCCAAAATAAAGAAATTATTAAAAAACATAAAAAGTTAATAGGAAAATCTTTACTGAAGATACATCCACATGTAAAAACTATACTTAACAAAGAAAAAGAACATCACGGCAAGTACAGAACCCAAGATTTAACATACCTTTATGGAGAAAAAAGAAAAGAAACAATCATCAAAGAAAATGATTGTTTATTAAAAACAGATGTTGAAAAAGTTTTCTTTTCAACAAGACTTGTAACAGAAAGAAAAAGAATTGCAGAACAAGTTAAAAAAGGAGAGATTGTAGGTGTCTTTTTTGCAGGGGTAGGACCTTTTGCTATAGAGATTGTAAAACTTTCAAAACCTAAAGAAGTAGTTGCAATTGAATTAAATCCTGTAGGATACAAATATCTTAAAGAAAACATAAAATTAAACAAAATGGAAGATAAAATAATACCAATAAAAGGAGATGTTAAAAAAAAATATAAAGATTATAAAGATTATTTTAATAGAATCTCAATGCCTCTTCCAAAATCTGCAGAAAACTTTTTAGATCAAGCCATCTACTCTGTAAAAGACAAAGGAATTATACATATATATAACTTTGTATCTAAAAATGATCCATATAAAGAAATTACAAAAATAATAAAAGAAAAAGAAATTAAAAACAAATGTAAAATAAAAATAATTAATAAAAAAATATTAAGAAGCTTTTCAAAAACAACAGTTCAGATTGTTATGGATTTAAAGATAAGTAAATAATCTTTTTTTATTTTTTAGAAGCTTTCTTTTTAATTGGTTTTTTTTCTTTTAAAACTTTTTTTGATTTTAAAGTTTTTTTCTTTTTTAAAGGTTTTTTTTCTTTTAAAACATTTTTAGATTTTAAAGATTTTTCTTTAGGTTTTATGTTTGAAACAATTTCTTTTACACTCTTTATAGAATTACTTCCAACTTTTAAAGAAAGTTCTTCTTGTCTTCTTTTAAGTTCTTGGATTTGTTTTTCAATAATTTCTTTTTCAAGTAGATTATAATCTCTTATAACTTCTGAAGAATCTTTTAAAACTTTTTTTGATTTTTCTTTTTCTTTAATTTTTCTAAGTTCTAAAAGATATTTATCTCTCATCTCTTTATAAGTGTAAGGACTTATCTTTCCTTCAAGAAGCTTTTCATCCAAATAACCTATTTGTTTAATAATTCCTTCTTTTGAATGATGTCTTTTAAATCTTTCAACTTCAATAACAATTGCAAGAATCATTAAAAATAAAGCAACTACAAAAATATATGGGTAAACATCTTTCTTCTCTTTTCCATAAACAAAAACATTTTGTGGAATTGTTGAAGAATAAGTGTTTTCTTCATCATCTATCTTTACAGAAACTTCTGTTCCTGTTGAAACATCAACAATAATTGTTGAAGGATCTACATTAAAATAATATTCTAAAACAATATTTTCAATTTCATAAAGATTTATTGCAAAATTAAGAATTGAGTTTGATACATTCATCTGTGATTTTGCTTTTATATCATCTTTATCTTTATAAAAATTATAAGCATTATAATAATAGATTGCATGATCTAAAAATATTTTTGACCAAATATTATTATTTGAAGCCATACTTTTTTGAGATCTTATTTGTGAAAGAGTATTATTATATTTAGTCATATATTGAGATACAGAAAAATTATTTTGATTTTCTTCTTGTGTTGTAATTATTGCAACTGCTGTTGAAGAATCATAAAGAGAAGTTACATACCATCCTCTTTCAAAATTAACTTTTGCAGCATCAAGTCTTCTTTTAATATCTTCACTTGTTGAAAGATTTGAAGAAACTAAAATTAATTTATTTTCAACTTCTATTATGTTTTTTTGAGCTATATCTTTAAAATAATTAGATTCAACAAATTTAACTTGAGAATCTATAATTGATATATCTAAAAAACTATTTGCAATCTCTGTCCATGCCACAGCATAACCATAATCTTGTATCTTTGTAAAATTATTTGATTGATTAAAAGATTTTAAATCATCAAGTTTATTTTTTGCCCAAGTAACTCTTTGTTTTGCACCTATGCACCATTCAAAATATTCAAGAGAACAATTGTTTGCTCTATTTTCAGTTAATTTTATTTCTTGTTCAAGTTCTTTAAGTCTTAGATTAAAAACTATAGAAGAATCTGCAAGAATTGAAGGATTTGTAATTATTTCAGATACTGAAATAATGTTTACATATGCTAAAAAAGAATTATTTGCTGCTGAATAAAAATAATTATTTTCATAGTATTTTTTTGAAGTTTTTAAAAGCTCTTCTGAATAATTAATTGTTGATAAAAGATTTTGTAAAATATCAGGATTTTTTATAGCTGAAGAAGATATGTTTTCTTTAATAATTATTAACTTTTCTTCAGTTTCTTGTATGTATTCATAAGTTACATCTTTAAAAGGATCTAAAGCTTTTGAATAATTTATTTCTTCATAAATAAAATCATCAAAAACTTCTTCTTTAATAACATCTATATCAATAGAATCTATATCTTTAAAAGCATATTCTAAAACATCATTTATGGTTGAAACTTCTATTATTTTTAAACCCCAATTTTCATAAGCATATTCAATTAAATCAACTTGTTCTAAGTTTCCATTCTCTGTAATTAATTGAGTTCTGTTACCTTTTGGTATAAAGAAAAGCTCAATACCAATTTCTCCTGCTTTTTTTGATTTTTGATATACTCCTCCAACATCACCTATATATCCATCTTTTGTAATTGATCCTGTCATGCTTACTTTTTGACTTATGTTTTTATCTTCAAACATAGATATTATTAAAAGAGTCACTGCCCCTCCTGCAGAAGGTCCATCTATTGTGTGTGCATTTGATTCTATATCAAATGTATAGTTATATTTGTCTTTTATATTATTTCCTATTATTTTATCTGCAACTAAAATTGCATTTTTAAAAGACTCTTGGGTTGTTGATCCAACAATAGATTCATCAATTGAAGAAAATATTTTTCCTGTTCCTTCTGTTATAGATATGTTTAAGGTTGCTTCTCTTGCTCCTGTCTCTCCTGCAACTGCAAATATATTAAGATTAGAATCTTGTATTAAAGCAAAAGAGTTTGGAATTAATAATAATATTGTTAAAAATAAAAATATATATCTTCTCATAAAAAATCACATGAAAAATTTTTCCTATATTATATTAATATAAGATTTAATATTATTTAAAGGTTACTTTTTCTTTTTAAAAAGAAGAGTGAATTTTTTAGTTGTTGAAAGAATGTTTTTTCTTCCTTTTTTTTCTATGTTTATTAAATCTAGATCTTTTAAGATTTTAAGATCTTCAAAAGGTCTTTTTTTAACAATTTTAGATTGTTCTATTGGTGTGTTTAAGGAAACATATGCAAGAGTTTTAAGTTCTGATTTTGAAAGAGTGGTTCCTGTTGCAAAAATATTAAAAGAATGAAAGTCTGGTTTTACAACCATTTCAAGTTTATTGTTATCTTTTACTATTAAAAGAGAGGTTTTTCTTTTCTTATAGTCTTCTATTAAGTCATCTATTTGTATGTCTATTATGTCTCTATCTATATTTGGAAAGGATTGGTATATTTTTGTTATGATTGTTGACTTAGGTGATAAGAAAAGAATTGCTTCTATTGCTTTTTTTAAGTAATCACTTTCTGGAGTTTTTTCTTTTGTGTGCATATCTAAAAATTATTTTATTCTAATTAGTTACATTAATTATTACATAGTTTTCATAATTACCTTCAAAAATATTTGCCTTAACCTCTATTCTGTAAGTTCCTGGAATATAAATCCTTTTTGAAATAGATGTAACAGAATTATAATTTTCATTACATTGGGTTGTTCCAAGATTAGTTTCTTCTTCTTGCCAATTATTATTACCTAAATATCTTTTTCTTGTCCAAGTACAAATAACCTCTTCATTTCCAGAATAATTTTTTAAAACCGCTTCGAAATCAATAAAATTTACTATTGTAAAAGTATCATTATTTTCTGGTTTAATAATTTCTAAATATGTTTCTGTTGTTTCATCTGAAGCAACCTTAAAATTTATTGTTTGTGTATTTATAGTTCCAGCATGTGTTACTTTTGCAATTACATAATAATTTCCTTGATCTGTAAAAGTATATCTATCTTCACAATCTTCTATTTGAGATTTGAAAATATTTTTATCATAAAAAATTTCAAAAGAACACATTACAGCACCAGTATTTCCAGAATAATCAATTTTAAATGAAACATCCTCATTAACATTATAAATTGCATTTTCAGTTGGAGAAATTACACTCCATGAAAATCCTGCTGATACAGTATCAAATATAGCAGTTAAAGTGTAATTATTTGCAGGCATATTAAA
>CALBUD010000076.1 GCA_937968065.1 Candidatus Iainarchaeum sp. | reverse complement strand
ACCTTCAAACTTTACAGATTTATTAATTAAATATTTTCTAAATATAGTTAAAAATAAAAAATTTAGTTATACTTTTGAAAATTTAGATTCAAAATTAGAAAAAGAATATTCTATATTTAAAAAAAAACAAAAAACTATTATTTCAGATCAAATTAAATTTGTATATACTAGTTTATCTCTTGAAGGAATTACATTAACATTACCTCAAACTGAAAAATTATTAAAAGAGAATATTTCTCCAAATGTTCCTTTATATAAAGATATACAACAAACAACAGATTATAAAAAAGCAATTGATTATCTATTAAAAAATAAATTAAATTTAGAAAATATTTTAATATTTCATAGTATAGCTATGAATTCATTAAATTTTGGATCTGGAGAGATTAGATCTCAAAATGTAAAAATAAAAGGAAATCCAAATTTTAATATTCCTGATTATAAAGAATTACCTTTTCTTTTAAATAATTTTGAAGAAAAATTAACTGAATTTTTTTCAAAAAAACAAAAAGTTCCAGAAATTATTGAAAAAGCATCTTATCTTCATAATGAATTTCAAAGAATACATCCTTTTATTGATGGAAATAGTCGAACTTCAAGAGCAATATTTTCTGTATGTCTTGTAAAAAAAAATCTTCCTTTAATTAACATTCCTGTTGGATATTTTGATATATACATGAAACAAACAAAAATGTCAAAAGTTAGAAATGATGCTGAATTTTCAAACTTAATGAAATTGATTGTTTTAAAGAATCTTTCTGAAAGATAAATTTAATTAAAAAAATAAAAAGTTTTTATTTTTAAGAAAAGAATTTTTCAATCTCTTCTTTATAATTTTTAGTTTTTATAAATTTTAAACTTTTTGGAAGGTGTCTTCTATAATTTTCCCACTCATATCTAGAATCTAGATAAACAATAACTCCTTTATCATTCTCACTTCTAATAACTCTTCCAGCACTCTGTATAACTTTTTGTATAGCAGGTTGAATATATGCATATTGCCACCCTTTTTTATAAATCTCTTCATAATAATCTATTTTTGATTTAGTATATAGTTCCATTTTTGATAAAGGTATACCAACAATTACCGCACCAACTAAAAGATGTCCTGGAAGATCAATTCCTTCTGAAGCTTTTCCACCCATAACAGCAAAAAGACAAGAACCTAGAAGTTTTGAAGAATCTTTAAATTTTTCAATCATGTTTTCAAAATCAATAACTGAGCTTTCTTCTTCTTGGTATATCTTTGGTTTATTTATTTTTATATGTTTATCTATAGTTCTTAACATTTCAAAACTTGGAAAAAAAACAATTGTGTTTCCTGGAATTTGATTTACAACTTCTGTTATTAGATTACCTATTTTTATATATTCTTCTATATTTCTATTTGTATATTTAGTTGTTACTGTGTTTATTAGAATATCCAGTCTATTTTCTTTTAAAAAAGGAGAATCATATTCTTTTAAAACTGTGTTTTCAGGTAAAGAATATATTTCTTTATACATTATAAGAGGGGTTAAGGTTCCTGACATTAAAATATTTGAATAACTATCTTTAAAAATATCTTTTGTTATTTTTGAAACATCCATGGCGTTATTTTTAATAGAAATAGTATTATTTTCTATTTTTATATATTTTACAAAATCTTTTCCTTTTAAAAAAAACCAATTTTCTAGAAATAAAGCAACAGATAATAAAGAGGATCTTGTTTCGTTTTTTTTTTCAAGATATTCAATACCACATTCTTCAATTTTTAAAATTATCTCTTCTATATTTTCAAGATGTTTTTCAAGAATTATTTCATTTTCTTTTAAAAATTCTTCTTTTTCATATAAACTTTTTTTATCTTTAAATTTTTTCTTTGAGATTTCTTCTAAGTTATTTATAGTTTCTTTTAAAAAGTTTATAACTTTTTTATTATCCAGCTCTTCAGCTTCTTTAATAGCTCTATTAATAATATTTGTATTTATTGTTTTTGATAAAAGTTTAATCATTCTATCTTCAAGGTTATGTGCTTCATCAATTATAACTATACATTCTTTAATGTCTAGATTTATTTCAGAAAATAAAGAATCAGATATTTTTTTTGAAAATAAATGATAATAATCTGCAATAATTATTTGACAGTTTTTTGCAAAAATTTTTGAAAATTCATAAGGACATAAAGGGTGTGGTTCTTCTTTAAAAGATTTAAAATTAAAAGAAATATTTTTAGAATTTTCAGAAGAAAGAATTGAAATTTCTTTAATTTTTCTATCTATCAATTGTTCTGTAAGTTCTTTTTGATTTTTATTTATAGGTCTTGTATTTGAATAGAAAGGACATTGTTTTTTTTTAATTGCATGTCTGCAAATCTCATAAAAACCAGTTTTTACTTGTGAGATTCCTGGTTCAATACAAAGGTTTCTTTTTCCTACAAAATCAATTGCCTTAAGTTTAAGGTTGTATTTTGTATTTATATCTTTAATAACTTCTAAAGCTATTTTGTGTTGAGAGGTTTTTGGTGTTAAAAACAATATTTTTTTATTGTTTTCAAGAGCATAACTAATTGCAGCTGAAAGAGAAGCATCTGTTTTTCCAGTTCCTGTTGGGGCATGTAAGATTATGTTTTTTTTATTTTCTAGAACATCAAGTATATCTATGATTATCTGTTTTTGTCCTTCTCTAAAGGATGAGTGTCTGAAGTATATTTTTTTAAGTGGCATTATTTATCTATATTTTCTTTTTAAAATAAGATATATTATATTCTTTCTAAAGTAATATATATGTTTTGGAAGTTATTGACCATTAAATACATTTATAAATAAATCTAATATTATTATATATAATTTTTAAAATGGGTTGATTATTAAATGAATTTTTTAGAAAATGTATTTATTAAAGATAAAGAATCTTTATCTAAAAAGATAAATCAAATAAAAAAAGATGGTGTTAATAAACTACATATAGTTTCAGATTTTGATAAAACATTAAATAAAGAATTTTTAAAAACAGGTAAATATAAGTCAGTAATCTCTTTAATAAGAGATGGTGGTTATTTAGAAAATGATTATCCAAAAAGAGCATATGATTTATATGATAAATACCATTTTTATGAAAATGATTTAAATATTTCTTTTATAGAAAGAAAAGAAAAAATGAGAGATTGGTGGCAAGAACATATAAAATTATTATCTGAATGTAAAATGAATAAAGAGGTAATTAATGATATTTTATCAAAAGAAACCTTAGAGTTAAGAGAAGGTGTTGATTCTTTTTTAAAAATTTGTTTTGAAAATAAAATTCCTCTTTTAATATTTTCTTCAGGTGTTGGAGATATAATTACTGGTTTTTTAACTAAAAACAATCTATTTTTTCCAAATACCCATATAATTTCTAATTTTTTTGATTGGGATGAAAATGGTTTTGCAAAACCTTATTATAAAGGAAATAAAACAATTCATATGTTTAATAAAGATGAAACTGAGATTAAAAATACTATTTATTTTTTAGAGATAAAAAATAGAGATAATGTTATCGTTATGGGTGATTCTTTAGAAGATATAAAAATGATTTCAGGTCTTGAACATAAAAACATAATATCAATAGGTTTTTTAAATTCAGATATTGAAAATAAATTAGAAACCTATAAAAATATATTTGATATTGTTATTGTTAATGATGGTTCTTTTATGCAAGTATTAGATATTTTAAATGAAATTATTAAAGATTAATTATGAAAAAAATATATATAATTATTCTATTATTATTATTA
>CALBUD010000075.1 GCA_937968065.1 Candidatus Iainarchaeum sp. | reverse complement strand
AGGTCTCATTAAAACATATGCTCTTATAATTCCAGAAAGAGAATCAAGAGAAAAGAGAGCATGTTCAACTTCTTTTTTTCGTTCAATTTTTAAAGCATCATTGTGTGATTTTATAATATCTATAATTTCTTGTTCAATTCCTTCTTCTTTTAAAATTTCTTCACCAACAAGACAATGTTTGTTTATGTCACCTTGGTATTTTTCAATATCAATATCATGTAAAACACCAATTGTAAACCATTTGTGTTGTTCTTCTTCTGATTTTTTTAAGTGTTTTGAAAGACCTAAAAGAGAATATCCAACAATAAGACAGTGTTCTTTGTTTGCTTTTTCTTTTATATGTCTGTCCAAAATATCTTGCACTTTTTTTTTTGTTAAATTCATTTAAAAATCTTATTTTAATTATTATAATTACAAGGAAGACCTAAATCTTTACCCATTTCATATACTGGTGAAGAACATATTTTTAAATCAAAGTTATCATAGAATGGTTTTAATACTAATTTTCTTTCAAGTCCTTTTGTATTAATTATTGAATATAATAAATTTAGATCTTTTTCATTAATAATATTAAAATTAGAATCATCATCATTAGAATACATTTCAGAATATGCATTTGCATATAATAGTGTTGTATAAGTATAATCATCTGGTAATGATACATTATAATCGTAAAAATCAACAACAATATATTTATTAAGATTTAATTTTAAATAATTATAATCTCTTTTATCTAATAAATTATTAATCTCAGATAAAGATATATCTAAATTTGATTCAATAACCTTTCCTTTAAGTTTAATTATTTCATAATCTTTATTTTCAGTTCTATCTATATACACTTCATCAATCTGTTGAGCATATGGAGCTGCTAATAATTTAAGTTCAATTGGTTCTCCTTCAATCTCTTTTATATTTATTGCCCATGTATGATAGAAAAAAACATTACCATACATCAAAGTATTTATTTGTTGATATTCTCCATTTATTTTTTGATAAACATAAAATAAAGCATTATCTTCAACATATTTAGAAACATTATCTAAATTAACAATATCACAGAAATAATCAATTTTATTATTACATAAAAATCTAAAAAATCCTAAGTCATTTATTTTTTCAAAAATATCTGATTTATCATTTAAAAGAGTTTTTCTTCCAAATTTTTGTTCAATAAAATTAAATAATTTAGGATTTAAATTATTATACTCTGTAATATTAGGACCTTCAATTAATGTCACAAGATTTCTCCAATGGAACGATAAAAGTCCAGTATCTTTTGATCTAATTACTAATGTTACATCTCTGTCTTTACTATCTTTTTCAGAAAATTTTAAATAAATACCATCATAAAACGGAGGGTTATAAAAATTTAAATTATTCATATCTGTAACCCAATATTTGTCATCAGCTTTTGTAATTTCTTCTAAATATGATTTATTATCTTCTAAACCTATTACTTTTATAGGATATTCTTTTTGAGAAATTGTATGAAATACATCTTGAGTCTGTTCAGAAATAATATTTACATCTTTTGGATGTATTATTTTCCATAGTTCTATATTATCAATAAATTGGTTTTCTGGAACTTTTTCCCAAATTCCAACTCTATAATAACTATCATCTATTTTTTGTAATTTGTTTAATATTCCAAATGTTGGATATTCAAATAAATTATGAACAGCAAAATCAGACATTGCATGTTCTGGATAAAATTTATTTCCATCATAAGAATATATAAATGCACATGAACTAGATTTAACTTCTATTGAAATATTTGTTGTTCTTGTTTGTAAAGAATCAGTTACAGACAAAGTAATTGTGTGTGTCCCTGTTGATAAATTACTTTTACTAAAACTACAGTTAGAACTTATAGCTCCATTTCTAGAAGACGTCCAAGAACAAGTATAACTTCCAAAAGTATTTGTTGCAGAACCTGAAAAATTAATTTCATCGCCACTTGTATAACTAGATCCATTTACAGGAGAAATTATACTTGGAACTAAATGATTTTTAACTGTTATGGAAATATCTGTTGTTTTTGTCTCTATAGAATCTGTTACAGATAAAGTAAGTGTGTGCGTACCTATAGATAGATTATCTTTATTAATATTACACCCAGATTCTAAAGAACCATCTAAAGAAGATGTCCAAGAACAAGTGTAA
>CALBUD010000074.1 GCA_937968065.1 Candidatus Iainarchaeum sp. | reverse complement strand
GGTAAACAATATGGGTCAAGTATTTGGAGAAAAACCTTTTTCTATTTTAAAGATAATCCTCAAGAATTTTATAAACATTATCATAAAAGATCAAATGTTGAAACTTGTTTTCATATGATTAAACAAAAATTTGGAAAGGAACTTACAACTAGATCTTTTGAATCTCAAAAGAATGAATTGCTACTTAAAATATTATGTCATAACATCTGTTGTTTAATCCAAGAATTTTTCACAAGAAAGATAGAATTACATTATTCAACAGAAACTGAAAAAATACCAATACTTAGAAGATAGATTAAATTAATCAACAAGGCTGGTAAATATGGTTTTTTAGTTTTTTCTATGTATAATATATATGACCTATTTAAAGGAGGTTTGAAAAAAAATGAAAGAAATAGGAAAAGTTACAAAATTTTTTGATAAAATAATGGTTGCAGTTATTATTCTAACAAAAGATGTCTTAAAAGGAGATGAAATAATTATTAAAGGAAACAACACAGAAGTTAAACAAAAGATAGAATCAATGGAGATTGATAGACAAAAAATAACTTCTGCAAAAAAAGGAGAAGAAATTGCAATTAAAGTAAATCAAAAAGTAAACAATAATGATATTGTATATAAGTTAGATTAAATAATTGTTTTTTTTAAAATATTTTAAAAAAAATTAAATCTTATATTTAATAACACTTGATGTAAAACTAGGTCTAAACAAAATTCTTATAGGATCTCTGTTTGGATAATAAATAACACCATCATTTCCAGATATAGAACTTATTTTAACAGTTGAGATTTCTTCATCTCTAAAATCAGTTACATATTTTGAAACAAATAAAGAACTTAAGATAGTATTTTCCTTAATAACTTTTAAGATACTATCTCCTAAATAAATATTATTAAAAACATTTGAAAGTTCAGGAAAAACTAATAAAATATCATCTTTTGCAGAAATTGAAATTTCATCAATTATACTTTTTATAAAATATGGATGAAAAGGATCTTTTTTATTAATTTCAATTAATTTTATTGATCCTATATTTTTGTATCTTTGTTTAAATAATATTGAAACATCAGTTTTACCAAAAAAAGATTCATATTTTTTATCTAATATTAATAATTTTGAAACTACTCTTTGAATTTCAAATTCATTAATCTCATTTGTTATTTTTACTTTTTTTACATTAGCTATTAAATCTTTAAAATTAACAATTGTATCATTATAGACTTCTTTTAAAATTTTTATAGACACTTCTTTAAAATTAAAAAGATTTAAAAAAGCATTTAAAGGTATTTTGTTTAATGGAATTTTTAGATCTTTATAATTAATTTTTCTTATTGGAAAACCAAAAGGATCCATGTTTAAATCAAAATCCATTAATATTTGAGGATTTTGTTGAGGATATCCTAAACTTAAATAACTGTTTGTTGGATCAAAAACAATAACAATTTTTGAAGAAAGTAAAAAATTCTCACAAACTATTTTTGAAATAAAACTTCTATCTTCAATTTCAGGACCGTATACAAAAACAGAATTTAGATTTGTTAAAGAAGTTGTTATCTTTATATCTTTTTTTTTACCTAAAATCAATTTATCTAAAGAAGTTGAAGATTTAGTATCTAAAGATAAAGGAAGATTAGTTAAAGATTTTATAACATCAGGGTCTGAAAAAAAATAATTATGATCTTTTTCACCTGCATGTTTTAAAGAAATTAATTTAACATCATAAGATTTAATTACAGAAATTACAGCACTTACCATTTTATTAAGTTCTGTTATTTTTTTGTCTACATGATATGATAAAGTATCTAAGTCGACATACTCTGTATTTGTATGAAGTAAAAGATATTTAAAATTATTACTTGAACCTATATCTACATGTTTATGATAAACAATTACAGGATATGGTAGAGTTGATGCAAAAGTTTCAACCTCTCCTTTTACAACAAAAACTTTATAGACTTGTATAAGTGCATTTGTTTTATCTCTTAATCTTAAAAAAGAAACAAAGATGTCTTCATTGTAAAGTATGTTTAGTTCTTGATCACCATACTTACCTTCAAACAAAGTATTCCATGTATTTAGAGAAATCATATAAATCTTTTATATTATATAGTTATATTATAATTTAAAACAAAACATTTTTAATAAGTTACATTTAAGATATTAACTATAATAGTATAGGTTAAAGATAAATTATGGTTGATAAAAAACTTATTGTAGATACAATTTCAGAACTTTTAGATGCAAATATAGATAAAGATACAATTTATGATACATTAAAAGAAATTGGTGTTGATTTAGCAGATATTGAAAAAAATTATAAAGAAGTTATAGAATCTAGAGAGAATAAAAAAGAAAAAATTGTAGAAGAAGTTGATGCTGTTTCAGAAGAAGACCACGTTGATACAAAACCATTAAAGAATACAACTAAAACAAACTTTATTGAAAAAAACAAAGATAGAAATGAAGAATCTCTTGAAAACGAACTTAAAGAAACAACAAATGATATTGAAGAAATAAATGAAAAAGAAGATAAAATTGAAACAAAAATAAAAGCAGACGATAATAATTTAAAAGAACAACTTTTAGTTATTGAAGAACAAGTAAGTGAACTTAAAGCACAGATAAAAGCACTTACAAAAATTATGAAAGATATTCTTGAAGAAAATAGAAATATTTTAAATAAACTATAATTTTTAAAATTATTCTTTTAATAAAAAACCATATTCTTTATTTGATATATGATCTAGAATATCTAATAAAACATTTTCTCTTTCAGATTCAGATAAATCCCCAAAAAGATAACGAATCATATCTTCTATTTGTTCCATTGAAAAATCAGAAAAAATATATGCAAATAAAGCTTTAAGATTACTTTTTGTAAAAAAACCTTTATTCTCTTTTAAATATTCTTTTGAACTTGTTTTTGAAAGATATTTTTTTTTATTTTCTTTATAATTTAAAATGTTTTTTACAAAGGATTTTCCAAGGCTATATAGTTTAGTATCTTTTTTTATTGGTGTAAATTTTTTTTCATAAACAGGTATTTTTTGTTTTGCTTGTTTTTCAATAAAATATTTTGTTTCTTTTTTAACTTTTTTAACTGCTGAAATAATTCTTTTATTCATAAAACTAACCTGTATCTCCAAACAATTTACTAAAATCCATTTCTTCTGAAGCATCTGGTTTACTCTTTGAAAAATAATTTGTTAAAACAACTATTAATAGAAGAATAATTGTTGAAAAAAATAAAAAGTTAGCATCACTTGCAAGAAGGAAAAAAATTAAAAAGTAACCTGCAAGAACTAAAAGATTCCACCAACTTTTATCAAATAAAAAATAAACACCTAATGCAAAAGGAATAAAAATTATTAAATCATATTTTATAAATAGAACAATTAAAATCAATAACATTAATCTTGTAAGTATATTGTCCAATTTAATATCACACTTTTATATTTTAAAATCCTTAAATAATTGTTTAAAATCTGGTGCACCTACATAATATATAACAATACCGATAATTGCAAACCAAACAAAATTAGGATATTGTATAAATAATAAATAAACTATAATAATAGTAAGAATAACTGAAAAAGTACTATTTGCAATTTTACTTTTAGTCCAAGAATAAATCAGAATTGCAAGCACCATTAAAAGTACAATCCAGATCATATGTTGAAAAGCACTTAAATAAATTATTCCCATATACATCATAATATAAAAATAAAGAAAGAAAAGATTTATAATTACTTAGCTTTTCTATTCTTTGCTCTGTTTGATGGTCTTGCTTTTTCAGAACCTTTTCCTTTATTATTTAATCCTCTATTTTTTTTACCCTTACTTGTAAGTCCTCTAAAAGCTCTTTTTTTATGCTTTTCAGAAACTATCCAATTAAGATCCATATCATTAATTATTGATGGATGGTTTGGATCAACTAAAATTGTTTCAAAATATTTTTTTTGACCATCTTCTCCTACATAATATGAGTTTAAGACTTCTAAGTTAGGATAAGCTTTATTTGCTTTTTGTTCTGCCATTCTTTGAATAGATACTCTTCTTGTTACTTTGTTAACACCCATTCTTTTTGGTCTTCTTGAAGCATTTGGTCTTTTTATTAAACCTCCACCTTTTCTAACCTTTACAAAAACAATAATAATTCCTTGTTTTGCTTTATAACCAAGTTCTCTTGCTCTTGGTATGTTAGAAGGTTTTTCAACTTTAATAATAGATCCATCTAATTTTCTAAAATCAATTAACTTTTTAGATAATGCTTTTCTATAATCATAATTTGAATCTCTTTTTTTTTTATATTCATTTTGAATTGTTTGTTTTATATATTTACTTGCACTTGTCATAAAAAAATCACACTCTTTTTAATTTGTTTTAAACTTATATTATTTTATATTTAAAATAATTATAAATAACTATGAAACGAAATGTTTATATATTAGATGGAAATTAAAGGCTAAATTAACCTTATTTTCATGAAAAATAACAAAATAAGAAGTATTATGCTTAAAAAGAAAATAACAAT
>CALBUD010000073.1 GCA_937968065.1 Candidatus Iainarchaeum sp. | reverse complement strand
TAATAAATAGTTTTAAATAGATTTGTATAAAAACTATTTAAAAAAAGGTTTTAAAAAAGAACCAGTATAACTTTTTTTATTTTTTATAATTTCTTCAACAGGACCTGAAAAGATAACCTCACCGCCTTCTTCTCCACCTTCAGGACCTAAATCTATTATCCAATCAGAAGATTTTATAACATCTAAATTATGTTCAATAACAACAACTGTGTTTTTTTTATCAACTAATTTATTTAAAACTTCAATTAATTTTTTAACATCATGGAAATGAAGACCAGTGGTTGGTTCGTCCAAGATATAAAGTGTTTTCCCAGTATCTCTTTTTGAAAGTTCTTTTGTTATTTTTATTCTTTGTGCCTCTCCACCAGAAAGAGTTGTAGAGCTTTGTCCAAGTTTTATATAAGTTAAACCAACATCCATTAATGTTTTTAATTTTCTTTTTAAAGAAGGTATGTTTTCAAAAAAAGAATAAGCTTCTTGAACAGACATATCTAAAACATCAGAAATAGATTTTCCTTTATATTTTATTTCTAAAGTTTCATGATTATACCTTTTTCCTTTACATTCTTCACAATCAACATAAATATCTGGTAAAAAATTCATTTCTATTTTTATTTGTCCATCACCAGAACAAGCATCACATCTTCCACCTTTAACATTAAATGAGAATCTTCCTTGATCATACCCTCTTATTTTAGCTTCTGTTGTTTGTGCAAATAAACTTCTAACATCATCAAAAACTTTAGTATATGTTGCAGGATTTGATCGCGGTGTTCTTCCTATAGGAGATTGATCAATTGAGATTATTTTATCTACATGTTCTTTAAAAATTATTTCTTTGTGCTTTCCAGGATTTTCTTTAGATTTATAAATTTCATTTGTAAGTTGTTTATATAAAATTTCATTAATTAATGTTGATTTTCCAGAACCTGAAACTCCAGTTATAGCTGTTAGAACAGAAGTTGGTATTTTAACATCTATGTTTTTAAGATTATTTTCTTGTGCTCCTAAAATTTCTATAAAATTATTAATTTCTCTTTTTTTCTTTAAAAAATCAACTTTTAATTCTTTTGATAAATATCTTCCTGTTAAAGATTTTTTATTTTTTAAAATATCTTTAGGGTTTCCTGAAAAAATAATTTCTCCACCAAAAACACCAGCTCCAGGACCAATATCAATAACATGATCTGCTTTTAAAATTGTATCTTCATCATGCTCTACAACAATTACAGTATTTCCTAAATCTCTTAATTTAAAAAGAGTATCTATTAATTTTTGATTATCTCTTTGATGAAGCCCAATTGAAGGTTCATCTAAGATATAAAGAACACCTGTAAGATTAGTTCCTAAATTGGTTGCAAGTCTTATTCTTTGTGCTTCTCCACCTGAAAGAGTTCCTGCATTTCTTGAAAGAGTAAGGTAGGATAATCCTACTTTTTCTAAAAATTCTAAACGAGAATTAATTTCTTTTAAGATATGTTTTGCAATTTCTTTTTGTTTTTGATTTAAAATAATATTTTTAAAAAAAAGAATTGTGTTTTTTATAGACATGTTAGTTATGTCAATTATTGATTTATTATCTATCTTTACTGCTAATATTTTTTTTTTAAGTCTTTTACCATGACACTTAGGACAAGGTAAAGTTTTCATGAATTTTTCCATTTCTTGTTTTCTATATTCAGAATCTGTTTGATGATATAATCTTTCTGTTTGTGGAATTAATCCTTCCCAGACCCCAGTGTATGAAAAAGAAGAAGTTCCATTTTTTCCTTGTAAGTTAAAATCAATTGGATTTTCAGAACCATACATTAAGATATTGTATTGTTTTTTTGTAAAATCTTTTATTTTTGTAAAAGGAGTAAAACCATATCTTTTTCCTATAGTTGCTAAATGTTGTCCTCTCCAACCATCAACAGCATTTCTATAAATTGCAATCGCACCATCTGCAATTGATTTTTCTTTATCAGGAATTATTAAATTTTCATCAAATATTATTTTTATACCAAGACCCGAACATTCTTCACAAGCTCCAAAAGGAGAATTAAAAGAAAACATTCTAGGTTGTAATTCTTCAAAAGATAAACCACATATAGGACAAGACATTTTTGAAGAATAGATTTGTTCTTTATTTTCTTTTACAGAAATTATTTTTACAAGTTTGTCAGGAGATTTATTTATTGCATTTGTAATTGCTTCAATAAGTCTTTGATTTTCTTTTTCTTTTAAATTTATTTTATCAATAACAACATCAATATCATGTTTTTTATATCTATCTAAAGATATTTTTTCATCAGTTCTTATTATTTGATTATTTATTTTTACTCTTGTATATCCTTCTTTATTTAATTCTTCTAAAAGTCTTTCATAAGTTCCTTTTTTTTGTCTTATGATTGGAGATAAAATTAAAATCTCTTCATTAAATGTTTTTAAAATATTTTCTGAAAGTTTTTTAGGAGATTGATTTTCTATTTTTTGAAGAGGATGATCAGGACAGAATGGAGTTCCTATTCTTGCAAATAATAATCTTAGATAATCATAAACTTCAGTCACTGTTCCAACAGTTGATCTTGGATTTTTAGAAGTTGTTTTTTGTTCAATTGAAATGGCTGGAGATAAACCATCAATTGAATCAACATCTGGTTTTGTCATCATTCCTAAAAATTGTCTTGCATAAGAAGATAAAGATTCAACATATCTTCTTTGTCCTTCTGCATAAATAGTATCAAAAGCTAAAGTTGATTTTCCAGAACCTGAAAGTCCTGTAATTACAACTAATTTATCTTTAGGTATAGCTACATCTATGTTTTTTAAGTTATGCTCTCTTGCACCCTTGATAACAATGTCTTTTAAAGCCATAAAATATCTTACTTTTTTTAAAAAAATAAATTTTAAAAAATTCATAAAGAATTAGTAACATAATTAAGTAAGAAAAAGTTTATAAATTGTTTTAAGGGAAATGACCGAAAAATAAATATTCTTTAAAATCTTTGTTTTTACCTATAAAAACAACAAATAAAAAAGACCTAAAATACAAGTTATTTTAAAAAAAAAGGTAAAAATACAGTTACTTAAGGAGAGTATATAAAAGTTAACTTATTTTTATGTATATCTTAATTTAAAAAGAGCATAAGAACCTATATAAACTAAAAAATAAATAATCTAAAAGAAAAAGTATTAAAAATGTAAGTGCATAGGCACCTACTGGTCGAAAAACAGTTGAAAAAACATTGATCTTTATAAAATCTCAAGTCCGCGACCCAATAAGCATCAAATACTTAGGATACTGCTGCTTCCTTCCGGACCTTGCAGGGTTTACTAAGATACCCGATCTTACTGGACGAACCGTCGGCAATTTTACAAAGGATGTTCTTTTACTTATTTTCCTTCCAATAGTAATCACTCCGGCATATGTAGATTTCCGGTAACAGGAGACTACAACCCTCCCAGCTAGCCTATACAAGTAATTAAAGAAGCGATATATTTAAAAACTCTTTGTAGTATATATATTACTATTAAAATAATGTATTAATTTACTTGATAATAAAATAAAGTGTGTTAATACCTTATTTACAAAAAAGAAGCCCTAAAAAAGCTTATTTTATTGATATAAGAGGTGGATTGAAAATGAGATCAATTGTTGATAATGCAATAGATCATAAATCAGCAGCAGCTGAAAATATGAATCTAAAAGACACAGAATTTGCAGCTCCAAAGATCATGGTTATGGGAATTGGTGGTGCAGGAAACAACTCTGTAAACAGAATAAGTGCTATGGGTGTTGCAGGTGCACAACTTGTTGCAATTAACACAGATAGACAACACTTAGGAATAATATCTGATGATATTACAAAATTATTAATTGGAAAATCAGTAACAAATGGTTTAGGTGCTGGTGCATATCCAGAAATTGGTGCAAAAGCAGCTGAAGTTTCAAAAGCAGCTTTAGAAGAAATATTAGATGGTGTTGACATGCTTTTCATCACTGCTGGTATGGGTGGTGGAACAGGAACAGGAGCAGCTCCAGTTGTTGCACAAATAGCAAAACAACAAGGTGCAATAGTTATCTGTATTGTAACTTACCCTTTCGCACTTGAAAGAGCAAGACTTATAAAAGCTGAAGAAGGAATTGATCTTTTAAAAGATATTTGTGATACAGTTGTTGTTATTGATAATAACAGACTTGTTGAACTTGTACCAAATCTTCCAATGCAAGATGCTTTCAGAGTTGCAGATGAAGTTATTGCAAGAACAGTAAGAGGAATTACAGAAACAATTACTCAACCATCATTAATCAACCTTGACTACGCAGACATAAGAACTGTAATGGGTGGAAAAGGATTATCTGTTATTGCTGTTGGTGAATCACAATCTGTAAATAAAGTAGAAGAAGTTGTTGAAGATACTTTAAAGAATGCTCTTTTAGATGTTGATATTACAGGTGCTACAGGTTGTTTAATACACATTACTGGTGGAACTGAATTAACATTAGGTGAAGCTAATGCTGTTGGTGAAATGCTTACAGATCAAACAGATTCTAATGCAGCTGTTATCTGGGGTGCAAGAATTGATCCTACTTTTGAAAATAAAATAGAAGTAATTGCTATTTTCACAGGTGTAAAATCACCATTCATTAAAGGAAGTAAGATGTTTAGAGGAAAAGATTCAGCTCCAAGTTATGGTGGATCTGGTTCTGGAAGATCATACGATGATAACTACGGATTAGATGTTTTATAGGTAAAAACATCTTTTTTCTTTTTATTTTTTTTTATTATTTTTAAAAAAATATTTTCTAAAAAAACAAAAACACTCTTTTTATAAGTTTCTTTACAATATTATTTAAGTATATTATATCAAATTTTAGGAGTTTGAAATCATATGAAAATAAAAATTACTTTTCCAGATGGTTCCATAAAAGAAGTGGAAAAAAAAAAAACAGCAGAAGAAATAATTAAAGAAGAGATAGGTGAAGGTCTTTTAAATGCATCAATAGCAGTAAAAATAAATAATGATATTAAAGACTTAACAACTCCTATAACGAATGATTGTGATTTTAAAGTACTTACAACAAAAGATATTGAAGCAAAAGAAGTTTTACACCATAGCTCAGCACATATCTTAGTATACGCTATTAAAAAACTTTTTAAAGATGTAAAACTTACAATAGGACCTGCTATTGAAAATGGTTTCTATTATGATTTAGAAATTAAAGAACCTATAACAGAAGAAGACTTTGAAAAAATAGAAAAAGAAGCAGAAAAAATAATTTCAGAAAAATTACCATTTATAAGACATGAATTATCATACCTTCAAGCAAAAGAAATGTTTAAAGATAACCCTTACAAAATAGAAATGATTGAAGAAATAAACAACAATAATGAAAAACTTACTTATTACTCTTTAGGAGACTTTAAAGATTTATGCAGAGGACCACACCTTAAACACTCTGGAAAGGTTAAAGCTTTTAAAGTTACAAAGACATCTGGGGCTTATTGGAGAGCTGACTCAAATAACAAACAACTTACAAGAGTATACGGTATCTCTTTCTTCTCAAAAGAAGAATTAAAAGAATATTTAATAAGACAAGAAGAAATTTTAAAAAGAGATCATAGAAAAATAGGAAGAGAACTTGATCTTTATTCTTTCCATGAAGAAGCACCGGGAATGCCTTTCTTTCATGATAAAGGTAGCTTTATTTGGAACAAATTAGTTGAATATGTTTCACAGATTATGGAAGATAGAAACTATGAAGTTAACAAAACACCAATCATCTTAAATAAATCATTATGGCTTCAATCAGGACACTGGGATCATTATAAAGAAAATATGTATTTTACAAAAATAGATGAGCAAGATTTTGCAGTAAAACCAATGAACTGTCCAGGTAACATTCTAATCTATAAAGCACATCAATATTCATATAAAGATCTTCCTATAAGAGCAGGTGAATTTGGTTTAGTTCACAGACATGAGCTTTCAGGAGTTTTATCTGGTCTTTTTAGAGTAAGAAGCTTTACTCAAGATGATGCTCATGTTTTTTGTACAGAAAAACAATTAAAAAACGAGATAAAAGATTTAATTGATTTTATGGATGTTGTTTATAAAACATTTAATTTTGAATATTCAATTGAACTTTCAACTAAACCAGAAAAAGCTATGGGAGATTCTAAAGTTTGGAATATGGCTGAAAAAACTTTAAAAGATGTTCTTGATAAAATGAAAAAAGAATATAAAGTAAATGAAGGAGATGGTGCTTTCTATGGTCCTAAAATAGATTTCCATCTTACAGATGCTATTGGAAGAAAATGGCAGTGTGGAACCATACAACTTGATTTTCAAATGCCTGAAAAGTTTAACCTTACTTATGAAGCTGACGATAACACTAAAAAAAGACCAATCATGCTTCATAGAGCTGTTTTAGGTTCTGTTGAAAGATTTATGGGTATCTTAGTTGAACATCTAAAAGGAAAGTTTCCGTTATGGATCTCACCTCAACAAATAACTATCTTACCTATAGCTGATAGACATAACAAATATTCAGAAAAACTAAAACAGAAACTTAAAAAAGAAGGTTTTAGAGTAACAGTTAATGATAAAGCTGAAACTATGAATAAGAAGATAAGATCAGCTCAAATAGAAAAGATTAATTACATCTTAGTTATTGGAGATAAAGAAGAAGAAAACAAAACAATTAATGTAAGAACAAGAGATGAAGTTATTTTAGGTGAGATGAAACTTTCAAATTTTATAAAGACTCTTAAAAAAGAAATTGAAAAAAAAGAAATTAAATAAAATTTTTTTTTTTATTATTTTTATCTAAAATCTGGAGTTGAAACATCATATAATCTTGAACAACAACCAGCTGTTTGTCCACAACAACATTTTCCATTACCACAATCTTCTATGATTAATCCATCACAGTATGTCGATGTATTACATTGTTCTGCATCAAGAGTTATATCTGTTGCTTTTGTTTTAGAAACTCCTAAAACTGAAGAAACTGCATCTCCTGTTTTTGGTAAAAACATCATAACAACAATAACAATTATTGCTGCAAGAATTACTGCTAAAATAATCATTGATACTGTTTTTTTATTTTTCATTATTTATTCACACCTTTTTATTTTTTTATAAAAATTTTTTTA
>CALBUD010000072.1 GCA_937968065.1 Candidatus Iainarchaeum sp. | reverse complement strand
TTAATTATTTTTTTTAATTAATGATTATTTAATAATTTGCACAACAAAAATGGGGAATGAAGCGTATTTGCTTTATTCCCCTATTTTTTTTGATTTTTATATAATTTTATGAAAATATATATTTAACTTTGCTAATTGATAAAATTATTAATTATGGAACAATTTGCAGAATTTAAACCTATAAGTTTAAATAATAAAGAAGAGATGTTAGATTATTATAATACTTATAATATAGCTCTTCCTGATAATACCTATTTTAGAAATTATTTTAATATAACTGAACAAGATATACCTTCTATTGAAGGAACTAAATCCATAGATAAACCAAAAAAATGAGATTTAAGTAATATAAGTATTCCTGAAGTTTCTAAACCAAAACAAGTTTTTAATGATTACGAATTAACACCTGAAATATTAAGACCTATGAGTGAAGTATCTAATAAAATAATTGACGAAATAAAAGGATTATCTATATCTGATGAAGATAAAGATTATTTAATAAAATTAGCAGCTAAAGAAAGTAGTTATAGACCAGATGTTACAAATAGACTTGGTTATTATGGTTTATATCAATTTGGAAACATAGCTTTAAAAGATATTGGTAAAACAAAAGAACAATTTAAAGATACTTTGGTTCAACATCAAGGAGCATTAGAATTAGCTAGACTTAATGAACGTAGATTAAAAGATATAATTGAAGAGTTTAGTGGAAAAACAGTTGATGGAATTAAAATAACAAAAAATGGTATTAGAGCTGCTGCACACTTATTAGGTGCAGGTACGGTTAAAGATTATTTTCTTGGTACACGAAATTCTCCTTTAGCAAAGCAAGGATTTAGAGACGCCAATAAAACACATATAACAGAATACCTTAAAATGTATCCTGCCTAATTCATTTAAATAAATAAGCCCGATCACGTAATGTGGTCGGGCTTATTTTTTTAATGATTATCTCAAAATTCAAAAGCTCTAATATTTCGAGCTAATAATTTTTGAGGAGTTCTATTTCCAGATCCTGTCATTACATCATACATATCTTGAGATACTTGCATAGTATAAGTTCAAAAAGCTGGTTCAGATCTTAATGCTCCAAAAGTATTGTCTAATACATTTGATTCATTTAATACTTTTCTATTAACAGATGCCATAAATTCCATTGTTTCTCCATTTATACCATCAGTTCCATTTTGTGAAATTCATGCTTCAAATAACATTTGTAAGAATTTGAAAAAAGCATACATTAAAAATCCTTCAGCTAAACCATATAATGCTCTTCTACTTCTAACTTTTTCATTTTTAATATTTTCTCAATCTCCTTTAAGAATATCTCTTAATGTATGTAACATTGAAAAATATAATCCTTCGTAAGCTGTACCTTGTCATTCTAATATTGGATCCCCAGTGTCTTCAGTAGTTGGTTCTCATCCTGTAATTTCATCAGGATTAGCAGGATCTTCATAAAGAGGTTTTTTATACATTAATTGTTCTTTACCATTAGCGTCTTTTTGAGTTTTATGAACATGTTTTCCAATAGGACTTAATTTCTTATTATATTGTGTTCCAAATCATAAACTCATTTTACCAGGTCAGAATTGTAAGAATTGTAAATACAACATTCCATATCACGCATTATGTCATTCTGCTTGAGAATCTTTATCATAATAACCATATACTGTATCAGTAAATGATTTAAATGAATTACGTTCTTGTTCTGAATAAGCTTTATCAATTAAATCTTCTTCTGTAAAAATATCATCACCCTGAATTTGTCTTTCTTTTGATATTTGATTAATTAATAACAAATAAAGATTTCTTTGTTTATTATATTTTGAATCATTTTTAGCCGGAATATATTGACCTTTTGAATTTTTATGTTTGTCTCTATTTTCAAAATAATATGAAAATCTTTTATCTTTTCTAGGATCATATATTAAATGTCCTTTTTCATCCATAACATGGGCATCATATGAACCATCATGAATCATTTTAGCTAAGAATAAAGAAAGTCTATTATAATAATCAGGAATAGTATTCATAGAAAACATCCATTTACCAAATCCCATAAAAAATCCAACTTTTCTATTAGTTTTATATTTATTAGGAAGTGTACCCAATTCTAAGTTTGCAAACCTATATTCAGAATTAATCATATCAATTAAATTTCATTCTGCACTAAATTTGTTATCAATACTCATTAATTTACCTATAGCTTTAGTTAAATCTGACATATTAAATTGATCTTCACCTAACATTTGAGTTGCTGCTAACATATAATTTTTATAAAGACCAATAGTTAATTCTTTAACTAGTAATGCAGGACGAAATGCTAACATTGCTTTAGTAGTAATTCTTTTTGCTGTTCCTGCTAAACTTACTACATCTTCAAAATCTTCATCAATAATATGTTCATCTTTAGATGCTAATTTTAATCTTCTTAAAGCATATTCTAATTCATTAGAAATATCTATATTTTGTTTTCCTCCACTAATTTTTGCAGTTCAAATATATGCACTGATTACGGGAAGAATATTGTCTAAATATTTTTTTCTTATTTTATTAAAAATTACTCTATGTGCAATAGCATCTAAATCTAACTCTCAATATGCTTCTCCCTTTTCAGCAACTTTATCTTGAATAAATTGTCTACTTTGTTTAGCATAAACATCGTACATTTCATAAAACCCAGCTTCTTTTTTAATATTATGAAGTTCTTCTGGTTCTAATTCTCTTCCGTCAACATAATCATGGATTTCATGACCTAAAGACTTAACAGTATCTAATATTCCTTGATATCCTCTTCCTCAAATTTTATCATATCTATTTCATTGTTGAGATCTAATAATAGGCATTTCAAAATAAGTACCTTTATTAATTTTTTCAATCATAGATTCTGGAGCAGTTTTCATAATACTATCAATAGAACTAATATCTATAGCATCATATTTAGCTTTAGGTAAACTAATTCCATTAATATATATTCTAAATAATATTTGTTTTAAATATTCTCTTTCTGCATCAGTTAAAGCATTTTCAGGACTATAATCATATGGATTTTTTACACGTCATTCTCCAGTTACATTTCCTAAATTGTCTGTTACTCAAAGATTTTTAAATTTTATTCTATGATTAGCAATTACATTTTCAGAAACTCAATCATAATTTATATCTTTATAGTATTTTTTAGTAGCATTATTAAGTATAACTGATTCATGTATAAATCTACTACCTATTCTATTGTTAGTACCATTGATAAGACCATTAATATTTTGTAAATCTTTGGACTTCATTTTATCAGGAGTACTTGTTTTTAAACCTTCAATTAATCCACCTAATTTTCTTTCATTTTCATCATATACTCTTATATCTTTAGATAATAAACCAGAAAAGAAAGTTTTTAAGTTTGAAAATCTAATATTATAATTATTATTTCCTTCAAGGTCTCCTTCTGGAATTATATCAGCTTTAGCTAATAATAATACTTGAATATAAGCAAATAATCTTTCAATTGGGTTATTAAAATCAAATCCACTTTTATATGTTTTCTGTTCTAATTCAGGATATTGTTTAACAAATTTTCTAGTTATTTCTTTTAATTGAAATAAACTTAAGTTACCGGCAGCTTCATCATATTCATCAAGAATTTCTTTAATAGCTTGTTTGTCACCTTCAGGTAATTCATTAAAAGCTCTTCTGTGTTCTTGTCTAACTAATTCTTCTGCTCTTTGAACATTATTCAATAAATGATCTTTATGTAAATTATTTGTTATACCTGTCGGAGATATAGTATTACTGTATATTTCAAAAACATGATCTAAACTTCTATTAGCATTTCTATTAGCATCAATATTCATAACTTCTATATTTTCAATTTTATTCAGAGTTAATTGTAATTCTGATTCAAAGAAATTGAAAAAAGTTAATGCTTTAATATATTCTATATCTGCAATAGAATAATTTTCGTCATATTGAACTTTTAAGTTATTTACTGTAACATTTAATATAACATATGCTCCAGTTCTAGTATTTTGTAAAAGAATTAAACCTAAAGAATCTAATTCCTCAGAATTACTTATTAATCTATAATCTCCATTAACATATTTATTTACTACATTTTTAACAAATGCAGATTCTTGAGCGTTATTTAAATCTATTTTAGTTACTGATTGGTTTTGAATTGCTTGAGAAATAGTATTTCTAAGTCTAGAAATTATATTATTTTCATTACTTTTAACAAACTCTGCATAATGTTGTAATATTGGTCTAAGTTCATCTTCTAATTCTTTAGATGTTTTAAATCTTTCATCTATTTTAGGATCTACACTAACTCAACCATTTCTACTAATTTTTACTCCTTCGTGAACAAAATCTGAATATTTTGAAGTAAATCCAGAATTTCGTATTGCTTTTTTCAATTCAACTTCTACATCAAAAGCAGCTTCAGATCTACTAATTAATGGTTTATAATTAGGAAACATTAATGCTAATGTATCATTTATATCTTTTGTTCTTTTAGGATCGTAGTCTAATTGCTTTTGTTCAGGAATTAATTTCCTAGCAATTAAATACATTTTACCTAATGTTAATTTTCCAGGAACATAATCAGTACTTAAATCTTTATTAACAATTTGTAAAGGTTTACCTGTTTCATCAGCTAATCTATTTCTTATAGGTTCTAATCTTACATTTTTTAATTGTAATTTTTTAGATTCATTATAATCTCCAACTACAATAGAAATTAAATTTAATTCTGTATTATTAATTGGAACATGTTGTCCAAGTAATGCTCTGTAAAACGCTAACTGTCAATCAGTTGTTAATTTCTTAGCTGAATCTCAATTATCATATTTATGTTTAGATAATTTTAAATCATATATATGAACATTACCAAAATCGTCTACAATTAAAATATCTATAGCTCCTTTAACTTGAGCTAATGCTTCTTTATTGGATCTTAATCAAACTTCAGATAAAACTCTACCTTTAGATGTTATTGAAAAATAAATTTGTTTTACAATATTTGAGAAATGATTTACTCAATCATCTAAATCTCCATCTAATATTTCTTGATTTTCTTCTAAAACTTTTCGTAAATGATATAAACTTTTTTGAGTTAGTGTTCCTTCGTCAAGTACTATATTATTTAAAGTCTTATGTAAAGCTCTACCAATAGCATTTGTTTTTTCTTCTATTTCTAAAGTTTCTATTATATCTTCTTCAATTGGTTTTACTTCATCAGCATATTTAACTTTTAAATCTGATAAAGTGTCTTTTTCTTCAATACGTAATCCTTGATCAGAAAGAGAATTTTTAATAAAATTTAATATTCTATTTTCTCTAATGTATTCTGGAGATAATTGAGATTGACTTATACCAATTTCTTTGTATAATTGTAAATTATTAGCAACAATAAAATCCAAAGCAGATTTAATATCGTTCTTATCTAATTGTACTTTATTACCTCTACCATCCGTAATTATATTATTGATAATATCATCTTTTAAATTTAATTGTTCCTTTAATTTTTTAGTAACACTTTCTACTATTTCATCAGAACTAAATATATTACTATTCTTTAATATTTTTGTTGATTTATAATAGTGTTTTACTAACGAAATAAAATCTAATCCGACTTTATTTTCATCAGGAATTGAATATGTACATTGACTTATTGACATAAAATTTCAATTTTCTTCTTACTAATTTGGTTATCTAATCAATTTCTAAAGTTAGCGTCAAATAAGATTAAACTATTATTACTCATTTGACTATCTCTCATTCTTGGAAATATAGACGACATTTTATGTGTTAATATTCCAAATAAATCATCAGCAAAAGGAGTTGTATTTTCTACTTCTAAACTTTCTAAAGAATTATTTATTGCTTGATAAAAATTATCAAAGTTAAATTCATCAAGGTCTTGATAATTTTGTTCAACCATTATTTTACTAATATCTTGAACAAAAAATTCTTCTAATGTATTTATATTATTTGTATTTACTATAGAATCAATTCTTTGTTGTTTTTTTGGATCTTCAGAAGTTTTACCTTCAAAAGAATTTTTATAATCTAACAATAATTTTTCATAAGAACTTGGTCCTTTTGGATCAGTTTCATTATATTTTAAAGCTATTAAAAATAAATGTAAATATTCATGAATCAAATCTTCTTCTGATGTATTAATATTTGCTGTATTTAATACAATAGTAGGTTTACCTAAAGGATCAGCATTAATCCATGCTTTTTTATTTTTAAATTGACCTGAATCATGATTTTGTAATTCAACTTTTATTTTAAAAATTTTTTGAAATTTTAATTGTAAAGTATTGTATAATTCTTTTTTATTAGTTGCTTTTTGTTTTGCTTCTTTTTCAACTTGTTTTAATTCCTTTTTATTTTGAATTTCTTTAAGTTGATGATGTTCAGGACTTCCTTTCATAACATATAATCATTTTATCTTTTCAGAAAATTCATCAATCTTTAATTCTTTAATAATACTTAATAATTTACCATTTTTATTAAAAGCATTATACTCTAATGTTACTTTTTCATTAGATCGTCCTATTACTCTATATGTCTTGTTTCCAGATTTAGAATATCCTTCTGATGTTTGTTGTTCAGAAGTTAAAACTACAAATGAATTTCCTTTTACAAATTTATTTTTATCAGAAGTATAATCTGTTTGATATAAATTTGCATTATATCTTACTCTATAATCTCCTTTTCGTTTTATAAATAATCCTTCCGGTTTATCTACATTTCTTTTTTCACTTAATTTAACAATTAAATCATCAGTAACATCTTTAAATCCGGGATCAATAGTTTGATTTTCAATAAGAAATTTACCTCTTAATATATTTCCAGATTTTAAAATATCTAATTCATTAATATCATATTGTTCTGGGATTATATATTTTGCTTCAACTCATTCTTCATTTGGAGATAATTTTTGTTGTTCTATAGAAATATATACATTATTCATTTCAGCAGTATTTCATCCAAATTGAGAAAAAATATCTCTGGTAGTTATAAATGTTCCTTCATTAACTTCTGGTAAAGTTACATATTTATAATTTAATTTACTTTGACTATCTAATATAAATTCTATAGCTTCTCTATTTTCTTTATTTATAATTTTATATATTTTAGTAATTCC
>CALBUD010000071.1 GCA_937968065.1 Candidatus Iainarchaeum sp. | reverse complement strand
ATAAGGAGTGTTAAAAATGCCATTACCAAGAAGAAAAATAGGTTTTAACAGTAGATCAGATCCTGTTTCTAGCACAAAAAAATCACCATTAAATGGATCTAAAGATAAAAATAAAGATTCTAGAAATAATTCAAAAAGATTAATTAAAATTATAAAAGGAAAAAAATAAAAAAAAGAAATTATTTTTTCTTTTTCTTTAAACTTTCTTTTTTCTGGAAAAGATACATAAAGCTTGCCATTATTATTAAAACATAAAGAGTAAATGGCAAAAACTTTTCAGGTGCAAGAGGTATGTTAAAGGCACCTCTATCTCCAGAACCAGAACCTGCAAATGGATTCATAAGATTTTGTATTGTGGTTCCATGAACTTTTCCATCTTCTCCTACTTTAAAAGTTATTCCATCTCTATAGTCTGGATTAAATGGTATTAAATGTCCATTCTCTGTATACCAGTTACCTGTTTGTGGATCATACCAGAAAGCACCGTTCTTTCCTTGAGCTGAAAGTAAAGTTTCAGTTTGATCATTATATTTAAGTTTTGGAACACCATCATCTGCTGAAAATTCAAAATTATGTTCAGCACCATCTTCTGTTTTAACAATAAATCCATTTGGAGTTTGAATAATATCATCAATTGCTTGATCAATTACTTGTCCTGTTTCTTTATCAATAATTTTCATTCTGTTTTGACATTCTGGAGGATCTGTTGTATAAAAGATAAATGTTTTACTTGGTGTTTCAAACATTTGGAAAGGTCCTACCTTTTCAAGAGCAGTGTTCATTTTTTCTGCATTATCAACTGCTTGAGGGTTATCAGGATCAGGTCTTACACTCATATCAAAGCTAAATTCTTCACAACCTGTAACTTCATTTTTTTCTTTATTTACAGAAACATCCATTCCTTTAATTTCAGATTGGTGCATAACAAAGGTTTGTTCAACCCACATGATATAACTATTTTTCTCACCACTATATATTAACTGCCCTCTTTCAAACTGTATTGCTATATTTTTTCCAATAGTTACTTCTTGTCCTTCTATAGGATATATTTTAGTTGTTCTATCTCCTAAAATATTAACTTTTGAATTTTCTCCTTTTGCAACTTTTCTAGGAGTTCCTTCAGCAACAATTTCATAAACATTGTTTCTTCCTTTTGGTATTATATCATATTGTGTTTCAGGATTAAAGTTGTTTGTTGAAGTTATTTGTTTTACAGAACCAAGATATTCTGTTAAAACATTACCTGTCATTTCAAGACCTGTTTGCTCATAATAATTTTGTCTTAAACAATTTAAGAAATCAATATCTTCAACTCTTAAATTTCCAAAAACATCAATATTAAATAAAGGAGTGTCTGTGTCTGGAACTGGTATGTAAGAGATGCTGTGAGGTATTACTTTTGCAGGAATACCAAGATTTGTTGCAATTAATCTTACCCAGTCTTTATGTTCATTACCAATAATGTTTTTAATATTTCCATCTTTATCAATAATTGAAACTTCTCCTTGTTCTTTATCAATTATTAAAGTTTCTTTTCTTTTTGAATCAACTAAATGTTCAACACCTTTATCATTATATCCACTTGCTCTACACATTGAGTTTGCTCCAAGTTCAAAGAAGAAAAATCTTCCTTTTAATGAACCATCAGAGTTTCCTATAGTTTCAACTCTTGATTGAACTATTGGATTATCTTTTATTTTTGTTTCTGCAAAGTTTTTAACTTCTTGTGTTGTGTTTGTTATTGATTGTTCAAGCTCTGTGTTTTTTGTAACTCCTGTTAATAACTGTTCAACAGAATCTGCACCTTTTGAAATTGCATCTCCAACTTTGTTTTTTGGATCTTTTTCAATTCTTTCAATTTCTTCTTTTGCAACAAAGACATGAGTGTAGTATCCTTCTTCATGATCTGTACAGTTATATATTTCTGGAACAATTATTATTTGTGGTACTAAATTTCCAAAAATTATTCCCATTGCAACTCTGTGATGAGGAACCGTAAAAGTATAATACATAAGATTTGAAAAACCAGCAGCAACAAGACCTGTTCTATATGTTTTTCCTGTCCAGGTATTTGTAAAACCTATAGGAACACCCATAACTTCTAAGTTTTTAAGTCTATCTGCACAGGTATTTTCTTCACTAATCTCAGTTGTTAATTTTACAGAATCTTGTGTTTTAAAACCAGCCATTGAACCATCATAATCTGTATGGTGAGTAAAGCTTATTAATGTTTGACCATATTTATCCATGTTTTCTTTAGAAGTATTTTCAAGTAAATAACTTGTGGTTTTTAAAGCTCCACTAATACTAAAACTTAAATCAATATCATGATTAATAGTTGTGTTTATTTGTGAGTTTGAATCAATTGATTTTTGTAAAGTTGTATTTTCAAGAAGTTTTGAATTTCCAATTGTAAAGTTACAAGAACCTTTGTTACAACCGTTGTTTATAGCATCTGTAAACAAAGCTACATTATCTGTAAAACTTCTTCTAATTGTTCCTTCTGTAATCTTTCTAACCCAGTTTGAAAAGCCTTGTGTTGTTTCCCATTCTGTGTTTGCTAAAGCTTCTTTTGAAAGATTTGCCATCCAGAAAAGTAAAGAATTAAAATATTTCATGAAAAGATCTCCTTGATCTGAACCATCATTTACAAAGAAATCAATATAAGCATCATTGTATATATCTGCAGTTTCACCATGATTAATAATTACTGAGGTGTATGTTTCAGGAAGTCTTAACATACTATATCTATCAAAAGCACCTCCTAAAACAGTTGAACCTGCTGTTGCTATTTGCCAATATGCAAAGTTATAAAAATAAGCTTTTCCAGAATCTGCCAATATATCTATTGCTCTTTTATCCCATTTGGTTACATTTTGTTGTTTAAGTCTTTGGTTAACATAACTTAATCCTCTTCCTGTGCTCCATCCTTGATCAGTTAAAACCCTCATAACATTGTTTGTAACTTCTTCAGCATCTTTTAATCTTTTAACACCTAATTGTTCTGCATAACCTAAAGAAATTTCAAGAGGATCTATACCATATTTAGTAATATCTACATCTGGTATTGGAGCATCAGAAACACTTCTTGCTAAAATATTTTTTGTAGGATCTATATCAGATGGATCTAAAACAGATCCTCTTATTTTTTTTATATCTCCTTTTGTAGAAGTATATTCTATTAAAACATCTGACTTTCTAAAATTAGATATATCTGAATATGGAACTGCATTTGCAGGACCTGTTGTTTCTTTATAAGGTACAATAATTGTCACATCACGTGGACCATCTGCAAAATTAACAGTTTTAACTTTTGTATCTAAACTATCTATTGCTGTGTTTTTTATGCTTGTTCCTTCAACTTTGTTTCCTGTTATTAAATCATTATATTTTGAAGAGTTTGTAATTTCAACAGAACCAGTTTCGCCTTTTAATCTTATTTTATTCATTGTTTCTTCTTGACCTGCAATTATTTTTCCTCTATCTTTAAGCATAGTAATGTTATTTGCACCTTCATCCCATTTAAAATGACCTGTAGAATAGTTTGAAAATTCTTTATTTAAAGTATTCATTCTTGTAACTTCTCTATGTAAATCAAGATATTGTTCATGTGTTAAAGAAGCATAGAAGTCATCTAAAGTTTTTGTTTTATCAAAAAGAAGTCCTTTATTTGCACCAAGAATAGTATCTATATTTTTATTTGAAATTTCATGTATCATTCTTGAAACTTTTATGTTATCTTGGACATCAATTATAGATTCCATAAACACTCTTTGTTGAGCTTTATTTAATTTTGTAAATTCTCCAGTTTTGAAAAATTCATTTGTTATAGTATCTATATTTTTTTTAGAGTTTAAAGATTCTAGATATTTATCCCATTGTGGTTTCATATCAAATCTATTAATATTTGTAATAATTTCATTATTGCTTTTTGCAAGTTGACTTATATAATCATCCATGTTTTTAGATATTTGATTATATTTGTAAGCTGTTTTAAAAGCTTTTAATGGACTTTGTTTGTTGTTTAACATGTTATCTAAAAGTCCATTTTTACCTCTTATAAAACCATTTGATTTAGTATCTACAAAATCTACACCAAAAGCTCTTTTTGGAATTTTATCAAAAATTTTGGCTGTATATTTCATCAAAATTGGTGAAATAGAAGTAAATACCATATCAGCTGAATAATATTGGTTAAAAACTTTATCAAATAAAGAGTACATATTTATATAACAATTATCAGATTTACATGTAGTTTCAACACTTGCATTAAAAGATTGTGTTCTTACACTATTCTGTATTGCTTTATCTAAAAGCAAAGTTAGTTTTGTAACTTCAACATCAGTTATATTTTCATCAGTAAAATAATATTTTCTAAACATTGCAAGTTCTTCATAAGACATTTCTGAAAATAATCCTAAATCAACATTTGAATTATAATCAAGATCAGAATCTAAGATTTCACCACTTACCTCTTGTAATTTTCTAAGACCAAGCATATCTAAAAAATCTCTACTTACAGAAAAAGTTTGAGGCCAAAAACCAAATTTTCCATTTTGTCTGAAAAGACCTTCATTTTCAAGATAACATGCAAAAGAATCATCTCCTTCACATCTTCCAACTCTTAAAGTCTCTTCAATTTCAATACCGTAAGAAAAAGGTCCTTGACAAGCTTGACCTAAAATAGCTGGCATTTCTAAAGGATTCATTAATTGATTTGGCATTTCTGTTTTTCCAACAATATCATTTGCTTTGCTATCTTGGTTTGTAAGAATAACTTCATTTCTTTCAAGAGTATCTCTATTAAAGTTTTCTGGTTGATTACTTGTTAAGTCATCTACAACAAAACCATTTACTAAAATTTCTTTCCAAAGTCTTTCAACAGCTTCTGGAGATAAAGATTCTGTATAACAACTAGAATTATTTATTGATTGGAAATTATATGTTGTATTATCTTCAAAATAAATAGTTTCTGGATTTAATCTGTTTGGATCTATGTTTGCTGCAAACACACTATTTACTATTAATATTAAAAAAATTATTGACCAAATCTTATTTCTAATCATATATTATCCTTTTTTAAAAATATATTAAAAATGTTATAATTGCTAAAAATTTATTAAAGATTAATAAAATTATAAAAAAAACTATGTTTGTTAAAGTTAAACTTTTTATTAAAGCTATGTTATCTATTCTTTTTAATCTTTTATTTCTAAACTTATCATATAAGAATAAAACAATTATTAAAAAGAATATAAAAATTCCTGTAAATAAAAGATTTACAAATAATAATCTAAAGATATGTAATAAAATAAAAGTTATATAATCAAAAGTTGAAGGGTACACT
>CALBUD010000070.1 GCA_937968065.1 Candidatus Iainarchaeum sp. | reverse complement strand
GAATTACTGCTATTAAAGATTTTGATTTATCTTCTTTAGAAATACAAGAAAGAAAAATTACAATTATTCTTTACACAACTAACGATGAATTAATTTATTTAAGAAACATAGCTTATACTTATAGTGCCCCTACTTTAAATTTTTCTAGTTTATCTTTAGGAAGTAGACATTCTTGTGTTTTATTAATGAGGTTCCTTATTGTTGGGGACTAAATTTATATTATCAGTTAGGAATTTATGAATCTACATTCAGCGTATCTATTCCTGTAAAAGTTTCAAATATATCTACTGCAACTCAAATCTCGGCAGGAAGATATCACACTTGTGCTATTGTAAACGGTTCTGCAAAATGTTGGGGTCATAATTATAATGGTCAACTTGGAAATAATGATGATTCTAGTAGTTTTGTTCCTGTTCAAGTTGAAGGTTTAACTTCGGGTGTTACTGCAATTTCAGCTGGAGCTGGGCATACTTGTGCAATTGTAAACGGTTCTGCAAAATTTGGGGTCATAATCAGTATGGTCAACTTGGTTCTATTGATTATATTTTTACAGATAGTTTAGATCAATCTCATATACCTTTAAATGTTTATAATTTTTTATCAAGTGGTGCTTCTTGTACAACTCCAGAAGAAGGAACTCTTTATCATGGCCAAGCAAAAGGTTATTTTTTAAATTCTAGTTCAGATTGTTGGGGGGATAATGTCCAAAAAAGAGTTTGTGTAAATGGTACCTTAACTGGGACTTACACAAATCTAACTTGTGAGGGATATTCTTGGAGTTCTTGCCCTTTACTTTTCTTTAAAGA
Source organism: Candidatus Iainarchaeum sp. (assembly GCA_937968065.1). GTDB lineage: Archaea > Iainarchaeota > Iainarchaeia > Iainarchaeales > CSSED10-239 > Forterrea. The sequence continues at coordinate 12,094 of CALBUD010000070.1, read as the reverse complement.
TGGTAGTTCTTTTACATATTTAACTGATCTTGCTGGTGGTTCTTTAGGTGCAAGAAGAGGAACTATTCCAACTTTTTATGAAAAAACAGAAATCGTTGTTCCAATAGTTCCAAAAAATAATATTTATGAATTTTATTTATCTGAATCTATGGATGAAATATCTTATGTGGATAATACTAAATTATTATTAGTTGATCATCCTGAAGATTATGAAATTGTAATTACTGGTTTAAGAAGACCAGATATTCTAGAATATGAAAATAAAATATATACTGTAAAACCAATCTCACCTTCTTTAGTCTTAGATAGAGAAGGAAGAAATGTAACTGAAGAAATATTATATAAAGATAATCTTGCTCCAGAACATGATTTATATGAAGAAAATATTTTTTATATATATTTTGATGACATTCAAGGAAACGAATATTCCAAACTACTTTTAGATGTTTGGACTTATAATAAAACCGATCAAGAAAGAGCACTTGATCCTTACACTGACTTTCAAACAACTTCAACCATCTCTATTTTAGATGAAGAAAATAACTGGGTTGTTGTTAATGAATGGTTAAGAAGTACAGGTGACTTTATGTCATTAACAATTGAACTTGGAGATGTTTTCTTATCTGATAATAAAGTTATAAAATTAAATGTAGGTAGATTTACTTCAATAAATGTAATAGATAGAATAAGATATGATGAATCTGTTCCTGCTTCTGTAACCATAACAGAAGTTTTGCCTTTTTCAGCAATTCTAGAAGATAATCAAGTTCATCTTTTTAAATCTCAAACTTTATTTTCAAGTATTCAATCAACTTCAAATTTTATCTTTAAAACTCCAGAGGATACTCCACAGTTTGGAAGATTTACAAAACTTGGAGAAGTTCTTCCTTTACTTTTAGATGTGGATGATATATATGTAATTATGAGAAAAGGAGATAAATTAACTTTAAAATTTGAAGCCCCAGAAAAGAATGATGAAAAAAGAACAGTTATCTTTTCCTCAAAAACATATTATAATGTTGCAAAGTTTGGAGAAAGTGCAGGTACTTTCTATACTCTTCCATTACCTTTTAAAGGAATGAGTAGTTTTCCATATGATGAAGATATAGAAAACTATCCAAACACAGAAGAACATAACTATTATGATTCTTTTTATAATACCAGGGTGTTTGAAGAAAACTAACTTTTTATAAACTATTTTGTATATATAATATATATGCAAACTTCTTTTATTTATAAAAAAGGTTTTTTTCAAACTACTTTAAATAATAAAGAGATAAAGATAGTTATATCAAAAGAACTTTTTAAAACCGTTTCAAAAGAAGCTCTAGAACAATTAACATCTATTTCTAAAATAAAAGAAATCTCTTCTCCAATCCTTGCTATGCCAGACATACATATTGGTTTTGGAGTTCCAATCGGGTCTGTCTTTGCTTCTTTAAAGAAAGATGCAATCATAAGCTCAGAAGCTGTAGGCTATGATATTAATTGTGGAATTAGAATTATAAAAACAAATCTTTTTTTAAAAGATTTAAAAAAAGAAGATCTTTTAACTCTTTCAAAAGAATTAAAAAAATTGCCTCTTGGGCTTTCAAGTAATGGGATAAATATTAATAATAAAGACTATAAGAAAATATTAGAAAAAGGTGCTATCTGGGCTACGTCCAACAAACATTGTGAAAAAGAAGACTTAAAAAGAATGTATAATAAAGGCTCTCTAAAAAATGCAGATGCTTCTAAAATTTCAAAAGAAGCTTTAAAAAGAGGAAAAAAACAAATAGGTACCTTAGGACAAGGAAATCATTTTATAGATGTTTTAGAAGTTTCTAAAGTTTTTAATAAAGAAGTTTCAAAACAATTTGGCCTTTTAAAAGGACAAATACTTATAATGCTTCATTCTGGTTCTCGTGGGTTAGGACATCAGATAGCAAGTGATTATTATAAAGTTTTTAAAAATAAAGAACTGCTTTCACACACTTCTTTTTCTTCAAAAGAAGGCCAAGATTATTTTAAAGCAATGAATGCTGCTGCAAACTTTGCTTTTGTAAATAGAATTGTTTTATCAAAAATGGTTGAAGATGTGTTTAAAAAAACAATATATTTTGGACGAGAAATTAAGTTTTCTCTTCTTTATGATTTAACACATAACCTTGCAACTCTTGAAAAACATTTTGGAAAAGAATATTTAGTTACAAGAAAAGGAGCTACAAGAGTTTTTTTACCAGAAGACTTAGACGCCTCTTCTCCTTTTAAAAAAACAGGAACCCCAATAATTCTTCCTGGTTCTATGCTTGCAGAAAGTTATATCTTAGTTCCAGATAAGGGGGTTTTAAACACTTTTTCTTCAGTTGCACATGGTTCTGGAAGATTTCTTTCAAGAAAACAAGCTAAAGAAAAAATATCTTTTAAAGATTTAAAATGCCTTATGAAAAAAAACAATGTTATTTTAGAAAGCATTTCTGAAAACCTAGCAAGAGAAGAACAACCAGGTGCTTACAAATCTTCAAACAAAGTTGTTTCTTCTATGGAAAGGTTAAAAATGGTTAAAAAAGTTGTAAAATTAAAACCTTTAATTGTTTTAATAGGTTGAAATTTTTTTTAAAAGTTATTTTTAATATTCATACCTCTAAATCAATATCTTTTCTTTTACAAGATACAAAAGATTAAAATAGTTTTTTTTGATTAGATTTAAAGAAACTATTTTCTTCAATTTCTTTTTGTTTTTCTAATTTTTCTTTTTCTGAAAAACAAATAAATGGAACTCCATAGTGCCCGGCTCCCCCAGGCTTGAAGACAACTAGATCTTTTCTAAATGAGATTATATATTTTGAAATATTTTTATCAATTTTTTCAAGTTCTTTTTCAGAAATTTCTTGCATGATTTCTATCTCTGTATATTTTTGAATAAATTTTTCATAAATTCCAATAACTTTTTTATTATTTATATCTTTTTCATTTATTGCAATTTGTATGACTTGTGCAAGTGGTATTAAATATTTGTATTCTGGTCTTTTAGTTATTTGTTTTAGTTCTTTATTTTTCTGTATGATTGATATTTCTAAAATTCTATCTTTAACTCCTTTTTTAATAATTCCTCTGCAAACAAAACATCTCCATTTGTTTTCTTCTGCTTGCTTTAAATTATATAACTGTGAACATTTTCTACAAGCTGTATGATTATATTTTCCTTCTTGAGGATTATATCCTATATTATAGATAATTTCTCCTTTTTTATTTTCAAGCAAATCTTTTAATGATTCAAAGTTTGGTTTTTCTAAAAGCATAGAGACATATTCTCTTCCTATTCTATAACTTTTAGGTGAATGAGAATCTGAAAATGAAAAAAACTTAATGTTTTTAAGATCAGGAACAGTATTTGCAAGAGATGTATCTGCAGAAAGTCCAAGTTCCACAAATTTAATATATTCCCATTCTTTTCCATAAGCTTCTTTTAAAGAATTAAAATGACCAAAAACCCCAAAATAAGGTGTAAAAATATGTGCAGGACCAATTAATATTTTATTTTTTATACAAATAGACAATAGTTTTTCTGCATTCATTTTTAATTTAGTTCTTCCACTTCCATAAACAGACATATCTTGACAATCTTCTTTAATATCTTCTTTAAAATTTTCAATAGTTTTAAAATCTTTAAAAAATAATAAATGATGTATTCTTTTTTCAGTTTCAACTTCGGTTCCTAAAAGAAAATATATTTTTTTTCCATTTATTTCTTCTTTATATCTAAAAGAACCCTCTTCTTCTACAAGGTTTTCTTTTACATGTTCTAGCCATACTGGATGTAAAATATCAGCTGTGGTTAAAAGATTTAGTCCTTTTATGCTTGCTTCTTTTGCTAAAATAGGAAGTGATATATCTTTTGAGCATGCTGCAGCATATGGTGAATGATAATGAAGATCACAATTATATTTTTGCATAATTATTATATGCGAGGTTATCTTTTTATTTGTTTTTTATTTTAAAAAATACATTTAAATAATGTTGCCTCTAAAATATAATTATAAACTTTAATCTATATAATAAATGATTTTTTATGAAACTAAAAAAACAAACAATCATTCTTTTTTTAACTTTTCTTGTAATTATTATTATAGGTTTATTATTATTTGTAAACATAAGTAAAGAAGGAAAAGCAGGAACACCAGTAATTCCTGTTGAAGTGCCATTAACTCTTGATTTTTACAGGATTCAATATTTTTATCCAACCTTTATAGATAATCAGTATATTACAAATTTTAAAGCAAAACCAAACTTTCCTCTTCTTTACTTTGATCATTATATGAAGGGTGCAAGAAATACTGATAACTTTATAGAAAGTAGAGGAGACATAACTCCTTTTACTTATTTCACACAAAGATATAAAACAAATGAAAATGATAATTATATAACTTCTTTTATTCTTTCAATTTATGATTCTAACTTAAGAAAGATATATGAAAAAGAATTAAATTCAGAACAGAAGTTTATTTCTTTTAATTCTTTAGAAGTAGTTTCTTGTGATTCTTTCTTAATCAATCTTGAGGTTCCTTCTCAAGGCATGCAAAGTTCTTTAGAAATTAATCTAAGAAATTTTACAACAAATAATATTTTAGAATATTCTTCAAACATTAACACTTCTATTGGAAATAATGAAGTTACTCTTTCTTTTCCTGAAAACTTTATACAAGAAGGAAACAATTCAATTTGGTTTTTTATTTCAGGAAAAACAACTGATTCTTTAAAATCAAACTTGTCTTTAACTCCAGTAAATATTTTTTGTCAAAGAGGAGTTTTAAGAGAGTCTACTTTTTTAACAGATTCTGAAATTGAAAAAATAGTAGGGTCAAGTTTAGAAAAGATAACTCTTGAAAAACTAAATCTAAATTCTGAAAAATAACTTTTTTTTTAAACAACTCCAAAGAACTTTAAAACTAGCATAACACCAAGCCCTGCTGGTCCAAAGATTGCTGTAACTATCAAAGTTATTATAAAAGGAAGTTTAATGTTTAAAACATAATATAAAAATAATAAAGCAACAACACCAATAATACTGTTTATAATAACATTTTTAAAAACTTTAATAAAAATAACTGTAAGAACAATTAAGATTAAAGCATACACTAAAAGCATTGGATTAAACTCAATAACTTTCTTTGTGGTTTCTTCTGCTGCTAAAAAAACTAAATCTATCATAAATAATTCCTCTTATATATATAATTACTTATAACCTTTAAAATAAATACTTTTTGTTTTTTTTAAAAAAAATAACAAGAATCATTTTATATGTATTTTGTATCTTTAAATATATTATAATACTTAAAAATAAAGGTGTAGAATATGGATGAAAACTTATCTTTTAAAGAACAAGAAATAAAAAAACAACATGATTTATTAGAACTTAGAAACTTAATTGCAAAATCTTTATCTAAGGGTGAAAAAACAGATGAAGAATTAAAAAAAGAAATTCCTTCTGCAAGTTATGAAGATATCTTAGCCGTTTTAAAAAATATGCTTTCTTTAAAACTTATAAAAAAAGAAGGATATCCTGTAAAATATTCTTTATCTGAAGAAATTTTAAAAACTTTAGAAAAAAGAAAAGAAATGTCTGAAAATGATAAAAACATTATAAGAGTCTCAATTATTATAGAATCTAAATCTGATGACAAAACAGCTTTAAGAGAGGCTATGGAAAAAATTCTTTCTTCTTTAAAAAAAGATGAGACTTATTTTGTGTATGATTCTTCTTTAGCAGATATTGTTGTTCATGATAATCTTTTTTCAACATTTATCTCTTCAGAGGTATCTTGTCCAGATCTTTTTTCTTTAATTAGGTTAATTTATTTCTATGGTGTAACCTCCATTGATATCATAAAACCAGAAAAATTAACAATACCAATCTCAGATCTTCAAAATTCTTTGCAGACCATGGTTGATATGGTTCATGGGTATGCTGATATTATCTATGATCTTAAAAAGAAAAATGATGTTCTTTCAAAAAATATAAAATAAAAAAAAAGAAATAAGCTTAATTATTTAAGCTTATTTTTTTTATAAGATCTAGAGAACTAAGATTGTTTAGTTGTAGTCTATTGTTTGAAAAAGTATATAAAACATCATCTATATACATTGCTCTTTTTACAACCACATCATCCTCAAAATACTTATATTCATTAGGACCACTTTCAGAATGTGTAATTCTTCCTTTTAGAGCAATTCCTTCTTGAGAATCTATGTTAAATAAATACATTCCTTGATAAATATAAGTCCCATACTCCCAAACACTTTCAGGTGGTGTTGAATATTGTGCAAGAGTTATTGGAATTATTAAAAGATTTTTTTCTTTATCAAACACAAATGCTTTATGGTTGTTTAATGCTTCAGAGTAAGTTCCTCTATCTCCAATAACTTCTTTATAAAGTTCTATAGGGTTTTCAAGATCTGTAACATCAAATAAAGAAATCTTAATTCCTTGCTCCCATACAAAGTTTTGTGGAAACCAATCATTGTTTTGTTCAGGATCAACTTATATAACTTCTTTTCCAATACCTATAAGATAGTTTTCAGAGTAAGGGTGAAGATAGTTTGAATAACCTGGTATTTTAAGTTCTCCTAAGATAACAGGATTTGTAGGGTTTTCAAGATCTATAACATATAATGGATCTACTTGAACAAAGGTTATCATATATGCTTTATTTCCCATAAACCTTGCAGAATAAATTTTTTCTCCAGGTGCAATGTCTTCAATCAAACCAACAATTTCTAAATTTTCATTTAAAACAAATAGATTATTTGTTTGTTCTTCTTGTGTAATAACAGGATCACCAATTATTGGTTCTATTAAAGTATTATCATCAGGAATTTTTGAAATAACTTCTGTATCTGGAACCTCTTCAGTATCAGAATTAACATCTGTGTTTGGTTCTTGTAAACTATTATTATCAGTTTAATTTTCTAGAACCTTTACGTCTTCTTCTAAATACTCTTCAACTATCATTGGTTCTATTATAGTTGGCTCAAAAAGAATAGACCCTCCCCAGAATGGTTGACTTGTGGTTGCTATTCTAAAATAACCATTATGTTCATCCATTGAAAATTGATTTAAAACATAACCTTCAACTCTTCCTGTTGTTTGATAAACAATTTTTCCAGAATCTAAACTAAATTTTGAAATAACAGTTTCTTGTTTATATTCTTCTAAAGGCTCTCCAATATTATCAAATCTTGGCCAGGTTGTTTGTGCAACATATAAATTTTTTGTAGAAGCATAAATGTTTTGTCCACTTCCAACAATAACTTCTTTTTCAAGATTTAAAGAGTCTAAAGAAAAACCAATTATTGTTAAGAAACTTTGTGCTTGAACTGGGCTAACATATCCAATTTTATCACAAGGAACAATAACTTCTAATTCTGAATTAATATCTGTAGTTGTTTCTCTGTATAATGGTGCAATATCATAACAAGTTGGATTGTTTAAAAAATTAAATCTAGGATAACTGTTTAATATAAAATAAACATTTTCATTTATTTTTCTTGATGTTAAATAACTTCCTTCAAAATCAAATGATTTTAATATTTGTGGATTTTGTTTATCTTCTGTATCTATTATTTTTACAGAACTAAGTTCCATGCTTGGTATGTATGGAGGTAAAATCATTGAAGTTCTTTCTGGAGATGCATCTCCCACATCAACAGCTTCTGTTGTTTGATATATCTCTCCTTCTTCTTGATATCCTTTAAGATAAGAATAAGGAATGCTTGTCTGTCCAAATAAAACAACTTTTTCTTCATGTATGAAAAGTTCTCTTGCTCTAAAGTTTTCAAAAGTTGTTTTTGAAACAATTTCTGAATCAGGGTATGAATTTATAATTATTAATTCTGTTTTTTCTTTATATGTTTGATAGTCATATATATTTCTTATAAGATAGATGTATTCTCCATCTATTTTTATAATATCAGCTTCATCAACACCTTCAACTTGTATGTTTGTTTCAGAGTAAGAAGCGCCTCCATCATCTCCTAAAGCCCCTCCAGCCTCTGCTTTAGCAACCATACCTCTAACTTCCATGCCTTGCATAGTTAAGGGTAAGTTATGAGTATTTAAAAAAGAATCATAAATTTCTTTTTCTGAAGAAAACCTATAAAGTTTATCTTCTTTTTCAATAATTGTTTTTGGAAGGAAAATAAGACTTACAGCAATAAGTGCAAGTATTAAAACTCCAACAACAACTAATATTTTTTTATTCATAATTATATCAACCTCTTAATTGTTTAATAAATATTAATTAATAAGCAACCCTTATAAATTGGTTTTTATAGTTAGGTTTTTTCCTTATTATTGTTTTTAAAAGAAAGTATTTTATTTATATGCTATAATTTATATTTAAGATGATAAAGAAAAAAATAACTAATCTTTCAAAAAAGGTTATTAAAAAACCAGACTCAACTTCTAAAAAAGGAATTAATTTTTTTATTTCAAAAGAATCAAAAGTTTCAAAAGAAAGACTTGCATCTTTCTGGGAAAACTATACCTTAGGCAAATTTTCTGAATTTTTTATAAAAAGAAGAGCTTTAAACAAAAGCAATTATATCTCAAGATATAATCGACAAATATTTGTTTTTCCTATAACTCCTACAATGACAGGTACTATTAGAAAAATATCTACAACAAAAAGAAGATTTCTTAAAAACTATATAGCTGCAAGAAATTTTTTAAAAAAAATTCCACTTAAACATTCAGAAATTTCTTTAGTAAAAATAATTGATATTAAAGAAATAAAAAATGCTACATATGTTCTTGAACAAATTTCTCCTTCAATAAGTTGTCATGATTTGTCTTTAATTTTAAATGAGAATAAGTATATTACAACACCTGTTTTAAGTCAAAACAGATATGCTTCTTCATTTTTTAGAAAACTTGAAGAAAATAAAATTAGTCATAAATCTTTTTTATCTGATTTAAATAGAGCAGTATCAGAAATATATATGGTTGAAAGTAAACATTTCCATGATTTTGATTTTGCATCAAATAATCTAATTATTAAAGAATATAACCCAAAAACCCATAAATTTAAATTTGTATTTATAGATTTTAAAAAATTTGTTTTAAACTCTTCTAGTTTTTAAAAAAAAAGAAAAAGAGATAGATGTTATAATAATCTATCAATAGCTGCTTTAAAAACAGCAAATGGTTGTGCTCCTGAAACTACATTTCCATTAATTAAAAAACCAGGTGTTCCTGTAATTCCTTTACTCATACCTTCTGTTTTATCAGATTCTATCTTTGAAAGATATTTTGTATCTGTTAAACATTCGTTAAAGCTATCCATGTTAAGATTAAGCTCTTGTGCATATTTTGAAAATTCACGATTTGAAAATTCAAGATTTTGTAGATTTTCTTGATTTTCATAAACTTTTCTCTTATATTCAAAGAACATATTTTGTTCTCCAGCACACTCTAAAGCAATTGCTCCAAGAATGTCCACTTCGTTTCTTGTAAAATGTTTATAGATATATACAACTTTTCCTGTATCTACATATTCTTTCTTTATGTTATCAAATGTTTCATCTGTTATTTGATATCTTTTACAAAAAGGACAGGTTATTGAAGAATATTCAATCATAACAACTGAAGCTTCAGGATTTCCAAGATAATGAACTTCTTGAAAGTTTATTTCTTCGTTGTTATCTGTTTTTGGTACTTGTTGATTATTAAGGTTTGTAACATCTCCCTTACTCGAAAGATTAATTACAAGTAAAGTTACAGAAACAGCAAGTAAGATTGCTAAAGTAACTATTATAATCTTTGTTGAAGAAGTTTTATTTTTTTTCATAATTTATCACTTTTTTAAAATATATTTTTGAGGTGAAAAAAAAGAAGTTTCTATAAAAAAACATTCTTTTTTTATTATAGAATAAGGGATGAAAATCTTTATAAATATATGTGATAGGTATTTCATATATAAATTATAACAAAACCTTACTTCTTTTTTTAAAAAGAAAAATAAAAAAAATCACTTTAAATTTATTTTTTGAATATTTTCAAAATTTGAAAGTGAGTTTAGTTGAAGGTATTTGTTTGATAAGGTATATAAAACATCATCAACATAAAAGACTCTTTTTATGCTGTTTTCAGAACCAATGTTTTCTCCTTCTTCTACATGTGTGATTCTTTCTTTAAGAGAGAAGCCTTCTTGTAAAGAAATATCATAAACATAAGCCCCTTGAAAAACATATTCTTCAACATTATTTTCTTTTAGTTCTGCAACTGTTACTAAAACTATTAAAAGATTTTTTTGTTTATCTAACAAAATAGTTTTTGGATTTTCAAAAGCTTCTGTAAAAGTTCCTTTCTCTCCAATAGTTTCTTTAAAACTTTCAATTGGGTTTTCAGGATCACTTACATTAAACAAAGATATTTTTATTCCTTCTTTGTAAGGAGAAGCAAGTCTTGAACCTTCCTCTTCTAAAACATTATCTCCAACTCCAACTAAATAATTTTCTTTAAAAGTAAAAAGATGAAAAGAATAACTTGGTATTTTTAATTCTTTTTCTTTTTTAAGAGTTTGAAGATTAATAATATAAAAAGGATTTTCTTGTTTTAAAGGATTTAAAAAGATTTTATCTTCTGTAAATGTTGCTGAATAAATTCTTTCTCTTGTTATTTCTTCTAAACTATTATTTATTTTTAAATTTTTATCTAAAACTAATAGTTTATTATTAATTGTAGGGTCTTTTACTTCTAACATTTCAGAAGGAAAAGAAGGGTCTTCTGCATAGTTTGGTGGCATAGAAGGTTCTCCTGCAGGATCATGAGGGGATCTGACTGATGATAGATTATCAAAATCTTTAAAAGATGAAACTATAACTCTTAAGGTTTCATTTCTTTCATCTATTAAAGAATTATTTAAAACATATCCTTCTATTTTTTCTGTTGTTTGATAAATTATATCTCCTTTTTCTAAATTAAATTTTGAAATTATTGTTTCTTGTTTAAAGTTTTCATAATCTACTTTTGAAACACTAAATCTTGGGTTTATATGTTCTAGAAGATAAAGATTATTTTCTGAAAAATAAGTTATTCTTCCAGTCCCTGCAACAACTTCTGTTTCAAAATTAAGAGAGTTTAAAGAAACTCCAACAATTATTGAAAATTTACTTAAGTCTGTTGAAGGTATATAACCTATATTATCGCAAGCAACCATAGGTTTTAGTTCTGTGTTTTTATTTTTTGTAACATCTCTTGAAAGAGGTGCAAGATCTTCACAATCATACTCTCTACTAAACAAATAAAATCTTGGGTTTGTTATAGAAATAAAATAAATGTATTCATTTGTTTTTTTAGATGTTGATAACTCTCCTTCAAAATCATGTTCTTTTAAAATTTTTGGAGATTTTTTATTACTTATATCAATTATTTTTATATTTGTAACTTTCATTTTTCTTTCAGGTCTTGTTGATTCTGGTATTTCATCTTCAGAGTTAAATAATTGTTCGTTTGTGTAAAAAGAATATCTTGAATAATCATAACTTGCAAGAGAATCACCTATTAAAACTAGTTTATCTTGATGTAGGTACATTTCTTTTGAAACAAAGTTTTCAAAAGTTGTTTTTGAAAGAATTTCTGAAGTTGGGTGTTTATTTATAATTATTAGTTCTGTTTTTTTATCTTCATAAAAATTATTTAAAAGATATATGTTTTCTTTATCTATTTTTATAATTTCTGAAAATTGTTCTTCTTTTATGTATTCTTCTATTTCTGAGTATTTTTTTAAAGGAATGTTATTTCTAGGTCCATTAATAGTTCTTTTCCAAGTTCCAATAGCTGGACCATAATCATACATATATTCTAGATGTGATTTAAATTTATCATAAAGTTCTTTTTCTGAAGAAAATCTATTAAGAGCATCTTCTTTCTTTGGTTTTATAGGTGTTGTTTGTTCTTTTAAAGAGTTTGAGTAGATTATAGTAACTGTTAAAAGAACAGCAATAATAACAATAATTAAAATTAATATTCTTTTTTTCATATTTTCTCAGTCTTTTTTAGTTGTTTTTTTGATATTATATGGTAATTGATAACCTTTTTATTGTTTGTTAT
>CALBUD010000069.1 GCA_937968065.1 Candidatus Iainarchaeum sp. | reverse complement strand
AGAATAATTTTCTTTTTTTAAAAAATAAACTTAAAGAGAGATGGAAAAAAATGAATATTAAAAAACATAAAAAAGAAGAATCTCATGTTCATTCTTCTAAAAAACATAAAGAAAACTATACTTGGCAAATAGTATCAGGGATTCTTTTAATTTTACTTGTTATTTCTGCTGTTTTTTTATTTACAGGAAATAAATTTAATGATTCTGAAAAAAAATATTTAGAAAATGCAACAAATATTGGAAATGAAACAAAAAGTTTTCTTGAAAAAGCATTTGATTTAGAAAATATGGTATTAGTAAGTTCTGTTTATGAAAATAATTTTTATATTCATACTTATAATTTAGCTGAACAATTACTTCAATATTGTATACAAGAAGATTCTAAAGAAAAATATAAAGAATATTTATATTGTTTTTTAGAAGATGGAGATACTGATAGATGTCTTACAGAAACAGGAATTTCTTTAGATTCTTTAAACTCTTGTCTTACAGAAACTAATGAAGAGTTTAATATTATGGAATCTTATCAAGATAAAACTACATGGCTTAGTGGAAGATATCCTTTATTTTTAATCCATGATGAAGATAATAAAAAATATGATGTGAAAGGATCGCCTACACTTGTAATTAATGGAACTGTTGTATCTTCTTCAAGAGATCCTCAAAGTATGTTAAAAAATATATGTGATGGATTTATAACAAAACCAAGAGCATGTAATGAAGTTTTAAGTTCAGCAGCTCCAAGAACCGGATTTGGTTTTGAAGGAACTGGAAGTTCTAATACTGCTATATGTGGATAAAAAAATTTTAATTAAAAGAAAAACATAAAAGATAATACATGATGTTAATATCTATATTACAAGTAATATTAATAATTATTTTACCTGTTTTTCTTTTATATAAAAGAATAATTCCTTATAAATATAAATTACATGTTTTATTTTCTATTTTTTTACTTGTTTTGTTCTTTGTACTTATTGAAGGTTTAACTTTAAAAGATCTTGGTATAAGATTTGATAATATTACACAACAAATATTTCCATATATTGCTTTTACAATTTTAGTATCTTTTGGTATTTATTATTTATCAAAACATATTTTAAAAAGAAAACATTATATTAGTTATTGGTCTGAAAAAAAGTTTCATATTCTTGTTTTTATTCCTTTATGTTTTATACAAGAATTTATTTTTAGAGGGTATTTAATACCAAAACTTTTTGATATCTTTACCTCTTCTATAATTGTTGTTTTTGTAAATGCTTTGCTTTTTATGAGTATACATATTATTTATAGTGTTAAAAGAATAGATCTTTTATTTGTTTTTCTTGAAGGTTTTTTACTTGCTATGATTTATATTTTTTATCCAAATCTTTTATTTGTAACAATTGCTCATAGTATACATAACTTTATAGCAATATTTTTTAAATTTTTTACAGAGGATAGAAAGATAATTAAACTTTCTTGATTTTATATATTTAAGAGAATAAGATAAACATGTGTGGAATTGTAGGATATCTTGGACAAAAAAATTCTTTACCAATACTTGTTAATGCTCTTTTAAGACTTGAATATAGGGGTTATGATTCTTGTGGATTATCTTTTTTAAAAGAAAATAAAATTGTGACAATAAAAACTAAAGGTAAAGTTATAGATTTAAAAAACAAAATTGATTTTTCTATAACTTCAAATATTGGAATTGCACATACCAGATGGGCAACACATGGAAAACCTTCTGAAATAAATGCACATCCACATACAGATTCTTCTGAAAAGATATCTATTGTTCATAATGGAATTATTGAAAATTATCAAACTTTGAAAAACTTTTTAATTTCAGAAGGATATAAATTTAAATCAGAAACTGATACTGAAGTATTAGTTGCATTAATTTCAAAATTTTATGAAAAAAATTTAAAAAAAGCAACTTTAAAAGCACTTTCTCAAGTAATTGGTACCTTTGGTTTATTAGTTATTTCTAAAGATAAGAAAGAGATTATTGTTGCAAGAAAAGGCTCTCCAATAGTTATTGGTATTGGAGAGGATAAAGAATATTTTGTAGCAAGTGACATTTCTGCAATTATTGAACATACAAATAAAATTATTTATCTTCAAGATGATGAAATCGCTCATATAAATGAAGAAGGATATAAAATAACTAATTTTAATAATAAGATAATTGATAGAGATATTGAAGAAATATCTACAACTTTAGAAGAAATTGAAAAACAAGGTTATAAACATTTTATGTTAAAAGAGATATATGAGCAAAGTGAAGTTATTAAGCAGGCATTATCTGGTAGAGTTGATTTTTCATCTAAAAAAGTTGTTTTAGGTGGTTTAGATTTTTTAACAAAAGATTATTTAAAAAATTTAAAAAGAATTGTTATTGTTGCTTGTGGAACTTCCTGGCATTGTGCTTTAGTTTCAAAGTTTATTATTGAAAAATATTTAAAAATACCAACAGAAATTGATTATGCTTCAGAATTTAGATATAGAGATCCAATATTGGATGAAAATGTTGTTGTTATTGTTATATCTCAATCTGGAGAAACTGCAGATACTTTGGCAGCTTTAAGAGAAGCTAAAAACAAAAATGCAAAGATAATAGGGATTGTTAATGTTGTTGGATCAACTATTTCAAGAGAAGCAGGTGCTGGTATATATACAAGAGCAGGTCCTGAGATTGGTGTTGCATCAACTAAAGCATTTACAAATCAATTGATATCTGTTTGGTTATTAACATTATTTATTGGACAAAAGAATGATTTAATTTCTAAAGAAGATAGAGAACAAATAATAAACAATCTTTTTTCTTTACCAAATTATATTTTAGAAACTATTAATAATAATTTAGAAGATATTAAGAAAATTTCAATAATTTTTAAAGATTCTAATAATTTTTTGTATTTAGGTAGAGGTATTAACTATCCTATAGCTTTAGAAGGAGCTTTAAAGCTAAAAGAAATATCTTATATACATGCAGAAGGATATCCTGCTGCTGAAATGAAACATGGTCCTATTGCTTTGATTGATGAGAATATGCCTTCTGTTTTTATTGTAAATAAAGATAAAAACTATGAAAAAGTAATTTCAAATATTAATGAAGTAAAAACAAGAGGTGGAAAGATAATATCTATTGCAACAAAAGGAGATGAGGATGTTTCTTTAGTTTCTGATTATATATTATATGTAAAAGATATTAATGAAGATTTTACACCTTTCTTAAATGTTGTTGTAATGCAACTTTTAGCCTACTATATCTCTGATTTAAAAAAGTGTGATATTGATAAACCTAGAAATCTTGCAAAATCAGTTACTGTTGAATGATTTTTAGAATTATTTTTAAAGAAAGAAATGTTTTTAAATGTTTTCTTACTTGTATATATATACAACTATAACTATTATTTCTAAATAGAAAAAGAAAAATATGAAAGAATATAAGATATTTAAGGCATTAGGTGAAAAAACTAGATATTCTATAGTTTTAGAACTCTTAAAAGATAAAAACAACTGTTGTACAGATCTTTCAAATTTTACAAAAAAAGATCTTTCTACAATTTCAAGACAACTTAAAATTTTAGAGAGAGAAGGAATAATAATTATTGAAAAAATTAACAAAACAAAATGTGTTAAAATTAAAGACAAAAAATTAATTTTAGAAATTATAAAAAATATTAAAAAAATAAAAAGGTGATTATATATGAATAATGTTATTGTTTATTCAACAAAAAGTTGCCCATACTGTGTTATGGCAAAAGAATATTTAAAATCAAAAAATATTGTTTTCGAAGATGTTGATGTAGGATCAGATATGACAAGAGCAATGGAAATGATTAAAAAATCAGGTCAACAAGGAGTTCCTGTTATAGAGGTTAATGGGAAAATAATTGTTGGGTTTAATAAACCTGAAATTGATAGTGCTTTAAAATAATTTTTTTTAAAAATAAAAAAGTTTTATTTCTTAGAAAAAAGATATCCTAGAGTAAAAGAAGCTGCTTGGCATGCTCTTAAGGCTTCAGAAGAAGATCCTATTTTTATAACTTTTGAGCATTTATCCATTGTACTTTTTAAAAGTCCTCTTCTTTCATTTCCAAAAATTAGAAGAGTTTTTTTATTTATTTTTAAAGATTCAAGTGAGTCTTTTCCCCACATACTAAAACCAATAACTTCATAATTATTTTTTATAACATCTATATCTTTAACAATAGTTACTTTCCCTTTATCAAAATTATTTTCTTTTAAAAACTTTTGAATATTTTCAAGTGAATCTTTATCATTTAAAGTTAGAATGTAAACCTTTACTTTAAAAGTTTTTGAAAATCTTAAAAAATCTCCAATTTCTCCTAAAGTGTATGGACTTTCAATTGCAAGATCTGGAAAATTATTTTTTTCACCTGCAACTTTATTTTGAGATGAGTTATTTTTATTTTGAGAGGTATTATTTTCTCTTTCTTCTAAATAAACACCTATTCTTACAAGTACTTTTTCATTTTCTTTCTTTGCTTCAAGATAAATAACCTCTCCATTTGGATTAAACTTTTCTTTTTTAAGATATCTATCAACAACTGCTTTTTCATGAAAAGGTACATTTCTATCAATTTTTGCTTTTATCTCTTTAATTTTATATTTTGAAAGTCTTTTAATAGTTTGATTTAGGTTATCTTGTGAAAAACTCTCTTTTAGTTCAATTAAACTTGCAACATATGTTTTTCCTTTTATTGGTTTATCTATAATTAATCTTCTATAAGACCAAGAATCATTAGAAACTTTAAAATCTTTATTTTTAAGTTCTTTAAAAATATCTTTTTTTTCATTATATGATACAAATCTTGCAAGATTTAATAAGTATTCTGTCATAGTTTATCAATTTTTTTTTTTTTAAGATAGAGAACTATTAATAGTCTTTAAAATTAAGTTTAGATAAATCTTTTAGATTAAAAGCAGCTGCAGAAGGATGTCCTCCTCCCCCATATTTTTTTGCTATTTTTGAAAGATCAATCTTTGAAGATTCTTTTTTTCTTAAACTAAATTTAAATAATCCTGTTTTATATTCTTTATTCCAAATTATTAAAATTTCTACATCTTTATATTTTTTATCTTTATGATTAAAGAAAAAATCTGCAAAAACACTTGCAAAAAACAAAGTGTTTATTATAAATGTTTTTCTGCCACTAAAATTTATTATTTTTCCAGCATATAAAGAGCTTAAAACATGATTTCTTTGATGTTCATAAATTGTTTTTCCTTTTTCAATAATTTTTTTCTTTTGTTTAGAAAAATTATCAAAATTAATAAGATCTAAAATATATTTAATATTTGTTCTCTTATATTCTTCTTTAAGATCTTTAAGTCCAGCTATAAAATATTTAGAATCTTCTTTTTTAAATTTCCAAAGATCCATATCTTGTATATATTCAACAAACTCTGGAGCTCCTTTTTTAAAAAATTTCCATACAAGAAAACAAGCTGCATGATTTGAGTCTCTTATACCATTTATCTTTATATTCTTTGAAGAAAAATATTTTTCAAAATCTTTGTTTGGTCCTTTATGATGATCTATCCATATAAAATCTTTTTTAAATTTTTTAAAAAAAGAAATCATAATCTCTTTTGGTAAAGAAAGATCTAAAAGAATTATTTGTTTATAATTATTTATATTTATTTTTTTTTTTGAAAATATTTTTAAAATATCTTCTTCATACTGAAAATCAATAATATTTGAATATTTATATATATTTGCTGTATTTTTTGAGATATTATTTATTTCTAAATAATTCCATATATAACTAACCGCAGAAGTTATACCATCTGCATCTCTATGAGAAATTATTAATATTTTTTTAATCATAATTATTTAAGTCTTTGTCTTTGGAAAAAATCTGAGTTTTCCCATAGTTCTTCTTTCTTTTTTTTATTTTCATGCATTTGTTTTATTTGTGCTTCACATGCTTTACAGTAAATTCTTGTCGAATCTATTATTTTTCTACATTTTATACATTTATGGACCATCTTTAATCACTTTCCTCCTTATTTTTGGAAATATTTTCTTCTTCTCTTAACAAAGGAAACAATATAACATCTCTAATATTTTGTGAGTTTGTTAAAATAATAACTAATCTATCAATACCCATACCTATACCATATGCTGGAGGCATACCATATTTTAAAGATTCTATAAAATCTGTATCTACGGGATGATTTTCACCCTTTGATTTACCTTGTTCTTTTTGTTCATTCATAAGTTCTTCTTGAAGGAAAGAATCATTTAGTTCACTATAGATATTACCAAGTTCCATACTATTAAGATATGGTTCGTTTCTTTCAATTAAAGTTTTATCTTTTCTATGTAATTTACAAAGAGGAGTTGTTTCTTTAGGATGATCAATTATATGTATTGGTCCTTTTAACTTATCTTCACAAAAATGTTCAAACAATTCTGCAATTGCAAGTCCTCTTTTATATTCTTCTAAAACAATTTTGTTTTCTAAAAGTAATTTTTTAACTTCTTCATCAGATAACTTATCAACATCTATGTTTGCATATTTTTTAATAGCATCTTTCATAGTTAATTTTTGCCATGGTCTTTTAAAATCAAATTCTTTTTCTTGATATATAATTTTTGTTGTATTAAATATATTTGTTACAACATACTCAAGCATTTCTTCAAAAATATCCATTGCATCATTATAATCTTTATAAACTTCATAAAGTTCAAGCATAGTAAACTCTGGGTTATGAGATTTATCAACACCTTCATTTCTGAAATTTTTACAAATAGTATATACTTTTTCAAAACCTCCAACAAGAAGTCTTTTAAGATAAAGTTCAGGTGAAATTGAAAGATAAAGATTTCTTTTCCAAACAAAACTTTCTGTTATAAATGGTCTTGCATTTGCTCCACCATATAAAGGTTGAAGAAGAGGGGTTTCAACTTCTAAGAAACCTTTTTTATTTAAAAATTCTCTTATTAAAGAAATTACTTTTGCTCTAATTATAAAAACATCTCTTGATTCTTTATTAATCATCCAATCAAGATATCTTTTTCTATATTTTAATTCAGCATCTTTAACTCCATGATATTTTTCAGGAAGAGGTAGAAATGCTTTTGATAAAAAAGTTAAATTTTCTGCATCAATTGAAATTTCTCCTCTTTTAGTTTTAAAAATAGTTCCAGAAACTCCAACAACATCTCCTCTATCAAGAGAATCTAAAATTATTTTTGTAGTTTCATTTATGTTTGTTTCTTTTAAAACAATTTGTATTTTTCCTGTAAAATCATAAAGATCTAAAAAACAAATTTTGCCTAAGTTTCTTATTAAAAGAATTCTTCCGGCAACAATTGCTTTTTCTTTTGAATATTCATCTTCTTTTAAAGAAGAATGTTTTTTTATAATTTCATCAGTTGTATGTGTCTTGTTAAAAGTATATGGATAAGTTTCTATATTATTATCTAATAATTTTTTAAAATTATTTTTTCTATTTTCTTCGTATTCATCTATTCTTGCCATAATTAATTTCACCAAATATAATTAACTATATAATTATATATAAATATGTTTCTAAATGCTCAAAAAAAAATTAAAATAATCCCC
>CALBUD010000068.1 GCA_937968065.1 Candidatus Iainarchaeum sp. | reverse complement strand
AATTCTAAACAAATATGGATAAAATAAAACCTCCAACAAGAACACCAGGTCAAATATATAGTTCAATATCTGTAGAATCTAGAGATTTTTCATTAGATGAAGATAGATTATCTAAAAAACAAGAAAATGCATATGTTCTTTTTTGTAAAAAAATATATAAAAAATTTCCATCTTTAGGAGCAAATACAAAATATGATGAAAAACTACAAAACTCAATTGATTTCTTAAAATGGGATTTAAAAGCTGAAGAATATTTTGCAGCTTATAAATTTGTAATTTTTGCAGGATTTATTTTAACATTTTTAATTGTTTTATTATTCTATTTATTTTTAGCAGATAAACTAGTTTCTTTTTTTGGTAGTTCTTTTGTTCCAAATGTTTTTGGAATTGGGGGACCTTTAATTTTATATTTATATCTAATAAATTATTTCAAAAATTATCCAAAAAAAAAAGTAAATTTAGAAAAAATATATGCTTTAACTTTTATTCCAGAAATTTTAGGATATATGATAATGTCAATGAAATTAGTTCCAAACTTAGAAAAAGCTATTGAATTTGCAGCAAGTCATGGACATGGAAAAATAGCAGAAGATCTTAAAACTTTATTATGGGAAGTTAAGGTAGGAATTAAAGGTAGTGTTTCTGAAGCTATTGATGAACTTGCATATAAATGGGGAGATGTTTCTCAAGAATTTAAAAAGTCTTTAATGAAAATAAGATCAAGTGTTATTGAAGTTTCAGAATCAAAAAGATATCAAATACTTGACAAAACAATGGAAGATACTTTATCTTCAATTAGAAACAAACTTGAAGATTATGCCAGAAGTCTTTCTCAACCAGCAATGATTATGTTTTATTTAGGTATTCTTCTTCCTCTTCTTTTAATAATTATTCTTCCAGTTGGTTCTGCTTTCTCAGACTCTGCTCTTGCAAGACCAATTTATTTAATTTTAATCTATAACATAATTATTCCTATAAGTTGTTTATTGTTTGCAAAAAAAGTAATTAGAGAAAGACCAATAACATATGTTCCACCAATAATTTCTGACAATCATCCAGATATTCCTCCAAAAAACACAATTTCTGTAAAAGGTATGAGATTTAATATTTTTATAATTATGATAATTGTTGCAGCTCTTTTACTCTCTTCAAGTATTTTTTTGCAAAGCACTTTTGGAAAAACGAAATACAATATTTTAGTTAATGAAGGATATATAGAAGAAGGAGGAAGAGTTTCAGATGCTCAGTTTACATGTACTCTTGATGAATTATCAATTAAAGCACAAGATTCTAAATTCCAATGTGCTTCTGAAAGAGATTTTTGGTTAAGACCTGAAAACAACACAACTCCTTATTTTATTATTTATGGTGCTCTTTTAACAATTAGTTTTTTAATATCAATTTATCTTTATGGAACAAATATATATAAAAGAAGAGTGCAAGTAAAATCTCAAAAAATGGAAGAAGAGTTTAAAGATGCTTTATATATTATTGCAAGTAGACTTGGAGAAAACAAACCTATTGAAGAAGCTTTAAACCATACAAAAGAATTTTTACCAAGATCTTTAATTGCTCAAAATATTTTTGCAAAAACTTTAGATAACATAAGAATAATGGGGCTTAACTTAAAAGCTTCTTTATTTGATCCTAATTATGGAGCTTTAAAAAATAATCCTTCAAGAGTAATTAACAGTGCTATGCTTTTAGTTGTTGATTCTGTACAACTTGGTGTTTCTGTTGCTGCAAAAACTTTAATGTCTTATTCTATGCAACTTAGAAATACAGATGAAGTTTCAAAAATGCTTTCAAATTTAATTTCTGATATTACAGGAACATTAAACAGTATGGCAAAGTATATTGCACCAATAGTTCTTGGAATAACAACTGCTCTTCAAAGAATAGTAATGTCTACTTTAAATTCTATAGCTTCAAGTAATATTATGCAAGATATGGAAGGCATGATGGCTGGAATAGGTGAAGGGTTAAATGTTGCAGGATTTGGAACTGGAGGAACTGCAAGTATTTCTGGTTTAGGAACTTCTATTGATCCTTCAAACATTTCAAAGTTTGCTGATTCAACTACTTTTTTAATAATTGTAGCAATCTATGTTATACAGATTGTAATTATTATTGTTTATTTTACAACAATGATTGAACAAGAAAATAAAGTTTTAACAAAGGTAAGAATTGCACAAACTCTTCCAATAGCAACAATATTATTTATTGTTACAACTATTTTAGCAAATATGTTATTTTAGAAAAAATTTTATGAAAAAATATGATTAATAATAAAAAAGGACAAGCTTTTGAAGCATATCAGTTATTAATTGCATTTATCGTTGCAACAGCTATTTTAGGAATTATTCTTGTAATGGTAAATAAAACAAACAATCAAGCAATTATTATTAGTAATCAAAAAATAGAAGATTCTTTCTTATCTGCAATTAACAGTCCAATTGTAAGTATGGAAAAACCTTTTGCTGTTGAAGATGTTTTAGTTTCAGGAATTATTTCTCATGCAAAATATGAACAGCTTGGAAACTTAGAACCTGGTTGTTTTGGTTTTATTGTAGGTCCTGGTATTCTAAAAGAAAGTTATGGAGTTCAAATTCAAAAAAAATATTTAAAAACAGATGTTTATTTTGTGTGTGGTAAAAGTGGAATGAGTTCAAGAGATTTAACTAATATTAATATATATTCAGAAATTACAACCGGTGCAAATGCACCTATTCCAAACCCTGATAGTTGTGAAGATCTTTTCTGTGTAATGTACATTAATAAAAAACCAGCTGGAAATTAAAAAAAATAAAATGATTATTTATGAAAGGTAATTGGACAAGAAACATTAAATATTTTATTCTTGCAATCATCATTCTTATTTTTGGATATTTTTTTGGTATTATTATTTTAGCGATTATAGCAATAATTATACTTTTAATGTCTTTATTATTTTTAATATCTTTATTTTTCCATAAATCAATTAGTTTTTTTTTTAACAAAAGAGTTAGATTATTTATAACAATGTTTTTTTCTTTAGGTGTCTCTTATGGTTTTATAATTCTTTTTTGGAAATCTATAAACAGTATAGCAAATATCAATCTAAAAATAACAGTTATCTGGGCAATAACAGCTTTTATCTTTGGTTCTTTATGGAATTTATTTATTGTTAGAAAAAGAGTTTCTTATAAAAATAAAGTTTTTGATTATACAGAACCAAGAACAGGTATTCAATTAAAAGATTTATTATTTATGCTTTTTATATCTGTAATTTTTACAATTTTTGTAAGTATTTTAAAAAACATAATAATTCTTTAAAGAAAAACATTTAAATATCTTTTGGACTTTAAAATTAATGATTATATATATTATAATATTTGAGGTGAATAGAATATATGAAGTTAATAGCTTTAAATAATAAAGGTCAAGCCTTTTCAACATTTCAACTTTTAATAGCTGCGGTTGTAGCTTTAGCTCTTTTAGGTGTTTTAATGCCTATTATTGCAAATATTAATCCAGGAACTGGACGTGTAATTGAAGCTATAAAAGAAAGAATAAACACTCAACAAGATCAACCAGGAGCATTATCTTTAACTGATTCTTTAAAAGTTTCAGGAAAAAGAGATAAAATAATCGGAACAGATACTGTAACACAAGGTACAGGTCTTTCTTATGATCAAGTAAGGTTTTATGATAATGGTTATACTTTTGATTTTGGAACTTTAATTAATGGTGATTTAGAAATTAAAAATGAAAGTACGGTAACCTATAGATTTGGTATTTTATGTCATTCAAATAAAGAAAGATTACAAGAGTCATTAAATTCTTATTTATCAAGTACAACTCCAATAATTAGAGAAGATTTTGATATATCTGATTTTGAAGATGGAGTTAGAGTTTGTATAATCTTTCCTGTAAAACAATAAATTTGAAAATATATGAAAACAATTAAAAAGAAAATAAAAGAAATCTTAGATGATCAAAAAGGCCAAGCAGAATCAAACACTGTTTTCTTTTTAATTGTAGTTGCAATTGTTGCTATAATCTTAATTGCTGTTGTAAAACCAATGTTTAATAAATCTGTAAAAGCTTCAGCAAAACAAGCAACTCTTCCTTCTCAAGTTCCAGTAACTTAAATATGATTAAAAGAATATTTTTTATAAAAAAAGAAAACTATTTTAAATACTTCTTATAATATCTTTTAATATATGTTTAAAAATAAAAAACAAAAAGCACAAGTAAGCGCTCCATTTGAATTATTGGTTGCAATTATTGTTATGGTTTTTGTAATTATTGCAGGAACTTATGCTTTACAAAATCTTTCTGAAAATACATGTCTTGGAAATAAAAGACAAGATTTTAGTAATTTAATATCTGCTTTAAGAGATGTTGTTTTAGGATCAGACTTAGCTTACAGAAATATTGAATTTACAACAAAAGCATGTTATAATGAAAGTTATGAAAGAACTTATTTAAAACAAGAAACAGATAGAGCTGTTTGTGAAAGATTTTGTGGTTCTGGATCAAGTTGTATATTATTATATTATGAATATATAGATGAAGCAAGATATGAATATAAATATCCTATCCAACCTGTATGTACATATCTTCCAACAAACATAGTTTTTGAAGATTCTAAAATTAATTGTGGAATAGATGACGATTCAAGAGAAGAAGTTTTAAATATTATAGACCCTAATGCTAAAATACCTTCTGGAAGCTATAAAATATACAAATCAAGTTCATCAGGACAAATACACAATATTTGTTTTGTAAAAATTAGGTGATTATATAAATGTTTGAATTTACCTTATCAAAAGTAAATATGTTGATTTTTGTAACTGCAATTGCAGTTGTTGTAATCTTTTTTATGAATACTTTAAATGATAATCTTAAGACAAGACAAAGTTATGAACTTGCTTTTAAAATTGGAAAAGAAATAAAATCTGTTATTGATGCAGATAGTTATTGTTCAATTAAATTTATTGATATTCCAAAAAGTATAAGAATTAATCAAGGTACCTCTTCTCTTTATTCTATAAATTATGTTTTAGGTTTTCAAACATATTCTTTACAAGATAATGATTCTTTAATTATTTATATCACTGATTATAGAAAAGATAAAATTTTAGGTGCTTTTAATCTTGATTATGAAGGAAAAATAAATTTTTATGAATCTGTTTATACAGGCCCTAATTATGTTTTTTATGAATCTGAAAATGAAAATAAAGTTTTGTTTGATCCAAGAAAATTAAACACAAATGAATCAAGAATAATGATTATAAAAAATGTAAAAAATCAAGAAGTCAATTATTATCTGTTACCTTGTGAAAAAAGAAATAATATAGATACTTGTAAAAATTTTGTGTGTGATGCTGATAGTTTTGATCCTGATAATGATATTATTTGTAAACAAAACTTTTGTACAGCTGTTTTAAATTGATAAAATATGATAAAAAATAAAAAAGGTTTTATTGGAGCAATCGGAGATGATCTTCCAAGTCTTATACCAATATTTGTAGGTCTTGTAATATTTTTTGCTGTTTTTTTAAATGTTTTTAATGATTATAATGCAAAAAATAAATTATTTAATTTAAATCAAGAGGCAGTTGAGATATCAATGCAATTAAAATCAGATCCTGTTATTATTGATTATGATCATTTCATGGAAAAATGTGAAAATATTAAAACCACAAAAAAATGGAATGCTTTTTTAGTAGATCTCCCCTTAGATACAGAACAATTTGAATTAATATCTTTAGAAAAAATAACAAGATCTAAAAACAGTTATGAAGATTTTGTTTTTTCAGAAATTGATCCTAATTTAAACAATTATAATTATTATATGTGCAATGATAATCTAGATGAAATTGATATTCGATCACATAAGATAATTAATTTTCTTTATCCTTTAACTTTACAAAGACAAGATGGTAAAACCTCTCCAAAAAGATTATATATAATTATTTGGGAATAGAAAGATATGAAATTAATAGAACTAAAAAAAAATAAAGGCCAAGCTGCAATGACAGATTCTTTGTTTTTTCTAACTATAATTGTTGCCTTATCTGTTCTATTATTTAAATTTTCTGCAACCTATGGAGAAAGAATTGATCTTTCAATAAATAATCTTTATTTTAAAGAGTATACAAACTCAACTTTAAAAACTATTTTCTATACAGATATACCTCTTGATTTTGGAAAAAATATTTATTCAGAAAATACTTTTGAAACAGATTATTTAATTACAGCTTTAAAAACAGATTTTCTTCCAGATAAAAAAATAGGTGCAAGTGAAGATATTAGTGAATTATCAGATGCATCTCTTCCTAATGATAGAGATATTGCAAAATATAATCTTTTTCACACAATTAAATCAATCATGTATCCTCTATCTAATTACGATTATATTTTTTATTTAGAAAATAGAAATGATGATGAATTTATTTATTTTATGTTAAAAATTAATGAACTAAATGATAATCAAATTGAATCAAAATATTTCTTATGTAATCCTTTAAGCATCTCACCTGTAAGAACATTAGTTCAAAATGCAAATAAAATATATTCTTCTTCAACACCTATGATTTTTAGATATACGGTTAGAGGCACTACAGATAACATAAATGCAGTTGCAAATCTTACAATTTGGCCTTCTTCTATAAAGATAAACTCTGAATATATTTTAGATGAAGAAAATAATTTAAGATGTAAAGAGTATACTGAAGATTAAAATTTAAGACCTAAATCATCTTCAGAGCTATCTTCAGAATCATCTTCATCTAAAAGATCTTTAAAATCTAAATCTTCTTTTTTTGATTTTTTAGAAACAGAATCTTCTTCTTTTTTAATGGTTTTTACAGATTTTTTTTCTTTTTTAGGTTCTATTTTTTCTTTCTTCTTTTCAGAATTTGTTTTAATATTTTCATTTTGTAATTGTAAAAAAACATCTTCAACTAATGATTTAATATTATCAGAATCAATTACTTCATTTTCGCTGGAATCTTCGTTTTTTGAAGCTCTATAATGTTTACTACTTTTAATTGTCTTTTGAATATCTTTTTTATTAAACTCATCATAATAGTCATCATTTTTTATTTGATTATAAATAGCTTCAGAAACAGCATCAACATCAGGAGCAATAATATCTGATAATGTCTGTAATACTTTCTTAATTTTATCTTTGTCAACATCTTCAATATTTTTTTTTTCATCAATGTTTAATAATGATTTTTTAAATTTAGTATCTTCAGAATCTGTAGAGGTATAATTATTTATAGATTCTTTTTTTAAAGATTTATCAACAGGGACCTGAGAATAAATAATTTTTCCATCTTTATAAATTCTATAGTGTCTTCTTTCTCTTCGTGGTATATTTTCAGCATCCATAATAATTTTCTCTTTTTTCTATAAATTAAATAAATTGTGTTATATTTAAATAAGTATCT
>CALBUD010000067.1 GCA_937968065.1 Candidatus Iainarchaeum sp. | reverse complement strand
AATAATGATTTATTTTAAAAAAAATTCAATTTAAAAACCCTATTATCAATATATAAAATTATAATAAAAAAGGTTTATTTTTTAAAAAAAGGAGAAAAGATATAAAATGGGAAAATCACTTGCAAGCGGAATAATTATGGGAATTGGTATTGGAATGTACATTCCTACTCTTCCAGGAATTCTTTCGAAATTAAATATTTATTTAGGACTTATACTAATAATTATTGGAATAATAATATTAATAAATTCAGGAAGAGATTAAAGTTCTTTTTTCTTTAACTCTTGCTCAATATTTTTAAAGATATTATCAATTTCATTAAGAGTTGGTTTAGGCTTTTCTTTCTTTTTAAATAATCTCTTAAAAAAGCCTGGTTTTTCTTTATTTAATCTTTCAGATTTATAATCTTTATCAACATCTGAAATATTATCAAAATCAACTGATTTATACTTAAACTTATCATCGTGTATTTGTTTTTTCAAATCTTTATTATCAAAAGATATTGATTCAGAAGTTTTTAAATCTTTAAAAGTATTTGTCTGATTTCCTTCAAAAAAATTGTTTAAAGTAAATGATAAATCTTCTCTGTTTTCTAAAGAAGAATGAACTTTTGAGAAATCTACTTTAGAATATATTAATTCTTGTAAAACTCTTTTAATAACTATATCATTAAATCCTTCATAAACTAAAACAGCATAAATATCTTCTTTTGTAAATTTACTTGCTTTTGGTCTTAAGATAGCTGCTAATTTTTTTACTTGAAGAGAAATTAATTCTTCATTTGATAGTTTTTTATAATTTTTATTTTTAATAGTATCTTTATCTATTTGATTAAGTTTATCAAAATTTTCTTTTAAAGTATAGTTTTTAAGTTTTTCTTTGTATTTTTCATTTGAAGATAATATTTTTACAAGTTTATAATATTCTTGAGCATTATAAAATTGTTTTGAAACATATTCTTTAAAAAGCATTTTATGTTCTGAATAATCTTTATCAATCCTTGCCATTTCATCTCTTAACTCTAGATATTTTTGAAATAATCTAGCATCAGATCTTTTAAAAACAGGAAAAATAAAAACTAAAATTATTAATATAAAAATTAATGCACACATTGCAATTATAAAAATTAGAATAAAATCTATAGGTACGACACCATACAATTCTTTACCTATATTTTGATTAAAATTTTCAAAAATTTCAGCAAATATATTCAAAATCATATATATGTCATATCCTATTATCTTTTTAAACAGTTATCCAAACGATGTTATCTCCTCTTAGTAATGTTTCAACATATTTTGTTTTTGTTTTACCATCTTTTATTTCTTCAGCATCTTCAATAACAATATTCATATGTACATCAAAAGCTTTTAATTTACCTCTTATTTGAACATTATCTTTTAATTGTACTAAGATTTGTTTATTAATAGCATTGTTTAACATATCAAATGGTCTTGAAATTTTTGTTTCTGTCATTTTTAAATCACCTTATTAATTTATTTTTTTCTTGAAAATAATCTTTTTAAAAAAGCAAAAAAACCTGTTTTTTCTTTATATTCTTTAATTTCTACTTCTCTTCCAGATATTTTTCTTGCAATATATCTAAAAGAATTTGCAGCAGAACTTGAAGGATTATGAACTAATGTAGGTTTTATTTTTTTTAATAAAAAAGCTTCTCTAATATCATCACTATACGGTATTTTTCCATAACTTGGAAGTTCAAGCATTTTCATAATTTCTTTTTCAGAAATTTCTCCTCTTTTATCACTAACCTTATTTACAACAACACCCATAACTCTTTGATTTAATCTTTCACAAACAATTTTAACTTTAAAAACATCTGCAACAGAAGGCGATGTTGGTTCTGTTATAAGTAAAACTTGTGTTGATGCTGAAATTGCAGAAATTACATTTTTATCAATACCAGCAGGTGCATCAATTAATATATAATCAAAATCAGTAATTAAACTTTTTACAACTGAAATTAATCTTTCAACATCTACTCTTTGATAGTTTGATATTGAAAGTCCTGAGGGTATTACTTTTACATCTTTAGGTCCATCATAAATAACATCTTGAGCAGAAGAAGCACCTAATAACACATCATGTAAGGTTAAAGGAGGATTATCAAGCCCTACAAGTAAACTTAAATTTGACATTGCTATATCTGCATCTATTAAAAGAACTTTAAAACCTATTTCACTTAAGGCTATACCAAGATTTGCTGTAAGTGTTGTTTTTCCAACACCTCCTTTTCCAGATGCGATTGTTATTATTTCTCCCATAGATAATTTCACTTTATAACTTTTAAATAATTTTCTAAATCATTAACGATTGCAAGTACTTCTATTCTACTTAAACTATCGTTTGCTTTAATAAAATATACTTTGTCACTATTTTTAAATATTATGTTCCATCCTTTTGACTCTATTAAGATGATTGATAATTCATTAATCTCTGTGTTAATATAATTATACATTGCAGCACTTTTAAAACCTTCTCTTAAATCTTTTTCTGTACTTGCTATAACAATACCTTCAAGATCAGTTATTATTATATGATTTACAAGATGTTTTTGTCTTAACTTATATAAAAATTCATCTATATTTTTAGAACAAAGATTAACTGCTCTATATTCTAATAATTGTTCTAATTCTTTTGGTGTTTTTAAATCATCAATATTTAATAGTCGATTTGAAAACGTGGTTAAAACTCTTGAAAATAAATTGCTCATAATTAATACCTTAAAAGATCATTTATATTAAATTTATCAAATAATTCATATTTTGCTTCTATCTCTTCTGGAATTTTATCTTTTATAAATTCATCTAATAAATTTTCATTGTATTTAAATTTTAATTTGGAAATGTTTTTATTTGTTATATTTTTTTCATATTTTATTTTTTCATTAAAGATTAATACTAATTTTAGTTGTTCTATTGAAAGTTCATATATATTTAGTAAACCATCTTTATAACCTAAAGAGTTAATGGATAGTTCAAATGCCTTTTCTCCATAAATTTCTAAGTTATAATTGTTACTAATATAGATAGAACCAACAACATTTCCTTTTAAAAATAAAATAAAATTTTCTTCAAAACTTTTTTTTGTATGTGTTACAAGATACATAAAACCAGTAAATAATTTTGAATTTAAATCTAATAATAATTTATCTGGTTCTATAATATCCATAAAAACATTTTCAACAACTGGTTTTGAGATTGGTAAATTCATATTTTATTCATATTTTAATTTATCTAAAAATATTACTCTATCAACTGTGTTTTTTAAAGCGGTTGCAGATCCTTCTTCTACTAAAAAGACAACTGTGTTTTTTCCATGTTTTTTAGCTTTTAAAATTGCAGGAAGATAATCTGAATCTCTAGTTACAAAAACAATAGTATCTATTTCTTTATTGTAAACTGTATCTGTTGCATCAACTGCCATTGCAACATCAACATCACCAACAGTTATTATTGTTTCAAAACCTAAATTAACAACAGCTTCCATAAGTTTATCTGTTGCATATTGGTTTAAGTAAACTCTAGATATTTTTACAACACCATCTTTTTCTAAATATTTTCTGATTTTTGATAAATCTATATTGAATTCTTTTCTTAATATATTTGGACCATCAATAAATATTGCAATATTGTTTCTTCTAGAAACTTTTGGAGATTTACTTTTATCAAAAAATAAACGTAATAATTTAAACATATCCACCACTATCCTTTTTTTATGGTCTTATATAGCCAATTATATTTTTGTTTCTATGGCGAAACTATAAATATTATATAACTATATATTAAATGTTACTAAAATATATATTATTTATCTATAAAATAATTTATAAACCTATCTTAAAAGTAAATATATAATTTATTTTGTATATTGTTATAAAACAAGGAAATTACATGAAAATAAAAAAACAAGCCTTTTCAAAACCATTTAACATTGTTTTTGAAGATAAATATCCAAATCTTTTAATTGGACCTGGAATATTTGATAAAAAAGAAGATGTTATTGAAAATAATCCTAAAAAATGGATTTTAAAAGATATTAAAAACATAGAAGAAAATAGAAAAAAACAAACTTTTGCATATAAAAATTATTCTAAAAAAGATGCAATAATGCCAAATAAAAATATTCAAGAGATACAGTGGCTTGTAAAATCTAAAAAAGAAACTGAAATTGAAGTTGATTTAAACACAAAAAAAATAAATATTAATGATAAAATTATTGGACTCAACAACAAAGGAAATATTCTTGAAAATATAAAAATTACAGAGAATATAAAAGTAATTAAACCAATAGATAAAATAACATCTGATTCTCAAATAAAAGCAAAAGATGCAATGATTGAATTGTATGAAAAAACAAAAGATGTATATAAAATTGAACAACTATTATCAATTGGTCTTTTAGGACTTAAAAAAGATAGATTATTTGTACCTACAAGATGGTCAATTACAAGTGTTGATGATATTTTAGGTAAAAGTTTGTTTGAAAATATTAAAAATTATTCAATAATTGATGAATATAAATTATTTTATTATAAATTTTATGATAATGAATTTTATGTATTTTTCATGCCTTATTTTTGGGGTTTTGAAATGATTGAAATTAAAGATAATTTAGTTATAGGACAAGATAATGAAATTAATAATTTAAAAAAAGAATATGCAAATAGTGTTATGGGGGCATATTATGCTGCAAGATTAATAGTTTTAGAAAAATTAAAAGAATTAAACAAATCTGCAAGAATAGTAATTATTAGAAATATTGATAAAAATTATAATTCAAAAGGAGTTTGGGTTATAAGAGAAGCTTTAAGAGAAGCATTAAAAAATGAAATAAAAACATTTAATAATATTGAAGAGATGATCTCATTTATTTTAAATGAAATTAATTTTAAAGAAATTTTACAAAAATCTGAAATATTAAAACAAATTAAGTCTCAAAAAAGATTATGTGATTTTTAAAAAACATTATTAA
>CALBUD010000066.1 GCA_937968065.1 Candidatus Iainarchaeum sp. | reverse complement strand
CTTTTTTATTAAAAAACAAGTCTGATTTGAATATTAAGTTTAAACATAATTTTTAGGATTTCTTCTGTGTTTAAAACTAAAGTGTAATTTTGTTCTTTAAGTTTTTTATCGTTACTCCATAAAACTTTGTCTAAATGATTTGATAAAGCTATAAAGTCAATATCATTAACATCTGGGATATGAGTGATATTTTTAATTTTTGAAAAGTATTCTTTTTCATTAATTATTATAATTCTTTTTTTAAGTTCTAAGATTATTTTTAAATATTCTTTTTCTGTTATTTTTGTTTTTAGAATTATTTCTTTTTTATATTTTTTAATTTCTTGAAATGCAAAACTTGGGGTGTAAAATTCAAAAGATTGTAGATTAATTATTTTTTTTGTAATTGATTTTTCCCAGAAATACGAAAAAAGTATATTTGTGTCAACAACTATTCTCAAAAAAAATCACATCTTTTTATTTAGTTTCTTAAATCTGTTTGAGTCTTCTCTTGATTTTTTCTGAAGAGATAAAGCCCACTCTGTAATATCTTTTTCTTTCTCAATTATTTTATTTATAGTTTCCATATCTTCAATTTTTTTTTTAATTTTTTTTCTTATAAATTCAGACCAATTAATTTCACTATGTTCTTTCATTTTGTCCTTAATTTCTTTTGTCACAGCTAAAGTAACACTTACCATAAAAACACCTCTTAAACATAATCTTGCTTATAAACATAATTATGTTTAAATATGTTTTTATATGTTTCTATAACCCTCCATTTTCTTTAAAAGAAAAATATTTTTCTTTTGTGATTATTAAATGATCTAGAAGATTTATGTCAATATTTTTACAAACATCTTTTAGTCTGTTTGTTGCTATTCTATCCTCTCTTGAAGGATAACACTCACCTGAAGGATGATTGTGTGCAATAATTATTCCTTGAGCATTTTCCTTGATTGCTTGCCTTATAATCTCTTTTTCAGAAATTAGTGTTTGGTTATCAGTTCCTATAGTTATTATCTTTTTTGAGATAATTTGGTTTCCTTTTAGAAAAAGAGCAACTAAAAATTCATTCTCTTTATTTTCAATATCTAATCTTAATATCTCGTATGCTGTTTTTGGAGAGTATACCTTAATATTTTCTTTAATATTTTTAAGAGATATTCTTTTATAAAGCTCTATAATTGCTTTTATCTGACAAGCTTTAACAGGACCTATGCCTTTTATAGTTAGAAGTTCTTGTATACTTGTGTTTTCAAGAGTTTCAAAAGGATATCTTGAAAGAACTTGGTTTGATAAATCTAAAATGTTTATGTCTTTAGTTCCAGTTTTTAAGATGATTGCAAGAAGTTCTGTGTTTGATAAGCTTTTACTTCCATACTCTTTTAATCTTTCCAGGGGTCTGTTTTCTGGGGAAATATCTTTTAGTCTCATATTTTTTTTAAAATCTATATCAATAAATAAACCTTTCTTCCTTTTAAAAAGGAGGGGAGAAAAAAAGACCCTTTTTTTTTAAAAAAAAAGAATCTTTTTAGATCAATAAAATATTAATAACTTTACTAGAACATATAACTTCCTAGAGACCCCTCTTGGCCGAGAAAAGATTAATTTATAGGCCACAAACATCCATAAACATTATAAACTCTTTTAATCTTAAATATAAATGTGATTACCTTATGAGATATTCCCATTCTTCAATAGAAACTTTTAGAAACTGTCCTCTTCAATTTAAATATAGGTATATAGAAAAAGTAGATATTCCTATAAAACAAAACATAGAAGCTTTTATGGGTTCTATGGTTCATAATACTTTAGAAAAACTATATACAGATTTAAAATATAATAAACTTTTATCTTTAGAAGAAGTAATAAACATCTATAATAATTTTTGGAAAGATAATTTTTCTTTAGAAAAAGTAGAAATTATAAGAGAAGGATATAATGAAGAAAATTATAAGTCTTTAGGTGAAAAATGTTTAGTTGATTATTATAATACTTATAAACCATTCAATCAAGGAAAAACAATTGGTCTTGAAATGCAAATTGATATTTCTTTATATGATAAAGAAAAAAATAAAACTTACAATCTTATAGGATATATTGATAGATTATCTTTAGTTTCAGAAAAAAAAATAGAAATAATAGATTATAAAACAAACAATACACCAAAAACACAACAAGAAGTTGATTTAGATAAACAACTTGCTCTTTATTCAATAGCAATAAAAGAAAAATTTCCTTTTATAGAAGAAATAGATCTTTGTTGGTTTTTTTTACAATCAAACATAAAACAAGTTTCAAAAAGAACTGATCTTGATCTTGAAAATTTAAAAAAAGAAACTATTAAAATTATAAGAGAAATTGAAACTTCTAAAGAAAAAAATAGTTTTCCAGGAAATCCTTCTGCTCTTTGTGATTGGTGTAACTTTAGATCTATCTGTCCTTTTAAATCTCATGATGTTATAACAAAAGAACTTCCAGAAAATGAATATTTAAAAGAAGAAGGAGTTTTTTTAGTTAATAAATATCAGGAATTTTCAGAAAAGAAAAAAAAATTATCAAAAGAAATAGATACAGAACTTGAAAAATTAAAAGATGCTATTTTAGTTTATTCTAAAAAAAATAATTTAGAAAAGATTTTTGGAAAAGATAAATCTTTACTAATAAAACAATATGCTTCATATAAGATTCCAGAGAAAGGTTCTCTTGAAAGAAAAGAACTTGAAAAAATAATAAAAGAATCAAACCTTTGGGATCAAGTATCTGATCTATCTTATATACAAATCTCAAATCTTTTAAAAGAAGATTTCTTTGATTCTTCTTTTAGAAAAAAACTTTTAAATTTTTTAAAAGAAGATAAAATCTATAGATTATATCTAAATAACAAATAAAATTATATATTTATAAACTATATCTTGCATAATATATATACACTTATATAAATTATTAAAAAAATGTGAAATAAATATGCTTAGAACACACACCTGTGGAGAATTAAGAAAAGAAAATAAAGAAGAAAAAGTTATTCTTTGTGGTTGGGTCTCTTCAGTTAGAAAATCTGGAAAAAACATGATTTTTTTAGACTTAAGAGATAGATATGGAATAACACAAATAATTATCTTAAAAGATTTAATTGAAAAACTTTCTTTTCTTGATTCAATAAAACCAGAATATGTTATAAAGGTTAAAGGAAAGGTACAAGTAAAACCAAACCCAAATCCAAAACTTAAAACAGGAGATGTTGAAGTTTTAACAGAAGAGTTAGATATTTTAAATGTTTGTCAAGATTCTCTACCAGTAGAGGTTACAGGAGAGCTTCTTGCAACTGAAGAAACAAGACTTAAATATAGATATTTAGATTTAAGAAGACAAGATATGCTTGAAAATTTTGTTTTTAAACAAAGAATAATTTCATCAATAAGAAATTTTCTAGATTCTAAATCTTTTTTAGATGTTGATACTCCTATGCTTTGTAGAAGTACACCGGAAGGTGCTAGAGATTATATAGTTCCTTCAAGAATGAATCCTGGAATGTTTTATTCTCTTCCACAATCTCCACAAGTTTATAAACAGACTTTAATGGTTTCAGGGTTTGATAGATATTATCAGATTGCAAAATGTTTAAGAGATGAAGATTTAAGAGGAGACAGACAGCCAGAGTTTACTCAACTTGATTTAGAGATGTCTTTTATAACAAAAGAAGATATTCAAGAGATTTTTGAAAAAATGTTAAAACAAATGTTTAAAGAAGTTTTAAACATTGACTTAAAAATTCCTTTTCCGCACATAAGTTATAAAGAATCTATTGAAAAATATAAAACTGATAAACCAGATATAAGAAAAGATAAAAATAATAAAGAAGAGTTTGCTTTTGTTTGGGTTGATAACTTTCCTTTATTTGAAATGAATGAAAATGAAAATCGTGTTGTTTCAGCACATCACCCTTTTACACAAGCAACTGAAGAATCTTGGGAAAAATTAGATTCTTGTAAAACAAATGAAGAATATCTTTCTCTTTATTCTGAATCTTTTGATCTTGTTTTAAATGGTGTTGAATTAGGATCTGGTGGTATGAGAATACATGATTCTTTAAGACAAAATAAAATATTTAATGTTTTAGGATTAAGTGATAATGAGGCAAAAGAAAAGTTTGGTTTTCTTCTAGATGCTTTTAAGTTTGGAGCTCCACCTCATGGTGGTTTTGCAATTGGTCTTGATCGTTTGCTTATGATTTTAAAAGGTAAAGATTCAATTAAAGATTTTATTGCATTTCCAAAAACAAAATCAGGTATGGCTTTAATGGAAAACTCTCCAAATGTTGTTTCTGATAAACAATTAAAAGATGTTTTTATAAAATTAGATAAATAGTTTTTTTTTAAAAATAAGAGGGTCCGGACCGGGATTCGAACCCGGGTCAGAGGATCCACAGACCTCTATGCTAACCACTACACTATCCGGACCACTATTTTTTTTTAAAAATAACTTATATTTTACTATATAATATAGATTAAATATGTTTATAAAGATTTCATATAATATATATTAGTATATTTTTGATAATATATTTAATTAATATATATTAATTTTAAGAAAGAAAAAATTATGTTTTTAAAGAACAGTAAAGGGGTTTCTGAAGTTATTAGTTATGTTATAGTTATTGCTATTGTTACTGGAGTTATTGCAATTATTATTACTGGAGTTAATCCAGCTATTAAAAAATCAATTTCAAAACAAAATTTTGAAATTTCTGAAAAATATATACAAGAAATTAATTTAAAAATAAATGAGGTTTTAGAAAGTCCTACAAACTCAATTGCTTCTTTAACTTTAGATTTATCAAAACTAACTTTAGAAATTGATTCAAACACTCAAAGATTAGAGATTTATCACATAGGAGAAGGAGAACATCATCCAAATAAAGTTTTAGTAACTGAAGGAAGAAAATATCTTTATAGAGATGATCAAAAATATATAGTTGGTTTAAACCTTTCTGAAATTGAATTTTTGGGAGATGTTTTTCTAAAAGGTAATAAATTTAATTTATATATTAAAAAAATAGATAGAAACAAAATAATGTTTTTAACAGAGATTGATTCTTCTGATGTTGTAACTTTACAAACAATTGAAAGAGAGAGACCTGAAAGAGAGCCTTTATTATTAATAAGTATTGATTCTCCAGAAAATAATTCTTCTTTTTCTTTTGGAGAAGAAATTAATTTTTTAGCTTCTGTGGATAATAACTCTGGATCTTACACTTGTTCTTGGACATCTTCTTTAGATGGTTCTTTAGAATCTGGGTGTAAT
>CALBUD010000065.1 GCA_937968065.1 Candidatus Iainarchaeum sp. | reverse complement strand
TTTTATAGTTTTCTTCTTCTTCCTCCCAAACCCATTTACCATCTATCCATTTTAAAGCCATATTTTATTTATTAATAATTATTATTTTTTTTGTTTATCAAATTCACCTATTTCTGTATTTGTTTTAGGTCAAGGATTATAAATCCTAATCTTTCTACCATCTATATAAACACTACCTTCATCTTCGTCAGTAAGTTCATCTTTAGTTTTTAATTCACTTTTTAGTTTTTCTTCTATAAGAGTTTTATTGTCTTTATCTACTGCACTATATCATTTCATTATACCTTCTATAACCCCACTTGATTTAGTGTTTTCATATTCTAGCAACATTTTATCTAGTGCAAAATTTTTATATTTATTTTTTGCTCAAGTTTCAATATCTAATGTGTCAACCTCTTTTAATATTCAATATGTATTATCAGGAGTTATATCATCTTTATATTTATTCCCAAAAATGGTAGTTCAGCTATAAGTTCATAAGTCTGGGTCATTAACTACACTTCAAGTTTCAAAAGCTCATTGACCTAGTATTTGTGCAGCAGCTTCTGGGTCGTTTGCAATTTTTTCAGCATCTCAATAACTAATTTTTCTCCCAAGCTGTTCACTTGCTGCAAATATTTTAGAAGCTAAATTAGATGATGCTACTGACCCTCATCCTGAACCACTTGCAGAAGCAGCCTCAGCAGCCTTCATAGCTTTATATTTATCATTCTTTTGTAATGTTTCATCTAATGCAATTCTAGTTGCCTCTTCTAATGTATATCAACTAAACTCCATTAGGCTTTTAGTTCTATTTTTAATTTTACTATCTTCTGTAGCAGAAAGGAAGAAATCATTTCACATAATATTCTGTGCTAATTGATTTGCATAGTTTCATATAGACCCACCTATTCTTCTATCAACTTCCTCTCTAGTCATACCACTTTGTAATATAAGGTTGTTTTGTTCTTCAACTGAAAGTGCAAAATATTCTCAGCTTAACATTTGTTCATTAAGAGCTGTTTTATTTTCAGTTTCTTTTTGTTTAAGCTCAGTTTGAAGTTGTTTAGATTGTGTTATAGCCTTATCTCTCAACCTTTCAGTTTCTCTTCTCATTTCATCTTCTCTTGCTCTAGTTGTTTTTAAATATTCTTTTTCTATTTCTCTTATTGCCTTATCTTTTTCAGCTTCATCTTTTAATTGATTTTCTTGTTCTGTATATATTCTATCTCTCACACTTTCTTCAAGTTCAATTTGTTGATTAGTGTAGTTATCAATCATTTGATTAATTGAATTTGTATATTCAAACTCCACTTGTGCCACTTTATAAGCTATATCAGCTTGATTATAATTAGCCTGCACTTTCAATGCAGCTATTGTTTCAGCACCTTCTGTAGCTATTTGTTGAGAAGTGTTGATTATTCAAGAAGAAAAACCTAATCAAAGTTTTTGATAAGCCCAAGCTGATTGTTGCCTACTAACCTCTATTTGTTTTTCAGCATCTAATATAGCTTGTTTATCTTTTGCTGCTTGTAGTTCTTTTTCAGCTTCAAGTTTATTAAGCTCAGCTTGTTTTTGTTCTTCTAAAAGCTCTGTATCTCTTTCAAGTCTATCTTCTATAAGTGTTCTAGTTCTAGCCTCACTATCCTCAAGTTCTTTTGAATAAGCATCTCTAAGCTCTTGCATTTTAGTAGCTTGGTCTTCAATAGCTTTCTTTTCAGCATCTTTAATAACTTTGTCTTCTTCTGTTCTTTGTGTAGCTATTTTTTCTGTTTCTTCAATTTGTGCTGTAGTTGTTTTCATATCTTCTTTAGTTGTATCAACTACTAAGTCTTGAGCTTGTTCAGGTGTTTCAATTTGGTCTATAGTTTCTGTTTTATCAAAAGTTTCTTTTGAAGTTCAACCTTCCACATTAACATTAACTCAAGGTATTCAAATGTTATCACTAGAATATCATTTAGCTACATTCTCAATTTGTGTATTTTTATTAGCTGTTCATCATTGATTATCATCTCTAAGTATAGCTCTTGATGCTGCTCTTATTGCTTCTGGTCAAGCTTCTTTAATAGCACTCTCAACCTTATCTGCCCCCACCTTATCTATAGCTTCTTTTAAAAGGGCTTTATTGTCTTTCGCCATTTTCTTTTACATTTATATATTAATATTGTTTTAACACACCACTTTTTAATGTGTTCTTAATTCAATCAACTTGTCTACTTTTATAAGCCTTATATTGCTTTTTGATAGTTTCATATTCTTGGTAGAATAGAGAGGTTCTATCATCTTCAACTAATGCACATATTTTATATAAAGCATAATAACTTAGCATTTCAAAGTAGTCCCATTCTAAAGGAAACAAGTCAGTGTCTTCTTCTATAATGTTGTGAGTTTTTACATATTTAACTACCACTACATCTTCTTTATTAGTAATAGGTAGAAACAAATATCAATCAGCAACACAGTAAGTGTTCTTTCTATTAGTCCATTCTCTTATATCATCAGGCTCAATAAGAGTTCAACCAACTCTCACTTCACTAACTTTTAACACTGAGCTAGGAAGTTTATATCAAAAACTTAATGTGGCTCCTGTATCACCAATCACTCATATAGAGCTAATTATTCATCAGCTATATCCATTATAATCAAAAATGGCTCAATTGTCAAGGGAAAGTTTCCCTGTAGATGGTATGTAGCTTTGTTCTCCTATATCAATAGAAGATGAGTCTTTTTGTTTTAATGTGAATTCTTTAGCTTTTCTGAAACTATAAGAACTTATTACATCTTTTAATGCTCTACTATTTTCAATTCTTCTCCAACCTGATGTTATTGCCAACTTAATTTGACTTTCTTTATAAACATCATTTGGTATCCCTCCGCTCACTCTATCTTGACTAAGTTTATCATATACATCATTTATTATAAGCCCTAGACTAACATCACTTTCTGTTACAGGAGGAGGTGTTGTAGACTCAAAATAATCTATAGTAGGTTGTCAGCTTCAGGCAGGAGGAGCATCATTAAGAACAACAGTTTGTCCTGTATATGTAATTCCTCTATATGGAGCTCAACCAACATAAACCTCTTCAATTTTCTCTATTACATATTGTGTTGTAAATGTTTTATTAATTCAATCAACAACTCAAGTAAGAGTTTCATTATATATAAAATTCATATTGTTTTTATTATTATTTATATTGTACAGGTATAATAAGTCCTAAAAGAACTTAAAAGCTCTCTCAGGGCTTATTTTCCCTATATTTTAGTAGCTTTATAAGAATAGAATAGGTCATATATTTCCACTCTACCTTTACCAGAAAAACTAAACCTAAACTCTACACTTTCAGATAGGAAATAGGTATGTATTCTCTCATCTATTCTTTCCTCTGTAGTTGCAGTTTGTGTTACTCTCTTTACCACTTCTCAGTTATTATTTAATATTTCAGTTGTGAAAGAAAGGCTTTCTCAATATTCTGGCTTTAGTTTACCTAAAACCTTCACTCTATTATATTTCTTTCTTATGAAATCATCACCTTCTGTATATCTTTTTGTAAGAGCTAATCCATTTAGATTAATATTACCTTTTTCTAATTCACTTATATTATTATCGTTAGTTCCTATATATCCTTTGTCTGCTACAATAACATTTCAAAGAGTTTCTTTTGTCCAACTTTTATTATATACATTATATGTTAAACATACATTGTTTGTATTATATGTTTTCCCATTTGGATATGTTATAGTTGGTCAAGTGTGGTCTGATAGATATAGGCGATAATTTGGATAAGTGTAGTTTGCTGTTGCTAAACTTTGGTCTTGTGGTAAGTCTTCTAATAATCCTCTTATCTCATCTGATATTGCAGTATCTCTTAAAGTTGTTAAATTTTGTTCATAACTAAGTCTTCTTACAGCTCTTTCATTCCAATCTAAATAGAAAACATCTTGTTCTACATCTGTAATAGTAGATTGGCTATAAGCTCAACTAGAAGTTATCTTTCTAAATATAAAGTTGAAAGAGTTTGAGTCAGGATTATCTTTTTCTGAATTTGTGTACCATATTGAATTGTCTTTAAAGACATATAATCAATTCTCAGAAGTTGTCATACCTACAACCCTACCTTTATCTCAACCTGATACAGATTGTCCTCAAGCATCATATCAATCAAATGAAGTGATAAGCAAAGGATTGTCTGGTGTTGAAGTTTTAGAAAATACTATATTATCATTATCAGGGTATCCTCATAAAACAATCTTTCAGTTATATATAGTTCATACAGTTGGAAGTCATACAGCCTCTTCTCATATTGGATTGTATATATTGTCTACAAAGACAGCCGCACCTCAATCATCTCTACTAACTAAAAGTTGCATTTGATTACCTATTGTAACATCAACTATTCAATCAAAACTTATTCAAGTTGCTTGTCAAGATATAACTATTTGCTCTCCTTGTGTTAAAGTTTTTGGTGTTGTGATATATCATTTATTATATACAATATAAGAAGCACTATTAAGTCAATTTAATTGAAAAGAAGAAATTGTTGCAACTCAATTAGATGAATAAATAAAGAATGCTCAAGGAGCTGAGTCTGGATATAAAAATCAGCTACTAACCGCAGTGTATTCTGTATAGTATCAAGAAGGAAGTTGAGTATCAATTTGAGTTCTTATTGAAGCTATATTTCAGGCAGGTATTGTTCAGCTTATTGTATATCAATCAAATGTAACAGAAAATGAAGTTGTTGTATTTAAGCAATATATACCTCTATATTCCTCTGAATAATTTGATATATAATTTAATGTATC
This sequence comes from Candidatus Iainarchaeum sp., assembly GCA_937968065.1. Classification (GTDB taxonomy): domain Archaea; phylum Iainarchaeota; class Iainarchaeia; order Iainarchaeales; family CSSED10-239; genus Forterrea. The sequence continues at coordinate 2,690 of CALBUD010000065.1, read as the reverse complement.
CACCTTATTTAAAAGCCAACCTATTGATTGAGATGTGCTAGAGTCTCATATATTTAAATCAACATCATTATCAAAATAATATTGCACAGCGTTATTTTCTGAAGGGAAAGACATAGTAGAAAATAATGTATTAGCATTACTTCTTAATGTTCAGCTTGTATTAGGCTGTATTAATCAAGCAACAGGAGTTCAATTAATAACTATACAAGTTCAATTAAGTTTATTGTCTGAAAATATTTCAGTCCAAGTACGGTCTAATCAGGTTGCTCACGGAGCATCAACTCATAATATATATGAGCTATAAGAAGGTAGAGATATTACAGGAGCAATAAAATCAAATCTACCTATAAATATTTCCTGTACACTTTTTTCTCTTACATCATACACATTTGTATCAAGCTGATTAACTAAAGAGTTTTTCCTTTCTTCTGGTGTGGCTCAATTAACTTCATATTCAACTCAATCTATTACTATATAAGTGTATAGATTAGGTTCATATTGTTGCCAATAAGTTGATAATGTAGAAAATGTTATAGTGCTTCATTGAAGCTCTGGAACTTCTGTTCAACTTTTGTAAAGTTTTGAGTCTTCTATATACCATAAATCATTACTATCTATTTTAATAGCCTGCAAAGGGGAAGAAGTTACTTGTTTAACTTCTTTTCCCTTACTGCTAACTAATTTATTTCATTCAAAATTGAAATTAACTAGGTCTTGAAATTGTTTATTCTCTATCTCAGATGGATAGTCTCTAACATTTATTCAACCTGTTAAGTCTTCAATTCTAGTTGTTTGTTCTCATCTCATTTTTAATTAAGATTATTTTTTTAATTTGTATCAAGAGCCTTTTCTTTTATTAGCTATTTTAGCTCAGGCTCTTTGGTTAGCTTTAGCACTAACAACTCTTGTATTTTTTGTAGACCTAGAGCCACCTTTGCTTAATGGTTTAATATGGTCTATATGCTTTCAATCTCATTTCCTCACTTTACCTTTTCTTTCAGCCTCTCTTCTAGCTTTATTTCTAGCAGCTCTATCTTTTTTAGCCTTATCTGTTCATTGGTATTTTTTATAATTGGCTCATCAATTTTTAGACCAATATCATTTTTTATTTGTTGGCATTTTTCATTCTAGTTAATTTATATTTTTCAAACAATTCCCCTTTGCTTATTTTAGTCCAATCTGGGTCATTAACTGTTAAAGCATATGTTGAATTGAATAACACTTCGTCAGCAAGAGAATATGGTATTACAAATTGGTTCAATACAAAATCAGGTCAATAAGAGTTTTGACATATCCATCAAATCTCATTCCACCCCACTATATAGAAGGCGTGTCAATAGCCTTGTCAGGCTGCTCTAACTATATTGTCTGTTTTAATAAGTTCTTTCCAATCAATCTTTGTTGACCCTGTAACTATCAAATCACCTCTATATAAAGCCTCTTTCTTAGCATCATTGCTTGTGGCTCTATAATAGGCTTTAAACCAACCTTTCTTATAAGCTGTTCCTACAGCATCTTTTAAATAGGCACCTCTCTTTCTGTCCCCCACTTTATTGTCCACCATATCATCCCATAAAGGTTCTGGTAAATAGAAAGTTTTCCCTTTTTTATATTTAGTTGAAGTGTTAATAGCCCCTGCTGTTCACTGAGATGTACAACTCATTCTATATCAATCCTTTCTTTGGTCTGTCACTAGATAAGGTTTATATTCAAACCTTTGCGGAAGACCTTTTGTTTCTCATCAAGCTAAACTTTCATAATCCCTAGGGTCTTTCACTATTTCATCAAAAGCCTCATCATTAGTTATATAAAACTTATATAATCAATAGAGAGCTTCAATTATTTTCTTTATATATATTTTCATATTATTTAAAATTATTTTTAAACTTAGCATCTATTTTCTTTTCAGCTGTTTCACTTAACTTATCTATTGATACATTAAATAGTTTGTTTCATAAGAAGCTAATAACTCAAAACAATTTTCATTGTCTAGTTCCTTTTAGTATGTAACTTAAATTTTCTAATATAGATAGAATTTCCATATATATAAAAAGTGTAGTTGTAGCTAAAGGGAATATAGCTATTATGTAACAAATAGGAAATCAAAAGATTGTTAAATTAAGTCCTTGTAAAGCTGTTGTTAAGAATATTGTTATAGATATTGCTAACATTATTCATACTAGAAGTGTAAATTTACTTACAAGTCATTCTCTAATTATACCACTTGCAATAGCTTGTCTTTTTCTAGCAGCTATATATCAAGATATTATGTCTATCAGCTGAACTATTAGATATAGGAATAATGCCAATATTAACACTTCTATTCAATAGATAGGTATTGTTAATCAAGCTATTACAAATGTAGTCCACACTATTTTACTTTCTGCAACCATTGTCTGTTATTATTTATTTAATATTATAGGTTTCCTTTCTTTTATATTATTTTATTGTTTTCTTATCAAATGGCAAATCAGCTTTGAAATGATTATACCCTGCAATTCTCACTCATAAATACATAACTAAAGAAACTAACTTACTACCTTTATATTTATGTATATTATTATATAAGAAGAATTCATCAGCTTGTAGTCTTGTTATCTTATATTCACATTTATTACTATATTCGTAATCGTGAATTATAAAACCATATAAGTATGGCATTAATAATGGATGTGATATAAACCAAAACA
>CALBUD010000064.1 GCA_937968065.1 Candidatus Iainarchaeum sp. | reverse complement strand
ATATATCTTATAACATATTAATATAGATTAAAAGAAAAAAATGGAGTGAAAAAATATGTCAGAATTTATTCAAGAATTAAATGATACTGATTTTAAAGAAAAGATAAAAAATAAAGAAATAGTTGTAATTGATTTCTGGGCTGCTTGGTGTGGACCTTGTCAAATGTTTACTTCTATTTTTGAAGAATTTGCAAAAGAAAATCCAAATGTTTTTTGTGTTAAAGTAAATGTAGACAAAGCACCTCAAATTTCACAAGAATTTCAAGTTATGTCAATACCAACAATAATTTTTATGAAAAATGGAGAGATTGTTAAAAAACAAGTAGGTGTAATCTCAAAAGATATTATTAAACAAATGGTTGATCAATTATAATTTTTTTAAAAAAAAGGAAAAGATATTTATGAAGTTAGAATTAAAAATAAAAGTTTTAGATATTTATGCAAATTATCCAATAGCTATCTTACATCCAAACACAGCTTTTCATTTAGGTGCTCAAAATTTAGATCGAATCGAAATAAAACAAGAAGAATTACACACAGTTTTTGTAATTGATACTTCTCACACATATGTTGATGAAAACACAATAGGAATTTTTAAAGATTCAGCAAAAGATTTTAATCTTAAAGATGGGAATGTTGTTTCTATAAATCTTTTAAATCCTCCACCTGCAATAAAATTTATAATGGACAAAGTAAAAAATAAAACATTATCTGAAGATCAAATAATAGAAATTGTAAATGAAATAGATAAAAACTCATTATCAGAAATTGAACTTTCAGCTTTTGTGACTGGTGTTTTTATAAATGAACTTAATTTAGAAGAAACAAAACATTTGTGTAATGCTTTAGTAAACATTGGAGATCGACTTGATTTTAAAGAAAAAATAATTCTTGATAAACATTCTATTGGTGGAATAAACGGTAGAGTTTCTATGATATTAACGCCAATCATAGCTTCTTTAGGATATAAAATACCAAAGACAGCTTCAAGATCAATAACTTCTTCTGCTGGAACTGCAGATTCAATGGAAGTTTTAGCACCAGTAACTTTTGATATTAATGAAATTAAAAAAATAATAAATGAAACAAATGGTGTTATTGCTTGGGAAGGTAAGTTTGATTTATGTCCAGTAGATAATAAATTAATAGATATTGAACATGCTTTAGGAATTAATCCTGAAGGAATAATGATAGCATCTATTCTTTCAAAGAAAAAAAGTATTGGTTCAACTCATCTTGTAATTGATATTCCTGTTGGACGGGATGTTAAAATTAAAAATAAAGATGATGGAGAAAGACTTGCAAAAAAATTTATAACAATTAGTTCTTTTTTAGGAATTAATACAAAAGTTATTTTAACAGACGGAGATAAACCTTGTGGTAAATATTTTGGGCCTTCTCTTGAAGCTAAAAATGTTTTAGAAGTTTTAGAAAATAAATATCAAGATAATGTTTTAGAAAAATCTTGTCTTTTAGCAGGAGAACTTTTAGAACTTGTAGGTAAAGCAAAAGAAGGAGAGGGTTATAAGCTTGCAAAAGAAGAAGTTCTTTCAGGTAGAGCTCTTTTAAAGTTTCAAGAAATAATAAAGGCTCAAGGAGGAACAATTTTTAAATCAGAAGATGTTCCAAAAGCTAAATTTATTGAAAAAATTAATTCTCCAATATCTGGAAAAATAGATAATTTTGATTTATCAAAAATAACTTTAATTGCAAAACTTCTTGGTTGTCCAAAAGATATAACTTCAGGGATTGTTCTTTTATGTGATGTAGGTGATGAAGTTAAAGAAAATGAACCAATTTTAGAATTCCATGCAAAAACTGAAGAAAAAATGAATAGAGCTAAAAATTATTTTAAAGAAAATAATCCTATTATCTATCAGAATATGATTTTAGAAGAATTTGATTGATTTTTTTTAAAAAATTAAAAAGATATAAATTATTTTTTAATAATTTTATATATTTTTTCAAGTTCAGGAACAGAAAGTTGTTTTACTTTTGTTGAGCTTAATTTTTCTGAAATGTTTTTGATTTTTGAAACATCAATTATTTCTTTATTTTCAGTAATTGAATGTTTAAAACTATTAGTTACATCTTTATTTGGATATCTAAAAATATTTTTTATAAATTGATTAAATTTTAAATCGTTTTTTTTATTATTTGGTGAAATTAAAATAATTGAAGATTCAACTTTTGGTTTTGGAAAGAAACTACTTTTTTTAATATTTTTAATAATTTTGACTTCAGAATAAGTTTGTGCAAGAACCGTAATTGATACATAATTTGCAAAACCTTCAAAAGCTGTAAGTTTTTCTGCAAATTCTTTTTGTACAACAAAACAAGCTGGTTTTGTTGCAATTATTTTTTCAATAATTTTTAAAGATATAGAATAAGGAATAAACCCGACTATCTTGTCAAAATTTAATTTAGACAAATCAACATCTAAAAAATCAGAATGTATTATTTCTAAGTTTTTATCAGTAATTTCTTTTTTTAAAATTTCTACCATTAAACTATCTTTTTCAATAGCAATTACTTTTTTAAAATTAGATAATAACTTTTTAGTAAGAAACCCAAGTCCTGGTCCAATTTCTAAAACTGTTTCTTCTTTTGAAGGGTTAATAGTTTCAATTAATTTAAGAATAATATTTTTATCTAATATAAAATTTTGATCAAATTTAGAATTTGGTTTAAAACCATGTATAAGCATTAACCTATATATTTCTTTTTGCATAAATTATTATTCCTTATATAAAATAAGTTATATTTTTTTAAGATACGGCATTGTAAATAAATTATATTTAATATCATCTGATCCAATTATTTCATCAACAATTCTATTTACAACTGTTTTAACAGGATCTGGCATCATTTCTATTTTTCTAATATCATCAAAAGAAGTAAATGGTCCTTTTTTCTTAATATGCTCTAAAATGGCCATTCTATGTTTTACACCTATCATTGGTAAAAGATCTAATTGATGTCTTCTAAGTCCAATTGGTTTTGCATTATTAAAAAAATTAACAAATTTTTCTGGATTCTCTAAAACAATTATTTCGACTGCTTTTTCAAGTTCTTTTTTTCCATTTTCAGATAATCTATTATACATTATTCTTTTTACAAGTATATTTTCTGTAGATATTTTATCTTGAGGTTTAAATGTTTCTTCTGTAACTATTTCTAATAAAGAAAAGTTGGAGATACCTACACAATGTATTACATCTGTTTGTTTGAATCTAATATCTTTTTTTAGTTTATCTAAAACTATTGCTTCTTTTTTAATCATATTTTAACAATATTATTCTTTATTAAATTTTTTTAAGATATCAATAATTTCTTGTTTTTTTGCATCATCAACATCTTTTTCTTTTTCAAGTATTAAATTTAATTCTAAAGGATTTGGACATATATCTGTTATTTTTGTTGCAAGTTCATCTGATAATTCTAAATTTAAAAGTGCTTTTTTTAATTTTTCTGTATTTGCTGGTGTTAATATTGAAAATAATTTTGCATGTTCATATGCATGTTTTTGTTCAAAAGTTAATTCTTTTTCTTTAGATCTTTCAGACATTATTTTTTTAACTTCAGATAAAGGAACATCTTCAATATATTTATAATTCATTTTTTCACCTTTTTTATTGGTTTTTTCTTTTCTGTTTTTGGTATTTGTTTAATTTGTTTTACATGTACTCTATCTGTAATTATTTTTTTCTTTTTATTTCCATCATATAATTCAACTACAGGAGCATTTCCTTGAAATGAAACAATTTTACCTGTTTTTCCATAAGTTCTTTTATGAGGAAGCCCTTCATGTCTTGAACTATTTGTTTTAATTTGAACTGTATCTCCTATTTTTACAGATTTTACAATTTCATTAATTGTTGTTTTTGCTCTTACGTTTCTACGATATAAGCTTCTTGTTTTTGCTCTTTTTCCTTTTGCTTTTTTACCTGACATATTTATTACCTTTTTTATATTTTATTTTAAGATTTAAAAATT
>CALBUD010000063.1 GCA_937968065.1 Candidatus Iainarchaeum sp. | reverse complement strand
AATATTTTTTGACTGTACTAGCCCAATTATATTTCCAAATTATTTCATTTCTAAATGATGAAAACCCAAACAGATCATCTAAAGCAATTTTTATATAATGTGACATTCTATAATCTAAATGAATAAATAAACTTCCATCATCAGTTAAAATTTCCTTTAAAAATAAAAGCCTTTCTTTAATAAATTCAATAAAACTATCACCATTTATCTTATCAAAATAAGCAATTGTTCCGTTTTTATCTTTAAAATTCATATACTCTACACTCATTTAAATAATATTAATACTAATATAAACTCAACAATTGAAAAAACTATTGCAAAAATCATTAACATTTCTTTTAATAAAGATAAATTTGTAACCGTCATAAAAATTAATATTAAAATAATTATAAAAAAGAAAAATAAAAATATAGAAATTAAGAATAAAAGGTTAACTCTACTTTTTTTCTGTTCACTAATCTCTTTTCTTGATTGTTCTAAAGAATTTAGAAAATCTGAAACAACTTGGTTTAAATCTTCTTTTTTATCAATAACACTTATCAACTTTCTAAAAAAGTTTTTTTCAACTTCCGAGTAAGTTTCTGAAATAATTGCTTTAAAAGTATCTCTTAAGTTATGGTTTTGTTTTGTTAAAGAGATTATTTTTCTTGCTTCTTTACTTAAAAGATCATTATTTTCTAAGTTTTTAAAAATGTTTAAAACATCCTGTATACTTAAGTTTTCATCTTTTAAAACAGATAGATGTCTTATGTTTCTTGTAAATTCCTCATCTATCTTTTTCTTTTTTATATCTAGTAGATAATAAGGATATTTATATAATAGCAAGAAAATCATAAAAGAAAATGTAAAAGAAATAACAATAGTTATAAAAAAACTTAAAAGATTAAATAAGATATTTAATCTTATCATTAAAAAGATTAGACCAAATTCTATGATGATTAAAGAAAATAAAGATAAAAATAATATGTTTGAAAGATATGTAACTGTATCTTCATTTATTTCTGTATAACTTAACACTTTTTCAAAACCAGTTAAATTTGGTTTTAATTTTATGATTAGATCTTTAAAAAAATAACTAGATATTTTTGTTAAAAATTTACTAAACATATTTTCCTCTTTTTTAATAAATTATTTTTATTTAAAAATTATTTATCCTCATCTATATCAATGTTTAATCTTTTAAAAATATTGTCTTTTTGAAAATAAAACTCAGAAACAATATTATTAAAATCTATATAATTATATATCTTAGAATCAAACATCCATCTTAATAATTTTTTTCGTTTTAAGAAATCAACAATGTTTATGTTTGAAGATAAAAGATTAATTGAATAAACTTTCTTATTAATATCAATTTCTGAAATTAAAATTTCGTGATTTGAAATAATTTCTTTAATTGATATTATTTGAATATTTTCTTTAATTTCTTGTTTTATATTTCTTAACTCTATAACAATAGTTTTTTGATTTATTTGTTTTAATTTTTCTAAAACTTCATTATAGACTATTGGAGATATTGAAAACATATTTATATTATGCCAAGAAACATCAAAAATATCTTCTTGAAATTGATCAACTATAAAATAATCTGGTTTTTGTGAAATTGTTTGATTTATTATTAACTTTTTATCAATATCTGGATTATTCGTAAAAACTCTATTAATCCACTCTTGTTGTGGAAGTTTTAAACGATCATATGATTGAACAGTTATTATTTTTTTATTTGGATAAAATAATAAAATAGAATTAAATATTGTAAAAGAGTCATCAAGACCAACAATAATTACTTTATAGTCTTCTGAAATTGCAGACCATATATATGTAAATAAATCAATAGAACCAATACTTGTTTTAATTAAAGATACTGGAGATTGAGGTTCATCTAAATATTTTTTAATAACAAATGAGGATCCTTTACTACTGGTATCTCCTGAAGAATAAAGTCCTTCAACTTTATATCCATTTGGAAGATAACCATCTATTACAGGGTGAGATTCAGTTATAAAAAGGCCCATATTTTTAGTTAATATTTCTACAAAATTATTTAGTTCTCTAATACTTGAAAAACTAATGTTTGTTTTTAAATTTCCATATTCTATGTGGTTTACTAAAATACTTGATTTTTCTCCAGAACAAGTTATTTCTAATATTTTTTTATCTTGCAAAAGATTAGTTAAAATTCCAAGTCCAAAAAAATCTCTTTGAATAAATTTAAAATAAAGTTTTTTTTGAAGATTATTTAAAGAATAAGATAATTTATTTAGAGAAATATCATATATTTTTTCAATATATTTTTCAAGACTTTTTTTATCTCCATTAAAAGAATAATAGTTTTGATCTATAGTATTAAAAAATATTTTTTTAATTTGAGAATATTCTTTTTCTTCATCTAAAGGAATTTCTGGTTGAACTAAGTTATATAACAAACCTTTTTCAGAATCATAATAAATAGTAACATATGTAAATTCATCAATTGAATATTTTTCAAAAATTTGAGAAACTTCTTTATTTGAAACATAGAGTGGATCAGTATATACAAGTGAAGAAAAATTAGAGTCTTTTTCAGGTTTTGATTCTATATATATTTGTTGTTTTTTTATTTTTTCTTTACCAACATCTCTTGGAAGAATATAATCAATTCCTTTTTCTTTAAAATCAGAATATTTTTCAGAAATTAAATCTTTTTTAACTTTTGGTTTTTCTTTAATAACAATATATTCTTTTTTTATTTTCTTTTGTTTTCTAATATTTAAAGGATCTTTTAATTCTTTATACTTAGTTTCTATTTTTTGATCATCTTCTTTATTTACATTTATTTTAGAATAAATATCTTTTGTATGGTCATCATCTTCTTTTATTTTATCAGAAAATTTATTAATATTAAATTTTTCTGAAGGGTTATTATTTTTATTTAATGGTTTTTGTGTTCTATTAATATTTTCTTCAATATCTTTATTTAATTTAATTTTTTTATTTTCTAAAACAAAATTAGGTATTTTTGAAGAACTTTCATTAGTTTTTATTTTTGGAATTTCGTTCAAATCTTGATTTAATATCTTAGTATCTTCTAAATCCTCTAAAGAATCTTTTACATATCTATTTTCAATAATATGATTAACATCTTCAACATTATCTTCAAGAGGATAAACATCAGGAATTTCAATTTCTTCAATTAAAGAATTATTAAAATCATCTTTTTTAAAAACTTGCTTTTCTTTTTCATTTATTTTTTCTTTATTTTCAGAAATTATTTCTTTATTTAAGCTATCTATCTTTGAATAAAGATGTTTTACATTATATGAAGGGTATTTTATTTTTTCAATTTTTGGTTTATTATCAAGAAAAGAAAAAGATTCTAAAAAAACATCTTCATCTAGTTTATTTGTTTTTTTATTTAATTCTAATAAAAGAGTATCTACATTATTTTGTTCTTGATTAAATTGATCTATAAATTCTTCTTTTTTTGAAAGTTCTTTTATAGTAAAAGGATTATCAATATTTTTTAAAATATTTTCTAAAGAATTAATTATACGTCCTTCCTTATAAATTTCATTACTAAAATGTAAAGGATATGAAGTTTCTTGGTTTTTTAAAGAAGCATCGTGACTTATTAAATTATCAATAACTTCAATTTTTTTTATAGTTTTTTTTTTTTCTTTAGGTTTAATTTTATTTTGTTTGATATCATCAAGAGTAAAAGAAGATACTTTTTCTAAAGATTTATTTTCTTCTAAAGATTTATTTTTCAAAACATTTGGTTCTTTTTTAAAATTATTTAATTCTAAAGAACCTTTTTTTATTTTAAATGGAACTTCTTCTTTTAAATTATTTTCAACATCATCTAATTTTGAAACTTTTTTAAAAGTAATATCTCTTATGTCTTTTAAATTTTGTTTAAAATCTGGAGTTGTTTTTTTAAGATTAGTTTCTTTAATATTAGTTTCTTTAATATCTATAGAATCTAATCTTTTAATATTAAGAGAATCAATATTTTTAGAAGTTGTTTTAGAAGATACACCTGTAGATAAAGGAATTCTTTTAATTACTTTAAATTCTAAAGAATCTTCTTTATTACCCATAAATATCTTATTTGTAAAATATATTTTAATCTATATAGATATAGTTCATTATATTTATAAATCTTTATATATATACAAACAAGATTTATATGAAGAAACTTAACAAATAATTAATAATATCTAAAAGATAAAGAGAAATAACCAGAACATAACCTAAAAAGATAAGTATTGCAAAAGGAACTAAAGGAGAAACCCAAATTTGGGAGATGTTATTTTTTTTTGCAAAAGATTTAAGTAATTTTAATTCTTTTTCAGGTTCAATATTTGGTTTAATAGTTGTTTTATATTTTAAAATACCTTCTTCTAAAACATATTTCTCTAAAGGAGTATAAAAGTTAGTTATCTTATTTAACTTTAGAGGATATCCTAAAAACATCAAATAAATCGATTTTAAAAAAGAATGTTTTGGATAATTTTTAGATAAAAGATTAAATAAAAAGATACCTATTGGTATTAACAAATTTAAAAACAAAGCAGAAATAAAAATAAACATAGAAAAATAAATATCAAAAATATTGGTAAAAGAGATTCCTAGAATTATATATAAATCTCCTTCTCCAATATATGTAAGATTACTTAATTTTCCTAAAAGATAAAATATAAATAAAAACAAAAAAGTTATAATTAATTGTAAAACATAATTATACCATAAAAAAGAATTATTTTTAAAAATAAAAATTCCAAGATAAACAACACTTACAACCGCTAAAATTAACAAAGAGATAACATTTATCTCTCTATATTTTATATCTTGATAAGTTACATATAATAAAATAATTAAAGTAAAAACAATTAAAGGCACATATAAAATATCCATAATTTATTCACATTAAATAGATCTCTTTGTAAGATACATTAAATCATTGTATGCTTTTCTTTTAGTTTTTCTTGCAGTTGATCTTTCAAAAAGATTGTCAGTATATTTTCCAGGAGGTCCAACTGCTTTTATTTTTTTAGATTTAATTTTATTTAACAAAAATTTATTTTTTGAAAAATCATCTTTAATCTCAAAAAAAGATTTTGGAAGATCTAAAGTTAAAATTCCACTTCCAATATCATCAACATTATATCCACCAGAACCTGCAGTTACATATTTTGCAGATTTACCTAATTTTATCGCAGCTTCAAATCTATATACAACATCATAACATTTTTGATCAAGTTTATTTGTTAAAGACTCACTAAGTCTTGAAAATCCAATAGTTTTAAATAACCTATGAAGTTCAAGATAATCTAAAAGATGTCTTGTTTTTCTTAAAAAAAAAGAATCATATAAATAATAAGTTAAATAACCAATAATTCCAGTATATGCTTCCACTCCTATTTTTTTTTCTTTAACTAATTTTTCTAATTTATCAAGTCCAAGAATATATGTTGCTGAATTTGAAATAAGACCAAAAGGATGTGCAATTGATATTAAATAATTTTTTTTATTACAAAAATCAATTATTCTTTTTAAAGAAACTTTATTTTCATAAAGTATAGAATAATTATAAATCTCAGGAGTATTTGAATAAATTAAAACTTCTCCTGAATCGGTTATAACTTTTATACCTGGAATTAATACTTTATCTTTAGGTTTATGTTTTAATAATTCTAAATATGCTTTATAAGGATTTAAATTATTGTATTCAGTTATAGATGTTCCTAAAAGATTATTTTCACAAACAGCTTTCCAATATTTTTTTGCAGACTCTTTTTTTTTG
>CALBUD010000062.1 GCA_937968065.1 Candidatus Iainarchaeum sp. | reverse complement strand
TTAAATTATGATTTTTGGTTATATTTTATTTTTCTTGTTAACAATTCTTATCAATTTAACAAAAGTGTTAACAAAGCTGTTAACATTTATTTCTGTTAACAATTTAGTGTTAATAAGCAAAAATGTTAACAGACCAGATTATGATATTTAAATTTATAGAATTCGTGATGGGGAATTCGGTAAGGTTTATCTTTCTTCAGTCGTGAAAGTATTACAACACATTCACAACATTTATAAACTTTTCGGTTCTAAATTATATTGTTAAGGAACAAAATTAAACTTGATTCAGATATTTAATATATTATATTATATATGGAAAGATAAATATGCCAAGATACCCTTATCCTAGCGAAAGTTATGTGTCTACAGAAGATGTTGGCACTAAATATACTATGAATTGGTTAGTTGAAAGACTTAAAATAGGTAAAGAAGTCTTATTTTCTACTACTTTAAAACCTGAAGATAAACTTGAAACTCTAGCAGTTATATCTGTTTGTTTCTTTACTGGTGCTAGAATAAATGAAGTTCTTTCAATTAAATGGAAGGACATAATGTTTGATTCAGATTTCTTAACTGGTAATCAATGGATTAGATTACAATTGAAAACTCAAAAAAAGAAACAAACAAATCCACCAGCTACAAGACAGATACCTATTTATGCAAGTGAAGACAATCCTTTCTATTTTATTTTTGTTTGGCTTAGAGATTATATAATTTATTTTAATGATCAAGTAGAAAGAGGGTTACAAAATAATCAAATTAAAGAAAAAGATATTTATAATTTAATTTTTTTTAAAACAAAATCTAGAGCGATGTATAATAGATTTACTAGATACTTTAAAATTAACCCACATGGATTTAGAAAAATCCTTGCACAATATTTAGTTGTGGAAAAAAATATGCCACTTAAAACAGTTCAAAAAATAATGGGTCATCAATCTTTAATACCATTAGATTATTATATTAATTTAAGAACAGATGATATCAAGAGAGATCTATTAGATGCTTATAAAAAATAACAAAAGGAGAAAAATATGAAATTAATAATTTTGATTATTTTAATATTATTATTTTTGTATAGTTTATATTTATATTTTATAGGTGCTTTAGGATGTAGCCCATTTAATAAATAAAAAAGGAGATTGAAATAAATATGATTAAAAAAACAACAAATATTTTAGAAACAATTTTTTTTGCTTGGTTAGTTTTTATTGGTGTTGTATTAATTACCTGTATGGTTGCACAACATTTTAATTCAACTTTTCAAACTGCTAAACCAGAACAAATTATAACTGTATATAAAAATCCAACTATAAATATTCCAGTAGTTTATCAAATACCTTTTACTAATAAATTTATTCATAAAGAAGTTAAACCTTATGGTGTAAGAATTAATTATGATACAGGTTACTTAGAACATTATTTAATTTTAGAAAATGATAATGTTTACACTACAAGAGAGATTGCAATAAAATCAATAGGTGGTAATTAATGTCAATTAATACATATGAAAATCAAAGAAGACTAAGAGATTTTTCAATAGAACTAATTGAAAGTCTAAAAGAAAATCCAGTAATAGAATTAACTGAAGATAGATTAAACAATTCTAAATTTCCTGATAAACCTTGTCAGTTTTGTGGGTTACTTGGAACTGATAAAAAGTTTAAAGGTTTTTATGTTCATAATGAATGTCTTGATTTTGTAACCATTGAAACCAGAAAGTTTATGACAAATACTTTAAAGCTACCAGTAAAAAAGTAGCTCTATTTTTCTTTTTTTAAAACATCTATTTTTAAACCTTTCTACACACTATATTACTATAAATGTATACATTTTGTTTACAATTAAAATGTGATAATTATGGTAAAACCAAAATACAAAATGATTAGAGTTTCAGAAGATATTTACTGCAAACTAAAAAAGAGAAAACAATATCCATCACAATCATTTAATTCATACTTCTCTAATGTATTTGTAAATAAAAAAAATAAAAAGGTGAAATAAAATATGGCTGAACAAGAAGTAAAATTAATGAAGGCAAGAATACCTCTTAAATCTATTTTTAGAACCACTCCTGAAAGTAGAAAAGAGTATATAAAAAATATTAATAAATATAATTTAGAAGTTAGAGAACAAGCTAAACAAAAGAAATTAGCTGCAGAAGAACAACAAAGACTTTTAGATAAATATAATAAAGATATGGATAAATATCTTAAAGCAATGAAGTCAGTGCCTTATACTTATACAACTAAAGTAGAATATCAAGAACCAGAACCTGTTAAAAAATCAAGTGGAAGTTCTTCAAGAAGTTCTGGAAGTTCATATTTC
>CALBUD010000061.1 GCA_937968065.1 Candidatus Iainarchaeum sp. | reverse complement strand
CAAATATATCATTTTTATTTAAATTTAATGATAAAACAATTTTATTTTTATCATAAATATTATTTTTTATAAGTCTATTTTTATTATCATACATTATTTTTTCATTTTTTAAATCTATATTTTTATTTTCTTTATTTCTAAGAACCATTAATTGTGTTAGACTAATACCTTTTTTAATCTTAACATTAAAAGATTGCGGTGTAATTTCAAGCCATAATCTTCCTTTTGTTTTAGAAGGAATATAATCATAATATCCAATATTATCAATAATACCTCTTACAAATAAATCTATTCTCCCTATTGAACTTTTAGGACTTATCTTAATATAATAATCTTTTGAAAGATTAACTTCAATTGTAGGTATTAAATAAGTTTGATTTTTATAAAGTACTTTTCCTTTTGTTATATCCATTTCTATAACATTATTTTCTTTAATTATTTTTTCAATATTTTTTTTAAATGGAATAAATTTTTCATTAATAAGATATGCTTTACTACCAATAGGTATATCTAAACTTGCAGGTTGTACATATTTTTTTAAATCAAATTCTGATTTAAAAACTTTTTTAAAAATTAATTCTTTAATATTTTTATCAACTAATGCAATTGTCATATTTTTCACATCTTTTTAATGTATGTTAAAAAAGAATAACCATCATGTTTCTCTTCTTTAATAATTTTCCAAATATTTAAATTAATCTCAGGAAAGAAAGTATCTCCCTCATATTCTTTATCAATTCTTGTAATTTCAAGTTTAGTTGCAAGAGAAATTGCTTGTTTATAAACAAAAGCTCCTCCAATAATATATATCTTATCATTTAAAGAATGTCCAAAATTTATTGCATCTTCTAAAGAATTTTTAATAATTATTTCAGGATAAGTAAAATTATCTTCTTTAAATGTTAAAACAATATTTGTTCTGTTAGGTAAAGGTTTTTTTGGTAAAGATAAGAAGGTTTTTTTTCCCATTATTATAGGATACCCTGTTGTTAGTTCTTTAAAATGAAGAAAATCTTCTTTAATATACCATGGTATCTTATTATCTTTTCCAATAACATTGTTCTTTGAAACAGCTGCAATAATTATTATTTCTTTCATATTTATTTTTCCTTTTTAAAAAACTAAACTGCAATTTCAAACTTTATTGGTGGATGTTTTTTATAATCAATAATTTCTGAATCTGTATATTTCCAATCAAAAATAGATTTAAAATTTTTGGTTATTATTTTTGGTAAAGTAAAGGGTTCTCTTTTAAGTTGTTCTTTTAAACCTTCAATATGATTTTCATAAATGTGAGTGTCTCCTAAAAATCCAATTAGTTTACCTTCTTTAAGACCTGCTTCTTTTGCAAGTAAATGTAAAAGTAAACCATAACTTGCAATATTAAAAGGTAGGCCTAAAGCAGAATCAACAGATCTTTGATTCCATAAAAGATTTAATTTTCCATTAATAACTGTAACTTGAAAACCATAATGGCAAGGTGGAAGAGCCATTCGGTGTATATCTATAGGATTCCATGCAGAAACAATCATTCTTCTATCATTTGGATTTTTTTTTAAAGTTTCAACCATTTTTTTAAGTTGATCAATACCATTACCTTCAGGTGCTTTATCAAAAGAAGTATATTTTGCTCCAAAATGCCTCCATTGCCAACCATAGATAGGTCCAAGTTCTCTTTCTTCTTTCATTTTATATTTTGTTTCTTCATCAGTTCCATAAGGAACAATATCAGGAGAACACCATTCATCCCAGATATGATTATTTTCTTTAATTAACCATTGTTTATCTGTAAGTCCTTTTATGAAAAATTCAAGTTCTGATGCAACAAGTCTAAATGGAACACTTTTAGTTGTAAGTAATGGAAATCCATCTTCCATATCATGTTCAAACATAGCTCCAGCAATAGCAAGTGTGTTAACACCAGTTCTATTATCTTTAACTTCTCCTTTTTCTATAATTTTTTTTATAATACTTAAGTATGCTTTCATATGTTAAAAACTCCTTTTTCTTTTATTTTATCAAAAATTATTTTTGAGATTTCTTCTCTTGTTTTTATTCCAATTTCTTTATCAGTACAATCAATTTTTATCCAATTATATTTATCAGCAACATATAAAAAAGATTCTAGTGCTTTTTTCATATGCTCTGGATCTTTTTCATGAATATCGTTTTTTTTAACATCATTTGTAAATTTTTTAGATTCATTTTTTTGAGCAAGACTTCTTGCAAGATCAACATCCAAATATAATAAAATATTAATATCTGGTTCTGGTATCTTAAAAATATTAAATTCTAAATCAAATAACCATTCTAGAAATTTATCTCTTTCTTTTAAATCTTTTATCTTTCCTGCTTGATGTCCCATATTTGCTGAAACATATCTATCACAAAGAACAACTTTTCCTTGATTTAACCATTCTTTTATTTTAAAAGATGCTGCAAATCTATCAACAGCATAAAGAACAGATGCTTGATAAGGAGTAACATCGTTTGCAGACCCATATTTACCATTAAGATAATCTTCAGTTGGTCCTGCAGATTTAGTTCCATATTGTGGAAAATCAATAGTTTCTACAAAATATCCTAATTTTTCAAGATTTTCTTTTAAAAGCATTGTTTGTGTATGTTTTCCAGTACCATCAGTTCCATCTATAACAATTAATTTTCCTTTCATATTTTTCCTAATTTTTAATTTTATAAAATTGTTTTAAACAGTTTTTCATAATATGTTAATAATTTATTTAAATCATTTAAGTTATCTACTTGATTTGATTTTTTCATAACTTCTGAAAAATATTTTTTATATTTTTTATCAATTTCAACTATTTTTTTAATTTGATAACTATTACCGACATTTTCTGCAAAATTACCTTTTTCTTTAATAATCCTTTCTAAAGTAATCATCTTTTGAGAATGACTAAAAACTACATTTTCAATATTAGTTATTTTTTCATGAATAGAAAATGCCAAATCTGGATTTAGATTTTTTTTTAATAGAATGTTAGCTCTACTATTTAATATTGCTAAATTCATATTATCTTTTCTCAATCTTTCAAATATTGGGTTTTTAGATTTAGATTCTTTATAACTTTTCAATAGATTAATAGATCCAGAAAAGCTGTTTTTAGGATTTATGGTTTTCCCAATGTCTTTTTTAATATTTTTTTTAATGTTAGTTAAGTTATTTCTTCCTTTCATATCTTATAACCTTTTAAAATATAATTCTAGTTGAATAAACATCTCTTCTAAATCTTTATATTTTATTAAATGAATATAGTTATCTCTATTAATAATTGGAGAAAGTTCTTGTTTTACTTGAACTTCATATAAACAAATTATTTTTTTATTAAGATTTTTTGCAAAATTAATCTGATATCCAACACCTAAAGAAGGAAAAGAAACATCTGCAATAAAAACATCACATTCTTTAATTAAATTTAAACTTCTGTCAAGTATGTCTTTATCATTCATCTTTTCTCCAGATGGTTTAAAGTTTTTTAATCTTAAATCTTTACTTAAAAGTTCTCCTTTCTTTTCAAGAAAGTTATTTATTTTTTCTAATTTATCTGAAGTATCAATACTTCCTTTTGATTTATATGTAAAAAACATTTTCATTTATAATTCTCCTATAATCTCATTTAATTTTTCGTTTAAATCTTTTAATTCTTTATATTTAATTATTTTAACATTTTCATTTCCATCAATCATAGCTGATAATCTTTCACCTTCTTTTTCTCTATAAAGGCAAATTATTTTTTTTTCTAAACTTTCTGCAAATCCAATCTCATAACCAACACCTAAAGATACTTGTGTAACTTCAGCAATTAAAAGATCAGCATCTTTAATCCATTCAACATCTCTTTTAAATATTTCTTTACTTGTAAGTTTCGTTTCTCCATAACTAGATAGATTTTTATCAGCAAGATGTTCTGTTAAAACATTCATTTTTTTTTCTTTTAAATAATTAATAATCTCTAAATAGATTTCTTGATCATCTCTTCCACCAGTAATTGATCCTGCAAAATAAACTTTCATATTTTATCACTTTTAAAATTTATTAATAGAATAATTTTTTAAAAAAGAAATAACTTCCTCTTTTATTCTTTCCTGATTATTTTTATCTTCAGGAGAAGATAAAACATCATTTATAAACTTACCAATAATTTTAATTCCTTCTTCTTTAACTCCCCTTGTAGTTATAGCAGGTGTTCCTATCCTTATACCAGAAGTTATAAAAGGTTTTTCAGGATCATTTGGTATAGCATTTTTATTTACAGAAATATTACAGTTTTCTAAAATTTCTTCTGCTTTTTTTCCTGTAATTCCTTTACTTCTAAGATCAACAAGCATCAAATGATTATCAGTTCCATTTGTTACAAGATCAAAACCATATTTAATTAATTCTTCAGATAATACTTTTGAATTTCTTAAAACTTGTTTTTGATATTTTTTAAAAGAAGGTTTTAAAGCTTCTTCAAAACAAATTGCTTTACCAGCAATAATATGTTCTAAAGGCCCTCCTTGAAAACCAGGAAAACAAGCTTTATCTATTTTTTTTGAAATCTCTTCATTATTAGTTATTATAAATCCACCTCTTGGGCCTCTTAGTGTCTTATGTGTAGTGGATGTAACTATATCTGCATATTTAACCGGTGATGGATGATTATTAGTTGCAATTAAACCTGCTATATGTGCCATATCAACAAGAAGATAAGCACCTACAGAATTAGAAATCTCTCTAAATCTTTTAAAATCTATTTGTCTAGGATATGCTGATGCTCCAGCAACAATCATCTTTGGTTTTATTTCTTTTGCTGTTTTTTCAAGAGATTCATAATCAATAAATCCTTTATCATCTAAACCATAAGAAAAAGAATCATAATTTTTACCAGAAAAATTAATCTTATACCCATGTGTTAAATGCCCACCAGCATCAAGAGACATACCTAATATTTTATCTTTTGGTTCAAGTAAAGAAAAATATGCAATTTCATTTGCATTTGATCCTGAATGAGGTTGAACATTTGCAAAGTTACAAGAAAATAGTTTTTTACAAGAATTCATTGCAATTTCTTCAATTTTATCAACATTTATGCAACCAGAATAATATCTTTTATAAGGATATCCTTCAGCATATTTATTTGTAAGAACAGAACCACACGCTTTTCTTATTTTTTTTGAAGTTATGTTTTCTGAAGCTATAAGTTCTATTGTTTCTTGTTGTCTTTTTTTTTCTGTATCTATAAGATCCAATATATGTTGAATATTATTCATTTAATATATTTATTATAGAAAATGTTTTTATATAAATGTTTTATGTATATTTTAACAACTTTATTATATTATTTTGTTTTTAACAAAATTAGTTAAGTTTTGGTCTATCTTTAAAAAGATAAAAAAAATCTTTTTTAATTTTATCTAATAAAGGATTTAAATCTTCAATAAAAATTATATCATTTGATTTTCTAACCAATTCATTTAATGTTTTTGAATATCTTGAAGTTAATGAAACTAAAAGATGTTCACTAACTCTTGTATTTTTATATAATTCATATTGTGTCTTTTGCTTTACATACACCTCTGATTTTTTTAAAAAAGTATCAAGACTAACATCATAAATGTCTTTAAATTTTTTAATAGTTCTTTTTGCTTCTCTTGAATTTTTATACAATCCTTTTCTAAACAAAACACTTAATTTTGAATCTAAAAGATGTATATTTGCATTTGCTTTTGTATACTGAATAAGCATTTTATCTTTAGTTGTAGATTTTCTTTGTTTATAAAAAGAAAGAACTCCACTTTCTTTAAAATGTTTTTTTGTCTCTATTTTTATCTCTCTTCTAAGACTGTTTGGTTTTTTTAATGGGGGCATATTAATTTTCCTTTATTTATTAAAATATAATACATATTATATGATTTTTAAAATATTTATATGTTTTCTTTTTTTAATTAATATATTTTACTTTTATATTTTATTTTTTTTT
>CALBUD010000060.1 GCA_937968065.1 Candidatus Iainarchaeum sp. | reverse complement strand
AATATCTGAGGGAGCACAACATTCAAACCAGTTAATGAAACAATCGCTATTATAACATTTAATGATTAATATTATATTTGCGTATTTTATAATGAAGGTTTTGGCGATTCGTCCCCAACAAATCGGCAGCAGAACTAATATTTCCGCCTGTCTTTCTTAAGGTTTCAATAATTATTTTACATTCGACCTGTTCGATACTGCTTTTTAATGATTTAGGAGTCTTGTCTTCTGATGTATGCTTATAACTTATATTTCCGTTGTTCTGCTGTCTGCGTATTATCTGATCTAAGGTAAAGGTCGATAAATGTCTTGTTTCAATAATTTGTTCATTCCCTATCATGTTCATTGCACTTTCTACGACATGTTCCAATTCACGTACATTACCTGGCCATTCATAATGTAATAAAAGTTCCATGAGCTCATTGCTGACCCTTTTAATATTTTTCTTAAAAATAATAACTTTTAAAAACAAAACATATATTATATTTATATACTTATAAAAAATATATGTGAAAAAAAATGGCAGAAACTGAACTTAAAAAACAAGTAAGACCTCTTTTTGAAAAAAATTGGAAAGAACATTATCAAGTAGATGCTTTATCAAAAATTGGATATTTAAGAAAAATATGTAAAAATTGTAAAAAACCTTTCTGGACAAACACAAACAGAGATGTTTGTGCAGAATCTACTTGTGAACAAAGAAACTTTATAGGTAATAAAACAAAAGAATATTCATACACAGAAACTTGGAAAGCTATTGAAAAATTCTTTAAAAGTAAAGGACATGAATCAATTCCAAGATACCCTACAATACCAAGATGGAGAAATGATCTTTATTTTACAAATGCATCAATTATAGATTTTCAACCATATGTTGTAAACGGAGAAGTAAAACCTCCAGCAGATCCTTTAATAGTTCCACAAACCTGTATAAGATTTGGAGATTTAACAAATGTAGGAGTTACAGGAACACATTATACAACCTTTGTTATGTTTGGTCAGCATGCTTTTAACACTGATTTAAAAAAACCATATTGGAAAAACGAAGCCTTATCATTAGATTTTGAATACTTAACCAAAATTATTGGTGTTAAAGAAAAAGACTTAGTGTTTTTTGAAGATGTTTGGGAAGGTGGAGGATATTTTGGACCTTGTATGGAATATTTTGCACACGGTGTTGAACTTGGAAATTGTGTTTTTATGCAATTTCAAGATCTTGGAAATAAAAAATATGAAGAATTAAAAAAACCAGTTATTGACATGGGAGCTGGTTTTGAAAGACTTGCATGGTATACTAATGGAACACCAACAAGTTATGATGTAACTTTTAAAAATCTCTTGGATTATCTAAAAAAAGAAACAAAAGTTAAGTTTGATAAAAAACTACTTGAAAGCTTTTATAAAATATCAGGAGAGCTTAATATTGATGAAATATCTAATCTTGATAAAAAATATGAAGAAATTTCTAAAAGATTAGGATACTCTAAAAAAGAACTTTTAGAAAAATTAGCACCTGTTCATGCTCTTTATGCTATATGTGATCATACAAAAACAATTCTTTATACCTCAACAGATGGTCTTTTACCTTCAAATTCGGGTGGGGGATATAACTTAAGAATTTTAGCAAGAAGATTACTTGATTTAAATAAAGAATATAACTTTAATTTAGATTTTTCAAAAATATTTGAAATACATGTATCTTCCTTAAAAGACTTTGATCCTAGTTTAAAAGAAGGTCTTAAAACTGCAATAAATGTTTTTTTAGAAGAAGAAAGAAAATATTTACAAACTAAAGAAAAAGCAAAACAAAAAATAAACACATTTATCTCTTCTTCAAAAAAACTAACAACAGAAAATCTTGTAACTCTTTACAAAAGCGAAGGAATTACAGCTGAACAAATAAAAGAAAGTTTTAAAGAAAAAAACAAATCTTTTGAAATACCAACTGATTATTTTACAAAAATAGCACTTGATAATAAACAAGAAAAAACAAAACAAGATAATTTTTTAGAAAATCTTTTAAAAAATGAAAATAAAGAACTTATAAAAGCTTTAAAAAATACAGAAAAACTTTATTATGAAGAGATTACAGAATGCACTTCAAAAATTATTTATTCTTTTAAAAAATTTATAATCTTAGATAAAACAGTTTTTTATCCTCAAGGAGGAGGACAAAACTTTGATCTTGGAACAATAAATGGAATCTATAATGTTTCAGAAGTTTATAATTATGAAGGAAAAATATTACATGTTTTAGATAACTCTAAAAAAGAATTAAATATTAAAGAAAGTGTTATTTGTTTAGTTGATAAAGAAAGACAAAGACAAATAAGAGCACAACACACTTCAACTCATCTTCTTAATGCAGCTGCTAAAAAGATTTTAGGAAATCATATCTGGCAAGCAGGTGCTTTTAAAGATGTAGATGAAGCACATCTTGATGTAACTCATTATAAAGCAATAACAAATCAAGAACTTAAACTTATTGAAAATCAAGTAAATGAATGGATTTTTGAAGCAATTCCTGTTAACACCTATTATCTTTCAAAAGATGAAGCTGAAAAGAAATTTGGTTTTAGACTTTATCAGGGAGGTGCAATTCCAGGTAATAGTTTAAGAATCTTAGATATTAAAGGGATAGATGTGCAAGCATGTGCAGGACTTCATTTATCAAATACTTCTAAAGCAGGAATTTTTAAAATAATTAAAAGAACTTCTGTTCAAGATGGTGTTGAAAGAATAATTTTTACAACATTTAAATCTGCTTTAAGATATATATCTAAAAATGAAGAAATTCTAGAAAACTCTTCAAACATTTTATCAATTTCAAAAATTGAACTTGAAAAAACTATAAATAATTTCTTTAAAGAATGGAAAGAACAAAGAAAAGAAATTAATTCTTTAAGAGAAAGAATTGCTGAATATGAAACAAACAATGTTATTGATACAGAAGATAAAAAAGTAATCGCAAAATTTAATCTTGATTCTACAGAAATTTTAAAAATATTCAAAAGAATACAGTCTCTTGAAAAATCAAATGATAAAACAATAGCAATTTATAATAACAATGGAAATATATTTATCTTAAGAGGAAAAAATTCAAAAACAACTATTGAAGATATCTTAAAAGATATTGAAAATAAACTTAAAAAGAAAATAAAAGGTGGAGGAAATCCATTTTTCCAAGGTAAAATTGTATAAGGTGAAAAATAAATATGAATTTTACAAAAATAATAACAATTGTTTTAATAATTTTTGTAGTTGTCTTAATTGCAACCTCTTATCTTTCTTTTAATAAATCTGATATTAAAGAAGAAACAAGTGATAAAATAGATTCAACTTTTGAAAATATTAAAGATAACAACTTAATAAACATACCGAAAACTTCTTTTGAAAATATAAAATCAAGAATTGCTTTTGGATCAATAAATAGAGAAATACCTTCAGAAGTTTATTTTTGCCCAGAAGATAATTGTTTAACAGAACTTTTAAAATTAATAGAATCTTCTAAAAAAACTATTGATTGTGCAGTATATGATATCTCTTTAGAAACAATTACTGAAAAACTTATTGAAAAATCAAATAAAGAAGTAAATATAAGAATTGTTTCAGATTATGAAAGATCTAAATCTAAAAATTCAAGCATTGGTGTTTTAAAAGAATCAAATGTTTCTATTATAACAAATCCATCAGATAGCTCTTACATGCATAATAAATTTTGTGTTTTTGATGAAAAAATAGTATGGATTGGATCTATGAATTTTACATTAAACGGAAACTATACAAACAACAATAATGTTTTAGTTATAGAAGATAAAGAACTTGCAAAAGAATACACTAAAAAAGTTGATTCTTTTTTTAAAGGAGAATTTTCACCAAAAATTAATGAAGAGGTTGTTTTAAAACAATATGGAAACATTGAAAATTATTTTTGTCCTGAAGATAACTGTGAATATCATCTTTTAAAATATTTAGAAAATTCAACATCTTCTTTAGATTGTATGTTTTTTAGTTTTACTTTAAATAGTGTCTTTGATGTAATTAAAGATAAACCAATAGATCAAAGATACATTCTTGAAAAAAGAAATATTGATAGTTATTCACAATATAATAATCTTAAAAATAATAGTATACCTGTTATTTTAGATGAAAATCCAAATAGTATGCATAACAAATTTTGTATAATTGATGACTATATTGTTATGACAGGATCTATGAATATCTCAAATAATGGAACTAAAAATAATGATGAAATATTAATCTTTGTATATGATCAAGAAGTTGCAAATAAATATAAAAATTATTTTGAAAAATACTGGGATCTTTGGTCTGCAAATTAATAAAATTATTTATAAACCTATTGCTTCTATATTATATATACTTTGTGGGGCTGTGGTGTAGCCTGGTTAGCATATAAGCTTTGGGAGCTTACGACCCCAGTTCAAATCTGGGCAGTCCCACTTTTTTTAAATCTTTCTTGAAAAAGATAAAATATGAAAAAGAAAAAAATAATATCAAAAGATCCTAAACAATTAAAAATTCCTTTTCATAAAACAAAAAATTTACCTGCTTCTGAAAAATTAAAATCTTTTACAGAACATTATAATTCTTTTTTTAAAAAAAATCTTTTAAATAAAAAACAAATAGTTTTTCAAAAGATCGCTTCAAAAATAAATTTAAAAAATATTAAGATTACAAACAAATATTTAAAAAATTTATTTACAAGATTTGATTCAAAAACAATTAGTATTTTTTCAGTTTCTGTCTTTTCACATGAAAAATTAAATAGCTATTTAAAAAATTTAGCTTTAAAAAATAAATTATTACCAGAAAGTGAAATTTCTCAAAAATTAGATCGGAAGAGCACACGTCTGAACTCCAGTCACACAGTGATCTCGTA
>CALBUD010000059.1 GCA_937968065.1 Candidatus Iainarchaeum sp. | reverse complement strand
ACAGAGATATTAATAATAAAAAAAATACATTTATTAAAAATAAATATTATTATAAAATATTTTGTTACACTTCAAAAAAAATATTTGATCCGTTAATAGAATATTCTTCAGAAAAGTTTTTCTTTAATAAAAAGATTATATTTACTAATTATGTTAGTAGAGCATATGAAATTGAAAAAATAAAAAATATTACTCCTATAAAAGTTAAACAATATGATTTATTAATTGGATTGGGGTGTAGTGTTAATGCACTTAATTTAATTATTAAATTACTTGAAATTAAAAACAAAAAATTTAGAAATGAAAAATGGTGTGTTTTTTTAGGAGATGCTCTTATTAAAAAATATAAATTAAAAATCATTAATAAGTATAGTTCAAAAAATATTGTTATAATAGAATATTCTGAAAATTATTTAGAGTATTTAAAAAATTCAAAAAAAGTTATTTCTCATGGGGGATATAATTCTATTACTGATTCTTTATATTATAAAAAAACATGTTTATTTATTGCAAGGGATGTTCCTGAAAAAGATCAAGAAATACATTTAGAATATCTTAAAAATAATAAAATAATTTTTGATTATTTGCTTGAAAAAGATTTAAATTTAAAAAAATTAATTTGTTTTTTAAATAATACAACTAAATCTAAAAAAATAAGTTTAAATGGATCAGATATTATTGGTAAAAATATTAATTTAAAATAATTTATTAAAAAGATTTATTATGAATAAAACAATTGTTTTTACAGGTCATATAAATTTAGGTGAAAAAATAACCTCTGAGGTTATGAATACCATTAATAAAGCTAAAAATGAAAATAATAAAACACTTATACTCATAGGTGATATTGATTTTGAAAATAAAGTTTTAAATTATCTAAAAAAAGGTAATTTAGAGATAATTAACAATTATTTAGATAGATTAGATTGTAATAATTCTGGGTGTGTGGCTTCTCAATTACCTAAAAATGAAAGAGATATAAAAAAAATTATTGATTTTGATACTTTTGAATTTATTAAAGAGCATTTCTATAATAATCATTATATTTTGTATAATAAAATTAAAAAATTAGATGATCTATTAATTAAGAAAAATAATGTTTATTCTGATTTTAAAAAAGTTATAGATTTAGAAGTTAAACCAATAATAATAAATAAAATTATAGGTGTTTATAATCTTAAATTTCCATTGATAGTTTATGAAAAAAAATTAAGAAATAAAGTAAGGCAAAAATTAAATAAATCTAGGTCAAAAAATTGGATGACTATAGTTAATAAAAAAGAAAATGAATTTTTTATAAATGATCAAAAAATAATGAATAGTAAAGGAAATATACTTTGTAGAGGGATAATATTTTGTATGTATGAATTTATTGCAGAAAAAAATTATAAGGTCGTAAAACATTTTATTGAAGAAAAACATTATTTGCCATTATATAAAGGATGGATATTATTTAATGAATCTCAAAAAAATATAAAACATTTAAAAAATAAAATTAACAGTGTAGAATTTTTTATTGGTTAAATTATAAGAATATTAATTTCTTTAAATTTTCTTTTTAAATTTTTTAAAAATTTAATTGGCATTTCTGCTCTATGTCTTTTACCTTCTTTTTGATATAATATTTTTTCAGTAGGTAATTTTAGAACTACAGTTTCATTTTTTAAGTCTTTTGTAAATCCATAAAATTTTCTTGAAAATGTTTTTTTAGGAAGTTTTTTTCTAATTTCTTCTTTTTGTGCAAGTCTTTTTTCTTTTGGTTTGTTTAAAAATGACATCATTTTTTTAAACATAATTAGTCTTGTTTAACTTCCGTCTTTTTCATTCTTTTTGGTATAACAAAATAACTTTTGGTTTTACAAACAAGACATTCTGCTGTATAAACTGGTTTTTTATTTTGTTTCTTTGGTGTTTTGATTAATTTAGCTTTTCCACCATAACCAGATTTATGTTTTTCTTCATTTTTTCTCTGACCAATAGCATTTGCTCTTGCTTTTTTAGCTTTAAATTGTTTTAATTTTTGTTTTGTATGTTTTTTACATTTTTTACAGTATCCTTTTACTGTTTTTGGAAGATTCATATCATTTCACTCTTTTTAAAATTATAATTTTTAAATAAGCTGTTCACTCTTACTCTTATATAATATATATAAGCAAGCTTTAAAAACAAATTGTTTTTTTTAAAAATAAATGTTTAGTTGTTGTTTTAAAGAATTTTATATGTTAAATAATAAATTATAATAATTGCCTCGTTACGGAAAA
Organism: Candidatus Iainarchaeum sp.; assembly: GCA_937968065.1. GTDB lineage: Archaea > Iainarchaeota > Iainarchaeia > Iainarchaeales > CSSED10-239 > Forterrea. Next base: position 10 of record CALBUD010000059.1, on the reverse strand, counting down.
CTTTTACAAA
>CALBUD010000058.1 GCA_937968065.1 Candidatus Iainarchaeum sp. | reverse complement strand
TTATAATTTTTAAGTTCTTTTTTTAAAATAAAAAAATTTTTAATAATATTTGTATCCATATTATTTATCTGATATATACTATTTAAATACTTATAGATTTATATATATTAATAAATATTAAATAAAAATTTATGACTTTTATGTATAAAAGCGAGATTAAAGTAATTTTTTGGATTTTTGGAACCATTTTTACAGGAATTATATATTATTTAATAATGAATGTTTCTTTTTTATCTTATATTAAAGAAATTCATCTTTTACCTTTAATAATTGTTTTAATTTTATTAATTTTCTTTTTTTTAATTGGTATTTTTTCATCTAAAATACCAATATTTTGGTATTCTATTTTTAAAAAAAAAGATTTAAAAGAATCTTTAACTAAAATAGAACTTAAAAGAAAAGAAGAAGAAGTTAATCGTTTAGTAAAAAAATTAAAAAAAAGTATAGATGCTTTAAGTAAAAAAGAATATTCTGAAGCCTCTATAAATTATTTTATTAAAAACATAGGACTTACAGAAGAACATGCAAAACAAATAATTAAAAATATTAGGCAATTAAGAAGATTAAAAACTTTATCTGTTTTTTTAGGATTATTTTTATCTGTTATTTTATATTTTATTGTAACTAATTTAGATATTTTTTCTCATATTCCAAAAATAATTGTTTTAATTTCTTCAATAGTTATATTTTTATTATTTATTTTAGAAGGATTTTTAATAACTAGAATGCCTATTGAATTTTATTTAAATTTAATTAACTTAAATAAAGAAACTCTATTAAATACTCAAAAAGAATTTTCATCAAAAAGCGATTTATTAAAAGAATTTGATTCTAAACAAAAAAATTTGTTAGATAATATAAAAAATGCAACAAAATTTTTATTAACTCAAAATGTTGATAAAAAATCAATTTTTAATTATTTTAAAAAATTTGATGTTAATGAAGAAACAATTAATAATTTTATAAAAATTTCTGAAAATGAAATTTTAAAAGAAAACGAATCTAAAAATATACTTAACTCTGAATCAAATGCAATAATTAAGCTTACTTTATCACAAATTCAAGAAAACTTTCAAAAAATAAATGAAATTTATCAAAAAGTATCTTCTCTTCAAAAAGAAGTTTCTGAAATTTCTGAAAGACAAAAAAAGTTAGAAACATTACCAAAAATTGACGTTTCTAAAGAAATTAAAAATATAGGTAAAACTAAATTTAAAAATTTAAAACAATTTTCTTCTAAAAAAATAAATTCTGTAGAAGATGAAGAATATGAAAAGTTAATATCATATATATATCATTTATTTTTACCTCAAGTAAACACTTTTTCACAAAACGATCTTTTTTCAACTTTAGTTTATTCTGGATATCCTTATGAAGTTATAGAAGATGTTATTTCTAGATTTAAGAAAAAAGGTGTTGTTTTTGGTAAAGACAAAAAATATTCTTTTTCTGAAAGAATAATTAACAAAATAAATAACTTTTATGATTATTTTTCAAAATAATTTTAGGTTTGGAATTATTGTAAAACTATATAATGAATTTCCAAAAAACTTTTGTTCTTTTGAAAAATAAGCGTCTTTTAAAATATCTTTAAAATTTCCTGTAAAGTTAAGATTTGTAATTGTTTTTTTAAAAGTCCCATTTTCAATAATTTTCCCTGAAGAAATAGTTAGTGAAAAATCTCCGGTGGTAATTTTATTTGTGTGGAATCCTAATAATTCATAAATTAATATTCCTTTTTTTGTTTTAGATATCTCATCATTAATTTTTTTAGAGCCTTCTTCTTGTATTTTATTAGTGTAGCTTGCTTGATAATTATTTAATAGAAATCCATTGCCTGTAGGTTTTTTTTTATATTTTATAGAACTATAAAGATCATAAATTGGTTTTTTAAAAACACCTTCTTTAAAAATATCTTTTTTAGTTGTTTTAAATCCTTCATCATCTATAAAATCAGATCCTAGAAAGAAATCAAGATGTGGATTTTCTTTAATAGTTAAATTTTTAGAAAATATTTTTTTATTTACATAATTATAAAGAAAAGATGTTTTTTTATTTATTTCTTCTCCTTTAGTTCCAGCCAATATAAATCCAATAAAACTTTTTGTAACTTCTGGTGTAAATATCAAAGTATATTCTCCTTTTTTTCCATCTTTTGGATTTAAGAGATTATATGCATTTATCTTTGCTTGTAAAAAGTTATCTGATATTTTTACATCTTCTTTTTTAGTATAAATGTTTGTAAATTCTCCAGAGGATCTTTTTTTATCTTTTGTTAAAACTAATGTTCCTTGATTAATAAAGCTTTTTTCATTTTCTTTTTCAAAATAAGGATTTATAACAAAACTATTTAGTTTTATTTTAGAAATTCCACCAAGATATCCTGTTATATATTTTTCTTTAGTTAAATTTTTTTTAACATCAGTTAAAATTTCAGAAAATTCAATTTCTTTTATTTTTTTATCAAACTTTATTTTTTTATTTGAAACATCTTTTCCAAAATTTTTAAATTTAACTTCTGATTTTTTAATTCTTGCAATTTCTTTTGCTTTTTTAATTCCTTTCTGTATATTTTCTTTATTTAATATTTGTAAATTATATTCGCCAATATTATTTTTTTCAATAACTCTTATAAAAAGTTTTTCTGAAAAAGTATTTCTATAATCTTCAATCTTAAATTTATTTATTTCTGAAGATTCTTTTTCTGAATTGATATATGTAAAAGTAATATTTTCTTTTTTAACTATATTTTTACAATAATTGTAAATTTCTTCTTTATTCATGTTTTGTACCACCAATAGTTGCATTTTTAACTTTTATATAAGGACCTGTCCCTCCAACAAAAGCTGTTTGAGCACCTTTACCACAAAATCCAATCTCCATACCTTCAAGTTTATTTGAAATTTCTGTAATTTTATTTAAATAATTTAAAATATTTCCTGCAATTGATGCTTGTTTATATTTTGAAACAATCTTTCCATTTTGATATTTATAAGCTTGTTTTATTCCAAACATAAAGGTTCCTATGTTTGGTTCTACTTGTCCTCCAGAAAATCCTTTTAGAAGATATCCATTAAAATTATCAAGCATATCTTTTAGTTTGTCTTTTCCTGGTTCAAAATAAGTGTTACTCATTCTAACTATTGGCATATAATTATAATTTTCACTTCTTGCAGATCCATTTGATTTTGTTTTAAGTTTTGTAGCTGTAATTATATTTGTCATAAAATCATTTACAACTCCATTTTTAATCATTTCAACTTTTTTTGCTTTAATTCCTTCATCATCATATTTAAAATATCCAAATTTTTTAATTTCAGGATTATCTGTAACATTTACTTGTTTATTATTTGAAACTTTCATTCCTTTTTTTAAAACAGATATGTTATCTGTTAAAGCATCTCCTTCACAAGCATGTCCAATAGCTTCATGAGCTAAAAGATCTGTAACTTCTGGATGTAAGATAATATCTGATATTTTTGCAGGGCAAGGTTTTGATTCAACTAATTCTTTTATAATCTCTTTATTTTTTAATAAAAGTTTTTCTTTATTTTCTACTTTAAATTTTTCAAGACCACCTATATCTCCAAATCTGTTTATGTTATTTTCAATAATATTATTTTTTTTTGCTGTCATTAACGAATAACAAATAACATATGGTCTTTTTTGATAGATTTCAGCATCATTTGTTAAAAAATATTTTTCTTGAACTATTTCTCTATAGATTATTTCAGAATTAATAATTTTTATATTGTTTTCTTCTTTTTTATAATATTTTTTATTTAAAGTTATAAGTTCTTTTATTTTTCTAGTGTTTTCAATTTCATCAAAATCTTTGTATTTTATGATATCTTTATCTTTATTTCTAGAATAATTTTCAAAATCAGTTTTTTTATTTATTTTTCTAGTATTTTCAATTAATTTATCTATTTTATCTTTATAATTTAAAAAATTATTTAAAGAAAGAAAACCAATTTTTTTATCAACTATGATTCTTATTCCAATACCATTAGTTTGATTTTCAATAAGATCTTTTGTAGTTAAATTTTCTATAGTTATATTTCTATTCTTGTGATTTTCATATCTAATTTCAAAATAATCTAATTTTTTTGAATTTAAATATTTTTTAATATCATATAAAACAGGTGTTATTTTTTTTTCCATATATATTAGGTGTATAGTAAATTATTTAAACTAATAATATACATTATATATCTACATATTATTTTTTTAAAAAATATCTAAAATTAAATGAGTCTTATTCTATGAAACAAAAAAAGTTGGTTGATTTTAAATATAAT
>CALBUD010000057.1 GCA_937968065.1 Candidatus Iainarchaeum sp. | reverse complement strand
AGATCAAGAGTATGAAGAATTAAAAATATCTTTTGAAGAAGAACAAGAAATTAAAAATCTTTCAAAAAAAGAAAATATTTATGAACTTTTATCAAAATCTGTAGCTCCAAACATTTTTGGACACGAAGTTGTAAAAGAAGCAATTACTTTACAAATGTTTGGTGGTGTTAAAAAAGAAATAGCAAAACAAAAATTTAGAGGAAACATACATGTTCTTTTAGTTGGTGATCCTTCTACAGGAAAATCTAAACTTTTAGAATATGCAAACATCTTAGCTCCAAAAAGTATATATGTTGCAGGAAAAACAGTTTCTGGTGCAGGTCTTACAGTTTCAGCTGTTAAAGATGAATATGGAGAGGGTGGTTGGACATTAAAAGCTGGTGCTATTATTTTAGCAAGTGGTGGTATTGCAATGATTGATGAGTTTGATAAAATATCAACAGATGATAGATCTTCTCTTCACGAAGCAATGGCACAATCAACAGTTTCTGTTTCAAAAGCTGGTCTTTACAGTAAATTTAGAGCTGATACTTCTGTTTTAGCAGCAGCAAATCCAAAATATAATAGATTTGATCCTTATAAACCTCCTTTAGAACAAATAGATCTTCCTTTTTCTTTATTATCAAGATTTGATTTATATTTTGTAATTCCAGATCTTTTAGATAAAAAACTAGATTCTGATATTGCAAAGCATGTTTTAAAAACACAAGCTTTTGCAGAAAAACTTTCAGGAAGAGATAAATCAATAACAAAAGAAGAGTTTGATGAGATTGAAAAACAAATATTACCTGTTATTGACCCAAATATTTTTAAAAAATATGTTGCTTATTCAAGACAAAACCTAAGACCTGTTTTAACAGAAAATGCTTCTGATTTAATTTTAAAATTTTATGTTGAGTTAAGAGATATGGGTCGTAAATCAAGAAGCTTTACAGCAACTCCAAGACAGCTTGAAGGTCTAATAAGACTTTCTGAAGCAAGTGCAAAAATAAAATTAAAAACAACAATTGATGAAGGAGATGCAGAGAGAGCAATTAGAGTTTTTAAAACTTCTTTAGAGCAAGTTGCAATGGATAAAGAGACAGGAAAGATTGATATTGATATTCTTCAGACAGGTCAATCTCAAAGTGAGAGAAATTTTATAAAAGTTATTTTAAAACTTATAAAAGAACTTTCAGTTACAGAACCAATAACTGTTAAAGAGCTTTTAGATATTGTTGAAAAAGACGGACATCAAAAAGAAAAAGTTATGGATGCTATTAAAAAACTTAAACAATTAGGTGATGTTTATGAACCTAGGTCTGGTCTTTTAAAAGCAACTGACCCTGAATCTTTTTAAAAAAAGGTTTTAAAAAACCTTTTACTCTTCTTTTATTTATTAAATATTACAAAGATTAATTATGATTTCTTATAAACATTATGATATTAATAATCTCTCAGATCTTTTAGAAAATAAAGAGTTTTTAAAAGAAATTCATAAGATTAAATATGAAAATGAAGTTGTTGAAAAAAACTATATAAGTAGATTAACCACTTATCTTTTTTCAAACAAACAAAACATTGAGTTTTTTTTAATATTAAAAGATGGAAAACCAATAGGTTTTAATCAAGGTTTAAGGTATGATAATAAATATTTTTCTGAAAATCAATATATTTTAAAAGAATACAGAGATAAAGGATATGGAAAGAAACTAAAATTAAGAGTGGTTGCATATCTTAGAGCAAAAAAAAGGGTTACTCTTTTTTCAGGAAGACCTGTTGTAAATAACAGAATGTATAGCATAAATGAATTTATTGCAAACAGAAAACAAAAAACTTCTAAAGGAAGATATGTTCTTGAAAAAGATCCTCTTAAAAATAAACCTTATCTTTCAAAAGATGGAAAAGAGAAACCAAGAACTGTTTTAAAGTTTGTTAAAAGAAAATAGTTTTTTTATTAAAAAAAGTAATAATTATGAAAAAAGATCTAAAAAAACCTTTAAAGAAAAAAAAAGTTATAAAGAAAGAAAAACTTTCTAAAAAAGAAACTTATAAAAAAGATTCTTCTAAAATTGAAGGAAAAAAACTTTCTTCAAAATTCATAATTTTCTTTTTAATAATTTTTATAATTATTCAAGTTATTGGTTTTTTAACATTCTCTTACTATTCTTCTTTTGAAGATTTAAGAATTACTTTAATAACTGATGATCCTAATGATATAGTTAATGCTTTATTTATTATTGGTCAAATACTTTTAATAACAGGAATAATTCTTTTAATAAAAAGATTTTCAAAAAGAACAGGATATCTAAAGTTTTTTGAATATATTGCTTTATTTTTTGGAATGGTTATAGTTTTTGATGTGTTTTTATTATATGTTATTGGTTTATACCTTGCAGTTCTTCTTTTATTTACAAAATATCTTTTAGAAAAAAATGCCCCAGAATATAAAAAAACCATAATGTGGTATAATAATATTTTTTTAGGAATTGCAATTGCTGGAGCTGGTGCAATTATTGGTCTTTCTTTAGGAATTATTCCTGTAATTGTGTTTATCATTCTTTTATCAATATATGATATTATTGCTGTTTTTTATACAAAACACATGATTGATTTAGCAAAAACTTTTTCAAAAACAAAAATGGCTTTAATCTTTTATATTCCTTCAAAAGAAAGAGTTTATCAATTAGGAGCAGGAGATATTGTTATTCCTTTAGTTGTTTCTTCTTCTCTTTATTTCTATCTACTTAATCTTTTACCTTTAAACATAATTATCTTAGTTCTTATTTTATTATGGATCTCTTCCTTAATTGGTTTGTTTTTAACATTTTATATCTTAAAGGTAAGAAACTTAAAAGCAATGCCTGCTCTTCCTTTGCAAGCTTTGTTTATGGTGATTGTAATTGTTTTAACAATTACTTTTTTAATATAAATGTTATTTTTTTAAAAAAATATAAACACTAACTAATATTTATAAACACTTCTAACTATATATTATATTATGGTTAAAGAAAAAACAATAGATGAAAATCCATTAGATTATAATAAGTTACTTGATAGGCTTTACATGTCTCTTCCAGCAAAAACTTTAGAAAACACAAGATTTGAACTTCCTACAGCTGAGTCAATTGTTCAAGGAAAACAAACTATCTGGAAAAACTTTTCAAAAAATGCAAAAGATTTAAAAAGAGAAGAATCTCAACTTTATAAGTTTGTTATGAAAGAAATATCAACTTCCTCAACTATTCAAAACAATACTTTGATATTAAGTGGTATTTTTAATAATCAAAAAGTAAATCAAATTTTAGAAAAATACATAAAACTATTTGTGCTTTGTTCAGCTTGTAAAAAACCAGATACAGAGATAGTTACTCAAAATAATGTAAAGGTTTTAAAATGTTCAGCATGTGGTGCAATTACACCACTAGCTAAACTATAATTTAAGAATAAATATGATTGGTAAAGTACATAATATTTCAGGAATGAAAATATTTGCGTCTTGTGATAAAGAACTTCTTGGAAAAACAATAATCACTAAAGATTTTGAAATTCATTTTTCTAAAGATTTTTATGGAACTTCAGAGATAGCTATTGAAGAGATTATAAAACATCTTAATGATTGTGATTCTGCAAATATTTTTGGAAAAAAAATCTGTGCTTTACTTCTTAATAAAAAAATAATTAAAGAAGATATAATTATCTATATAGAAGATGTGCCTCATGTACAAATCTATAAAATATAAAAAGGAGTTGATTAAATTTTGGAAACAGAAAATAATGATGAACAAATAAATAAGAGATTAAGACTTCCAAATCAAAAAGATTTAGAAATGTTTGGAGTTGTAACTCAACTTATGGGTGTTAATAACATCTCTATAATGTGTGAAGATGGAAAAGAAAGAATTTGTAGAATTCCAGGAAAAATGTTTAAACATATCTGGATAAAACAAGGAGATCTTGTTATTGTTAAACTTTGGGATTTTCAACCAACAAAAGGAGATGTTATTTGGAGATACTTAGGTTTTCAAACTTCTGCTCTTGAGAGAAGAGGAGCTTTAAAAGAAATGTATAAACACGCTCAAAGTACTTCTCAAAGCAACTATCAAAAAAGAAAATAATTACTATTTTTTCTTAAAAAAAAAGATTATAAATGATTGAAAAAAGAAAAGTTGAAGGTTATGTTTTTGATAACAGAACACATGAAGCTATTTTTAAGTTATCAAAAAACAATATTATAGACACCATCAACTCACCAATCTCAAGTGGTAAAGAAGCAATTACTTTTTTAGGTTTTTTAAAAGATACTCCTTTAGCTTTAAAGATATATAAGATAGAAACTTCTAATTTTAAAAACATGGATAAATATATCAAAGGAGATTATAGATTTAAAAAAATATCAAAAGAAAAAAGAGAATTATTTTTAATCTGGGCTTCAAAAGAATATAGAAATCTTTCTCTTTGTTTAAAGGTAGGTGTTAAAGTTCCAATAGTTATTGCAAAAGAAAAAAATATTATTGTTATGTCTTTTATTGGAGATAAAAATGGAATTCCTTTTCCTAAACTTTCAGAACATAAATTTTCTTTTGAAAAAGTATATCCTCAAATAATAGATAATTATGCAAAGATGCTTTATGGTGCAAAGTTAGTTCATGCTGATTTTTCAGCATACAATATATTAATCAATCCTGAAACAGAAGAGATAACTGTTTTTGATATGGGGCAAGCGGTTGTTTACAGTCATTCAAAATCAAAAGATTTTTTAAAAAGAGATATTATTAATATTACTGATTTTTTAAATAAAAAGTTTCCTAAAAAAAATACCACTTATGATTCTTTTTTAGAAGATCTTAAAAAAAGAAAGGAAGAGATATATGGAAGAGATAGTTAGAGTGGGTTATAACAGACTTCCTGTTGTTATTGGTCCTAACGGAACTGTAAAAAGAGAGATTCAAAGAAAAACAAAAACAAAGATAGAAATTGATTCTACTTTAAGTGAAGTTACAATCTCTTCAGATAAATCTTTTTTTGAAGTGCATGTTGCAAAAAACATCGTTTCTGCAATTGCAAGAGGTTTTTCTCCTGAAAATGCTTATAAGCTTTTAAAAGATAATTTTTCTTTAGAGATAATACCAATAGACGATTATGTAAAACATTCAAAACATAGACATACACAAGTAAAAGGAAGAGTTATAGGAAGAGAAGGAAGAATAAAACAAATTATTGAAAAAAAATATAATTGTATAATTTCTGTTTATGGTAAAACAGTTTCTGTTATTGGAGATGAAGAAAGAATTAAAAGTGCAAGAGAGGCTATTGAAAAGATTCTTTCAGGTGCAAAACACTCAACAGTTTTAAAATCAATTAAAAGAGATTCTCTTCTTGAAGGGTATAAAGAAGTTAAAGAAGAAGAAAAGATAGACGATATTGATTTTAAGTAGATTATTTGTTTAGATCAAAATTTAATTTTCTATTTTTAAAATATCTAAATAACCAGTCATTTCATTTTCTATATTTTTTTTAGATTTTAAAATTTTTATTTTTTTCTTAAAAGAAGGAGCGTTCAAAACAATTGTTTCATACTCTCCACCCTCTCCAGCAATGTTAAATCCGTGTTTTTTGTTTATCTCTTTTAATCTTTTAAAAGTCTCTATGTCTATTTTCTTTCCAAGCCAAGAAGAATCAAGGCCTTTTCCTGCAATCTTAACAATTATGGTTTCAAAGCCTTTGTCCAAGATATCTTGAAGTATACTTTCTTGTGTTCTGTTCCAAAGAGGAGAAAACGTTCTAAGGCCTAAAGAGTTACATATCTCTTGTATTCTTTCTCTTTGATAATTACTTTTTATAGCACCTGTTACAATTCCTTGTAGATTATATTTTTCTTTTGCTTTTTTAATAAGTTTTTTTAAATCTTTTAGTTCTTCTTCTTTTTCTCCTTTTGTTTTCTGAATAACTAAAGGTATTTCTAAAGAGTTTGATTGAAGCGTTAGTATCTTTAAATTAGTTTTTTGAAACATATAAGAATCTGAATTTTCAGGAATCATTGTTAACAGACAAGATATTTTATAATTTTGTGATTTCATAATTTCTAAAGAAAGATTTGAATCTTTACCTCCAGAGAATAAACATCCTAATTTAAGATTTTCATTTTTTGAAAAGCTTTTAAGATATTCTGATTTATTTTTAAAACCATTTTCTTTTGCAAGTCTTTCTAAACTTTTATCAAAACCACTTCCATACTGTGCAGCAGTTTTTTCTCTTTTATAATCTTTTTTTAAAAGTCCTATCTTTTTTCCAATTTTTCTTAAAACTATCTTATTTTCTTTTTTATTTATTTTTTCAGAATCTTTAAGATTAAATGATTCTTCTATTAAATCTTTATCAAGATATGGAAGTCTAAGTTCTATGTTGTTGTTCATACAAATAATATCATCTCTATAAAGATCATTTTCATGCATTTGATATAAAAGATTTATACTATCTTTTAAAATATTTGTAGATTCTTTAAATCTATGATATCCTGCAAACAATTCATCTGCTCCAAGACCTGAAAAAACCACTCTACATCCTTCTTCTCTTGCTTTTTTAGATGCAAAATAAATAGGCAAGGAAACACCTATCTTTACAGGGTTTGAAGATTCTATTAAATTTACAAGTAAAGGTAAAGTTTTTTTAATTTCTTTTTTTGAAACAGGTATTTTTTTAACCATTATCCAATCAAGAGAATTTTTTTCAGTTTCTTGAATATTTATAAGATCTTTTGGTTTTTTTTCTTCTCTTGAATATGCAAAATATGCTTTAAAAGGTATGTTGTTATTTTTAAATATTTTTGCTAAGATTAACGAATCAATTCCTGAGCTATAAAGAAGAGCGATTTTTTGGTTTTTAGGAATTCTTTTTAAAACAGCATCTTCAAGTTTTTGATATATTTCTTGGACGGATGTCTTTTTTGGTTTTATTTTATAGAAAGAAACCTCTTTTATTTTTATTTTCTTTTTTAAGATATCATAAAAAAGTTCTTTTCTAGGTTCTAGAAAAAAAACATTTTCAAAACCAATTTCTTTTAAAACTTTTTTTTCAGAAGAAAATGCAAAACTTTCTTTTGTAAAAGTATACCATAAAGGTTTGATTCCTAAAACATCTCTTCTTAGATAAAGTATATTTTTTTTAAGATAAGCTATAGCAAAAGGACCTGAAAACTCATCAATTACAGAAAGCCCTTTTTTTTCAATAGCTTTAAGTATAAAATCAGAATCGTTTTTTGAAGTTATCTTATATTTTTTAGAAAGTTCTTTATAATTATATATCTCACAATTTGAAACTAAAACACTTTCTTTTTCTTTTATAGGTTGAAGAACTTTTCCAACAACTGAAAAAAGTGTGTGTCCTAAAACAACTCCATCTTCTATTTTTTCTTTTCTAAAATCTTGAATGTTTGTATGATTAATTATATTACCATTAGAAAAAACACCATAATTATCATTTCCTCTATTTTTAAGAATTTCTAATGATTTAATTATTTTTTGTTTACTTTCAAAAACATTAACAAGTCCAGTTATTGAGCACATTTTTTCTTTTTTTTAAAATATATCTTTTACTAAATATATATGTTTAAACAGTTCTTTAAAACTATTTGTTTTAACAAAGTTTTTATATTTCTTTTGTATATTATATATTTCTTTAATAGTTATTTTTTTAAAAAATAAAAGATAAATAAAAATAAAATAAAAAATAAATTAA
>CALBUD010000056.1 GCA_937968065.1 Candidatus Iainarchaeum sp. | reverse complement strand
CCGATCTAAATTATATTCAGATTCTCATTTAAGAAAGACAATTTTAGAAATTACTCAAATGTTATCTACAGCTCACCATAAATTAAATGATGACCTTTTATTTAATCAAAGACTTTATAAATCTACACACGTAAATCATCCTATGAGTCTTTGGGTAAGAGAAACTTCTGAGAACTACAAATATACAATTTTAATACTTAAATCTTTGTTTAAAGAATATGAATATAGATTTGAAAAAAAACATAAAAGTAAAGAACTTTTAAAATTTTTAGAAAAATTACCAAATAATTTAGTTATAAAAAATAAAACCTCTTCTCCATTTTGTATGCCAGAAAAATATAAAACAAATGATTTATATAAATCTTACTTAAATTATTATTTGTCTGAAAAACTAAAAGATAAGAATGGACGGGCACATACTTGGACTAAAAGAACAAATTTGTATAAAAAATATAATTTTTAAAAAATTATCTTAAACTTTTAATATCTTTTGGTTTAATAATATATTTATATGTCAGATTTAATAAAAAAAATAAATTCTTTAAAAAAAAAAGAAATTAAAAAAACAATTGATAAAAGAATTAAATCTTTTTCAAAAATTAAAGAAAAATCAAATAAAGAAATTTTTAAAGAACTCTCTTTCTGTGTTTTAACAGCAAACTATAATGCAAAGAAAGCAATTGAGATTCAAAAAAAAATAAATAATGGTTTTTTAACTCTCTCTTTAAAGGATCTTTCAAAGAAACTAAAATTTTTAGGTTATAGATATCCAAACTTAAGGTCTGAATATATTGTTTATAATAGAAGATTTTTACCTGATTTAAAAAAAATTCTAAAAACTTTTAAAGGGCACGACTTAAGAGAGTGGTTTGCAGAAAATATAAAAGGCATATCTTATAAAGAGGCCTCTCATTTTTTAAGAAATATAGGGTATAATGAATATGCTATAATTGACTTTCATATAGTTGATGTTTTAATAAAACATGGTTATTTGAAAGAAAAACCAAAATCTTTAAACAGACAAAAATATTTAGAAATAGAAAACATCTTAGAAGAAATTTCAAATAAAGTATCTCTTTCTCAAGGAGAGCTTGATTTCTATCTATGGTATCTTGAGACTAGAACTGTTTTAAAATAATTTTAGTTATCTATATATTAAAATAACATCAAGTTCTATACATTTACAAGGATTCTGAATAATTTCTGAAATTGAAGGATTTGTTTTTTTATTCTCCCCAGAAATAAATTCTTTAACATAAAGACCGGCTTCTGCTTTAAGTCTTAATTTTATTTTTTTTTTACTTACTTTTTCAACATCTAATATTTCAACAGTTCTCTCTCTTGTAATCAATGCTCTTCTTTTTGAAACTCTTTTAGGTGTAAATTGTTTAATCTTAATTTCTTTTTTAAGATCTATTTTTTCAAAATCCTTTATGTCAATTTCTTTCTCACACTCAACAGTTGCAAGATATTCTTTAAAATTTTTCTCATTTTTTATTTTTCCAACCATTTCTTTATCTGTAAGTCTAAGAGAGTTTACTTTAATGTTTTTTTTTTCATTTTCATTTATGTCTTTTTCAATATCTTCTAAAGTATTTTTATCAACCTCTCTCTTTTTAGGTTCTTCAAGTTCAACAATAAATTCTCTACCATTACCAAGCATTAAAACATCAATATCTTCTCTCCCAGCCCCATGAAACTTAAGCTCTTTAAAATCAATATGTTTTCTTAAATATTTTTCAATAATTTCTTGTATTGATGTGTTTCTTAAAATTCCTTTTTGGTTACAAAAAGAACATCCTTTTCCTCTGCATTTAAAACAATAATCAATTGTTTGAGGAAGCTCTCTTGAATATTTATTATAAATTCCATAAATGAATATTGGCATAATAATGTATTCAATTCTTTTATAGTTATAATCAATTAGAATATTTATATCTCCAAAAGATTTTTCAGTTCTGTTTCTATCTATTTTTTTTTCTATTTCTTTAACTAAATTAAATTGAAATTCTTTTTTTAAAAGTTGTTTTTCATCATCATTTAAGGAATAAGGATAACTTACCCCCACATTAAATGTTTTTAAATCATATTCCTTAAGATCTTTTAAAATTAAGTTAATAAAGAAATCAACATTATATTTGTCTTCTGGAATTGAAAAATTAGTAATCATATCTTCTTCTTTTTAAGTAAATAGTGCAAGGGACAGGATTCGAACCTGCGAAGCACTAAGCACACGGTCCTAAGCCGTGCCCCTTTGACCGCTTGGGTACCCCTGCTTTATAAATATTTATTAAACCAATATATATTTATATTATTTCATTAATAAATATTATTGTGAATAGTTATGGATAATTTAAGAATAGATAGATTTAATGAAATGATTTCAACAAGAGGTTTTTATTTTCCTTCAGCAGAGATTTATTCAAAAAACTTTGCAGGTTTTTATGAATACGGACCAATAGGAAATAAAATAAGACTTAACATTATAAATTTTTGGAGATCTGAATTTGTTAAAAAAAATAATTTTAATGAAATTTCAGGATCAATAATTTTACCAGAATTTGTTTTTCAAGCTTCTGGTCATTTAAAAAATTTTGATGATCCAATAGCGACTTGTTCAAAAACAAAAAAATCATATAAGTTAGATAAATATCTATCAGAAAAACTAAATAAAGAAATTCCAGAAGGACTATCCATTGAAGAATATCAAAAATTAATAACTGAAAATAACATAAAATCAGAAGATGGCGGAGATTTAATAAATATTAAAAGATTTAATTTAATGTCTTACATTAATGTTGGAGCTCAAGAAGGTAACAAAGGATATTTAAGAGGAGAATCTTGTCAATCTATCTTTTTAGATTTTTTAAGAATATATAAATCTTCAAGAACTGGACTTCCATTAACAGTATGTCAACATGGTAAAGTTTATAGAAATGAAATTTCTCCAAGACAAGGTCTTATAAGATGTAGAGAGTTTGAACAACTTGAAACAGAAATGTTCTTTGATCCTGATAAAATAAATGACTATGATTTATCAAAGATACAAGATTATAAAATAAGATTTAAACTTTTAAAAGATAATGAAGAAAAAGACTATTCTGTTAAAGAAATAATTGAACAAAAAATTTCTTTTGGAAATCTTTTAACTTTTTATCTTTATTTAAAACAAAAGTTTTTAGATGATATAGGAATTAAACATGAAAATATAAGATTTAGAGAAGTTCCAAATGAAGATAGAGCTTTTTATTCAAAACAAACTTTTGATTTGGAAGTAAAATCAAGTCTTGGTTGGATTGAACTTTTTTCTTTTAATTACAGAACAGATCATGATTTAAAATCACATGCTGAAGGATCTAAAAAAGATTTGTCTGTAAAAGAAGAAGGAAAAGTAATTAATCCTCATGTTTTAGAAGTATCTTCAATTGGTCTTGATAGATTATTTTATGTTCTTTTAGAAAATTCTTTTAAAGTTAAAAAAGAAGAAGAGGAATTAAGAAATATTTTACATCTTAAACCAAAAATAGCTCCTTATTTTTGTGCAATTTTACCTCTTGTAAAAAAAGATGGTTTGTTTGAGCTTTCAGAAAAGGTTTTGAATGATTTATTGGACAAATCTTTTGGTATTTTTGATGTCTTTTTTGATGAAAAAGGATCTATCGGAAAAAGATATGCTCGTTTAGATGAGATTGGTTGTAATTATTGTATAACCATTGATCATCAAACAAAAGAAGATAACACTGTAACAATAAGAGATAGAGATTCTTTTAAACAAAAAAGAGTAAATATAGATTCTCTTGCAATTGTTTTAGTTAATCTTTATTTTGAAAAAACAAATTTTAAGGACATTTCTCCGTGAAGTTAAAAAAATATTTAAAAGGAGGAATTATAACTTTTATTGGTTATCTTTTATCTCCTCTATCTTTCTGGAATGATTTATTTTTTAATATTCCTATAGCTTACGCTTTTTCATGGTTAACTTCTCTTTTTATAAAAAATATTTTTATTGAAAGTATGATTTTCTTTTACTGGGTTACAAACATTGTAGGTATGCTTATGATGCATTATGGTGTTAAAAACATTGTTTCAAGTAATTCAAAGCTTACAAAAAAGGATCTTTTATTAAATATTTTAATTTCAATAGGATATACTTTATTGATAGTAATTTTAGTAATATTTAATATTTTAAAATTACCTGCTTTTTAAAAAAATAAAAAAAGATTAGAAAGATTTTAAATCTTTCCAACAAGATCAATTCCTGGTCTTAAAGTTTTTTCTCCAGGATGCCAATTCATAGGACAAACTTCACCATTATTTTCTCTTGTAAACTTAGCAGCTTCTATTTTTCTTAAAAGTTCATGAACTGATCTTCCGATATCATTGTTATGAAATTCAAAAGCTTTAATAATTCCATCAGGATCTATCAAAAAACTTGCTCTAAAGCTAACTCCTTCTTCTTCAATTAATGTTTCATAAGCTGTACATACTCTTCTTGCAGGATCTGCAAGCATAGGAAAATTAATTTGGTTTATGGCGCTAGAAGTGTCATGCCAAGCTTTATGTGCATAAACAGTATCAACACTTACAGAGATAACTTCTGCTCCTAATTTTTTAAAATCTTCATAATGTTTTGCAAGTTCTTGAAGTTCTGTAGGGCAAACAAAAGTAAAGTCTGCAGGATAAAAGAAAAGAACAACCCATTTTCCTTTATAATCTTCTAAGCTTATTTTTTTTAAGATCGGAAGAGCACACGTCTGAACTCCAGTCACACAGTGATCTCGTA
>CALBUD010000055.1 GCA_937968065.1 Candidatus Iainarchaeum sp. | reverse complement strand
GACGTGTGCTATTCCGATCTACTTAAACTAAAATAATCATTTATTTCTTGATTACAATCTACATATATTGGAAATGAAGAATTACACTCTCTTAAAAGTAAATTTCTTTCTAAAACTATTTGATTAAAGATAAATAAATTGTTTTCATCTAAAATAAAATTAGAGAGATTTTTGTCTAAAATAGAAATTTGTAAATAATTACAATTAGAATTAATAAATGAGTTATTTAAATCAAAAGAATTTGAAAAAACAAAAGGAATTAAAAAAATAAATAATAATAAAAAAATTATTTTATGTTTCATATAACTTAAACATCTCTTTTAAATTATTTAAATAAAAACTTAAGATATTCTGGAAATAACTTTAAAGATTTATAATTTAATAATATTTTGCTAATAAATAAACTAGGGTAATCCATATTTCCATGTTTTTCTAAAAGTTCTATAATTTCAGAATTTTTAATATCTAATAATAATTTATCTTGTTTAAAAATATCTTTTGAATAAAAATAATTTCTAATTTTATAATGTAAATTTAATTCTTTTCTATAACTACTTAAATAATCATTATATATATTTATATCTTTATATTCTTTAATTCTTGCATTAATTGCTTTTGCGGCCATTTCAGAAGACATAAGTCCAAAGTTAACACCACCACCTGTAGTAGATTTAACAAAACAAGCAGCATCACCAACAAGAAGAACATTTTTATGTACTAAATCGTTAATTGGTTTTGAAATAGGCAATATTCCAGAGCATTCACTAAGTTCTATATCATATTTAATTTTATGTTTTTCTTTAAATTTTAAAAACATTTCTTTTGGATTTATTCCTAATGTTACACCTAAACCTATTTTTGCAACAGAAGTTGATTCAGGAACAATCCATGCAAAAAAATCTTTTGCAAAATCACCTAAATAAACAGATACTGAACTTTTATCAAAATCACCTTCAACTTTAACTTGATAAGTGTGAATAAACTCTTTATTTTTTATATTATTAAAAAAAGTATTTCTAACAATGGAATTCGGGCCATCAGCTCCAACTAAAAAATCATATCTAACTTCTTTTTTCTCATAAGTTACAAGATCTAAATAAGTTATAAAATTTTCTTTAATTTCTACAACTCTTTTTTCAGTTAAAATTTCAACACCATAATTTTCAGCAAGAGATTTTATACTTTTATCAAATTTTTCTCTATCAATAACATATGCTTTAACTTCTTTTGATAAAACATTTATTTTTGATTCAAGGGGTCCAAAAATATGACTTCCATAAACTTTATTTATTAAAAACTCTTTTAAAACTAAATAATTTTTAAGCTTTAATCTTTCATAACCTGAAACATCTATAAGACCACTACAACAAACAGGAACACCACATTCTTTATGTTCTTCAAAAACACTTATAATTATATTTGGATTTAATTTTTTTAAAAGAAAAGCACAATAAAGGCCTACAGGTCCTCCTCCTACTATAATAATTCTTCTATCAATTCCTTCAATCATGAAATCAAAGTTTTTTATTTTTTATCTCTTTTAACTGCATTTAATATATAGTCATAATTACTACTATGTTTATTATCTTCTTCTAAAGCACTTTCTTTTCTATAAATAACATCTTCTAAATTACTATCTATTTTATTTCCAAGATATTTATTTACAGAATCTTTTGAATCTAACTTAGTTATAACATTATCTTTCTTTTTATTTGCAGAAAATATTAAAGATATTATTAAAACTAATATAATAAATATTAAAGCAGATACAGATATTATTAATAAAGTTTTTCTATCAAATAAAGGAGTTTTAATATTAACATCTTCTTTATCTACATTCCCTAAAAGCAAAACAGGATCTGAAAAACTAATTCTTTCAAAAGTAGTTAAAATATCAAAACTTGTTATTGCATTTGTATTTATATATTTTGTTGAAACAGTTGAATTTTTAGGAATTGTTAAATTATATAAAACAATTGGATCCTCATCAATAACAATAATATTTACATCAAAATATATATTTCTTGTTTTTTTTGAAAATTCTTTTGGTATATACTCTATAAAAGAAATAACTTTGTCTTCATCAGAATTGTTTGTAAAATTTAAAGTAGCAGAATAAAAATTTTGACCCGAAAGTTCAAAAACAGTAAAATCTCTTGAAATTAAAAAATTATTTAAATCATAAAATGAGAGTGTATCTGAAATAATATTTTGATCTAAAATAATTAAGTTTAAGTCAGTATTATTAAAATTAATTTCAATATTTTTTGTTTTTAAAACTTTTTCAACTGGAAGTTCAGTTAAAATTTCAAGCAAACTATTATTAGCTGAATTATAAAGAGTTATAGCTTGAGAAATATTTGTTGAAAGTAAGGCTTCTGCTTGTAATATTTGATCTTTAGCTAAATCAAATTTGTTTTTTATTTCTGAAGAAATCTTATAAGAAATATTATTTAAGAAAAAAAGTTTATCTTCAATTTTCTTTTGATTATCTAAAACTTCTTTAATAAGATTGTTTCTTAAAGCTTGTTCATCATCAACATTATCAATTGTAAGAGCATGTATCTTAGTTTTATAATTTAAAGAAAGATCATATGCTATAATATATACTTCATAATCTCCATCAGGATATTCTAAAGTATTTAAAATACATTGATAATTAGTATCTGAGTTTTCTAAAAAACAAATTTCTTCATTATTATTTAACAAATATTGAACTCTAAAAATATCTTCAGAAAAATTATTTATTGAAAAAATTCTTTGTTTTGTTTCTGAATTAAATGAATGAACAATATTAAAATCAGGAACCTGAGCATCAACTACAAAATTAAAAGTATCTGTTGAAGATTCATTATTATTATTTACTCCTGTAATTTCTACAATCCCATCTCCACTTGTTTGAAAATCATATGTAAAAGTTGTTATTAAATTATTATAATTTATTGCAAGAGTTTGGTATGCACCAGAACCTATTTTTAATCTTACTATAGGGTTTTGTTTTAAAGCTTCACTACTTGTAATTGTAAATGTAGCAGAGCCTTTTTTTATATAAGTAATATTTTCATCTACATTCTTTGGAGAAACATTAAAGGTAAAAGAAGAACCATATCTCTTTGAAACTGCAGAAACACCAGAACTTAAAGCAGATTTATTTAAAGCTCTATCAACAGATAAAACTTTGAAATAATAGGTTTCATTTACATTTGGTCTATAATTATATTCTGTGCTTGTTGTTATAAAATAATTTGAATTGGTTGTAACATTATCTGTTAAAGAATAATAAATCCTATATTCTTTAAGACCACTTCCAGTATCTGTAGATGCAGACCAAGTAACTTTAATTCCACCATTTGTTTGTTGAGTTGCAGAAACATTTGTTGGAACTGATGGTGCTTGAGAATCATACCTAAAATTTAATGTTTTTCTGGTTATAAGATAAGGGGAATTTTCACTTCTTGCTTCAACATATAATTTTTTATCACCTTGTGTTGTATTACAACCATTTCCTGAAGTTATATTAAAAGAATTATAATTTACAGAAGTATTTGAAACATTTACCCAAGAAGAAAAAGTTGAACCATTACAACTAAATCTTACAGCATTAACATCACTACTATACTCAAGCTCAATAACAGGATTTGTAACACCTATATAATTAGAATACTCAAAATCAACATCTACTGATAATGAAGGACCTGTTTTTATACTTACAGGATTTACTGAACTTTTATTTCCTGCATTGTCTATTGCTGAAACTCCATAATAATAAGTTGTATTATCTGATTTTGAAGAAGTGTCAAGACAAGTTTTTGGTGCTGCAGGTAAAACTGTACAGATTAATGTTTGATTTGTAACTGTTGTAAAAGAAGAGGTTGATCTATATATTTTATATTCTTTTAAACCACTTCCAGCATCTGTTGATGTCCCCCATGTTGAAATTGTAACGTTATTGTCAATAGTTCTTGTAATTGTTGTTGGAGCTGTTGGAGTTGTTGGAGAAGTTGAATCAATCATAATTTCAAATTCTTTTTCAGTAGTATTTCCTAAAAGATCTTCTGCAACAAAAGATACTTGATAACTACCAGAAGAAATCTCTTGATTTATTGGTACATAAAAACCACCAAAAGAAGAATTATAATCTTTATATAAAATTATTGGAGTTGATTGAGGATCAATAATATCAATTTTAGTATTTGGATTTGTTTCATTTATTCCTACCCCCGTATCTTCTAAACCAATTGTAAGTAGAAAATTAGAAGTTGGAACATAATAAGTTTCTTCATCAACTAAAGTTCCAAAATTAAAACTTGTAACATCAGGACCAGTATTATCTACATACATTATTTTTTTATTATTTATAATTGTTGATTCAAGACCAGTATTTCCAGCAGCATCTTCAGAATCTACTAAAACATAATAATTACCATCACTAACTTCTGTTGGAAGAGCTAAATCAATAGTTGTTGAATTTGTGTCTGTAATTATTCTTTTTGTATAATTTGTTTTAAAAGTATTTACATTTGATATTAGAACAACATAAGCTATATATCTTTTAATATATGTAAATGCATCTGAAAAATCAGATAATAAAAGATTTACATTTCCTTTATAATAGGTTGTAACATTTGAACCTAAAGAAGATAAGTTAAAAGTTCCAATCACAGGCCTTACTATATCAACTATTAAAGAATCTGAAAAAGAAGGAGATACATGAGAAACAACAACAGTATCTGTAGAGTTTACAATTATTTTTGGCCAACCAGTTGAATGTGTTGAACTTGAAGAAGAAGTTAAGTCTATATAAAAATAAGCTTCATAATCTGTTCCAGAAATTAAACTAGCATTAAAATCTATTTCAGAACCTTGTTTTGTAGAATTAATCTTTAAAGGAATTATTGAATCCCCACCTGTTGCTGAAATTTCAACTTTATATGATTGAGAATCACTGTTTGTAAAATCATCAACAACATTTAAACTTGTTATTGTATAAGGAGATATAAAACTTGTTAAAAAAATTGTAAATAAAAAAATTAATAATAGATTCTTTATATTTTTCATCATAAATA
>CALBUD010000054.1 GCA_937968065.1 Candidatus Iainarchaeum sp. | reverse complement strand
TACGAGATCACTGTGTGACTGGAGTTCAGACGTGTGCTCTTCCGATCTAGAACTTAAAAAAAAATACGATCCGTTAGAATCTGAAAAAAAATGGTCAGAATACTGGATAGAAGAAAAGATATATGCTTTTGATAGAGATAATATAGAAAAACCAATTTACACAATTGACTCTCCACCTCCAACAATTTCTGGAAAATTACACATGGGGCATGCTTATGGAGGTGCTCAACATGATTTCTTTGCAAGATATAAAAGACTTAAAGGTTATAATGTATTGCTTCCTTTTGGAACGGATGATAATGGACTTCCAACTCAAAAACTTATTGAAAAAATTAAAAATGTTAGAGCACAAAACATGGAAAGAGAAGAGTTTGTTAAACTCTGTCTTGATACTTTAGAAAAAGAACTTAGACAAGACTACATAGATAATTTTAAAAGATTAGGAATGAGTATTGATTGGTCTTTTTATTATACAACTATTGATCAAGAATGTAGAAAAATTTCACAAAAATCATTTATAGAGTTATTTAATAAAAGTAAAATCTATAGAATGGAAGCCCCAACTATGTGGTGCCCTAACTGTCAAACAGCAGTAGCGCAAGTTGATTTAGAAGATATTGAAAAACCATCTTTTTTTAATGATATTATTTTTATTACAGATGATGATGAAAAATTAATAGTATCAACAACAAGACCAGAACTTTTATCTTCTTGTGTTGCTTTATTTTTCAATCCTAAAGATGAAAGATATCAAGATTTAAAAGGAAAATTTGCAAAAGTACCTTTATTTGATTTTAAAGTTCCTATTTTAGAAGATGCTAAAGCAGATATTAATAAAGGCACTGGACTTGTAATGTGTTGTACTTTTGGAGACATAACTGATGTTGAATGGCAAAAAATACATTCACTTCCTATAAAAGAATCTATCTTAAAAAATGGGAAAATGAGTGAACTTGCAGGAAAATATAAAGATTTAAAAATAGAAGAGGCTAGAAAAGAAATTATTAAAGATTTAAAAGAAGCTGGACTTTTAACTTCTCAAAAACAAATCAATCATCCTGTAAATACACATGAAAGATGTAAAACTCCAATCGAATTTATTAAATCAAAACAATGGTTTTTAAGATATTTAGATATAAAAGAAGAAATGGTTTTATGGGCTGATGAATTTAAATGGATTCCTGATTTTTATAAACATAGATATTATAATTGGGTAAAAGGACTTAATTGGGATTGGTGTATATCAAGACAAATATATTATGGAATTCCTTTTCCTTTATGGATTTGTCAAGAATGTGAAGAAATTATTATTGCAAATGAAAATGATTTGCCAATAGATCCAATTTCCTCAAAACCACCCGTTAGTAACTGTCCTAAATGTAATTCTAAAAATATAGTTCCTGAAAAAGATGTTATGACAACCTGGGCAACTAGTTCTTTAACTCCTTTAATTATTAAAGAAAAATTAAAAGAACATAAAACATATGAACTTATAAAAAATAAACCAATGGATCTTAGATGTCAAGGACATGATATTATATCTTTTTGGTTATTTAACACTCTTGTAAAATCAAAAATGCATTTTAATCAAATACCATGGAATTATGTTTATATTAATGGATGGATACTTGGTTCTGATGGTAAAAAAATGTCTAAATCTTTAGGAAATGTTATTGAACCAACTTATCTTTTTGATAAATATGGAGCAGATGCTTTAAGATATATGGCTGGAATTTGTAAACCTGGACAAGATCTTTCTTATCAAGAGAAAGAATTAATCACAGGACAAAAAACTATTGTAAAATTATTTAATTCTACAAAATTTGCAATAATGCATCTTAACGAATATAATCCAGATGAAAAAGATTTAAATCTTACACAAAAAATAGATGTTTATCTTCTTAATAAACTAAATAAATTAATAGAAGAAACAGATAAACATTTAGAAAACTACGAATATTCAAAAGCATTCTATGAGATTAATCATTTCTTTTGGAAAGAATTATGTGATAATTATCTTGAAATTGTTAAAGATAGATTATATAATCCTGAAAGAAGAGGAGAAAAAGAACAAAAATCTGCAAAGTTTGTTTTATATAAAACCTTTATTGAAATAATTAAGCTTTATTCTATATTTATGCCTTTTATAACAGAAGAACTTTACCAAGCATATTTTATAAAACATGAAAAAGAAAAATCTGTGCATCTTTTAAAATATCCAGAAAAAACAAATATTGAAAAAGACGATGTTGAAACCTCTCAAGAAATTTTAAAAATAGTTTCAGCAATTAGGAACTATAAATCTAAGAACAATCTTTCACTTAAAACAGAGATTAAAAAGATAATTATATATACAGATAAAACATATAATGGATATCTAGAAGACCTTCTTGCAGTAACAACTTCAAAAGAAATTGAAACAGTAAATGAAGTTGATGATTTTAATTATGAATATGAAGGTTTAAAACTAAAAATTATAATTTGAGAATGAATGGAAAATAAAAAAGTTAGTTTTTTAGGAGATTTAATAATTATCATAATAATTGTTCTTTTTGTGTTTTTGTTTATGTGGCAATTTAAACAAAATACTGTTAAAGAAATTATTAGTGTTAATGAAGAATTTGGGGTTTCTAAAGAATTGTTGGTGCCTTATAACACTAATGAATATATATTAAGATTATCAAAAATAAAAGACACTGAAGCAACGGCTATTATTATAGATTTTGTAAAATTAAATCAAGAAATCTCAGAAGTAGATAAACTTTTATTTAGAGCTTCTGTTGTTCGAGAAGATTGTATATCAAGAGATTTAAAACTAAAAATAAATTCAATAGATACTAAAATAGATAAATTATTATTTGATTTTGAAAAAATAAATACTAAAAAATACGAAAGCTTAAATATAGATAGTTATGTTTTGTTTTTAAAAAATACTAAACAAACTTATTTTACATATCGAATAGATGTAGAAAAACTAACTGTTTGTAGATAAAACTAGATTATTATGATTGAAATAGCACATGGTGCTGAAGCCATTATTTATAAATCTAAATTATTTAAAAAAGATATATGTATCAAACAAAGAATTTCAAAAGAATATAGACATCCTTTTCTAGATAAAAAGATGATTAAGACAAGAAATAAAGAAGAGGTTTTTCTTTTAAACAAAATTAAAAAAATAAATCTAAATTCTCCATATATTTATTATGTTTCTGAAAATAAAATAATTATGGAATATATATATAATGAAAAAAAACACACTAAAAAATTATTTGAGATCGGAGAAGAAATTGCAAAATTACATAACAATAACATCATACATGGAGACTTAAATCTAATAAACATAATCACTAATAAAGATAAAATTTATTTTATTGATTTTGGATTAGGGTATGTATCTTTCAAACTTGAAGATAAAGCAACAGACCTTTTAGTTTTTAAAAAAACCTTAAAAGCACTTAAAAAAACAGAATATTTTTGGAAAGACATTATAAAAGGATACTTGAAAAAAACAAAAAACAAACAGATTTTAAAACAAATAGAGGTTATTGAGAAAAGAGCAAGATATCTTTAAAATAAGGGATTAAATAATAATATATATAAATACATCGTAATATTAAATATATATAATATATTGTTACTTTTTATATGACAACAACAAAAATTAAAAACAATTATAAAATATAAAAAACATGATTAAATATGGTTGAAAAAAAAGAAACTACTAAAAAATTAGAAAAAGAAGAGATTTTTAAAAAAATTGAAGAACTTTCAAAAAAAGGAGAAAGTGCAGCAAAAATAGGTCTTGAACTTAAAAAATTAAATGTTTTAAAAACAAAAAAAGAAACTGGTAAAAAAATTACAAAAATTCAAAAAGAATTAAACATTAAGAAAAAAATACCAGATGATTTAATGGCACTAATAAGAAAAGCTGTAAAACTTATAAAACATAAAGAAGGAAACAAAAAAGATACCAGAGGAAAGCTTGGATATCAATTAACAGTTTCAAAAATAAACAGACTTAAAAAATATTACATAAAACAAGGAATTTTACCAAAAACTTGGAGATATTCAGATGAAGAAGCAAAATTACTTGTTAAATAAATTTTAAAATGGTGTAGAAAACATGGTAAAAAAGAAAACAACAGATAACTGGAAAAAGAAAAAATGGTATAATGTTTTAGCAGATCCTATATTTGATTCTAAAGAAATTGCAAAAACAGTAGCTCTTGAAAATAAAAATTTAATTGGAAGAAGTGTAAAAAAATCATTAAATGATTTAACCTCAAATATAAAAGATTCTGGGCATGTTATTATTTTTAAAATTTATAAAATTACAGGGACAACAGCAGAAACAAAGATACAAGAGTATGACACAAAAGTGGCAAATCTTAAAAGATTAGTAAGAAGAGGAAAATCAAAAATTGAAAATATCTTTTTTGTAGAAACAAAAGATAAACAAAAACTTAAACTAAAAGTTTTATTTTTATCAAGCACAAAGTTTCCAACTGCAAATAGAACTCAAGCAAGACAAATAATTCAAGAACATATAACTGAAGAAATTAAAGAAAAAACAATTAAAGAAACATGGGCGACTATTGTTTTTCAAAAGTTTTCAGAAAAACTTAAAAAAAAATTAGTTAAATTAGGGTATGTTAATAAAGTGCTTGTTGTTAAAGCAAAAATAATATGATAGCTTATGCCTTTATATATTCTTTATTTTATTTTTTTTATTTTAATTGGAGTTTTTTTACATCTTTTAAGAGGATATGATTTATTCACTATTTCTTTAATCTATGTTTTATTAAGTACTGTGTTATATTTTGTAGATGTTTTTGCAGTAATATATGTAATTATGTTTTTTGCAATGGCAGAAGGAATTACTTTAATATTTAATAAAAAACATGAAAAAAGAAATTATTTAAATATTATTGGAAACTGTCTTGCAGCAGTTATTTTTTTAATAGTGGGATTTATTTTTACAAATCTTGGAATTTTAGAATTTCATTTATTTGTTCTTGCAAGCATAGTTTCAATAAATGCAGCTTTTGCAGACACTTTTTCATCAGAGATTGGAAAGCTTTCCAGAATAAAACCTATACTTATAACTACATTTAAAACTGTAGAAAAAGGAACTTCTGGAGGAGTAACTATTTTAGGAATAACCGCAGCAACTTTTGCTTCATTAATATCTGCAATTTTCTTTTATATTGTAGGATATCAAATGATATTTATTATTATTTTATTTATTTGTGGAATCTTAGGATCTATTATAGATAGTTATATTGGAGCAACTCTTGAAAGAAATAAAATATTTAATAATAATCATACTAATTTTCTTGCAACATTTCTTGCAGGAGCACTTTCAATTTTAATATATCTTATTTTTGTTTAAAAAATAAAAATATAAAGAGAATGTAAGATATATTCTATATGAAACTTAAAAATAATGCCATTATCTTATTTTTAATATATTTTATAGTTATTTATGGGATATTAACTTTCTTATTACTTAATAGTATAGCAACTCCACTTATAAGCCTCTGGGAGTTTGTTATAAAGAATATCTTTAAAGAAACTCTTAACTATGCTCCTTTTGTTTTTGTACCAATCTGTAGCGGAGTTATCAGTATATCTATATATATAAGTATAGTTTTTTCTTCAAAAATAGCTTTTAAAAAAATATTAGATTATACTAGAGTTTTAGAAGTGGTTCTTTTCATGTGGTTTATAAACCTTTTAAGACTGGTTATTGTTTTAGGGTCTGAAAAAATAAGTCTAGAGGTTGCAAAAACAACACACATACTCTCTTGGTTTGTTGTTGGTGTAATTATACTTTACCTATCATTAAAAACATTTAAAGAAAGGTAATTTTAGTTATATAAGTTACCTGTACAATTAGTATAGGTTTCTATTTTTCGGTCTTCATTAAACAAACTATGATTGCTTAAATCTTTACTGTTTAGATCAAATATCTCATTCAATAAGTTAAGAATAGTTTCTTGATTAAACATACAGGTTGCGTCTTTTGTTGTTAAATCATAATATTGATTATTATGCATTAATAATTCTTCTTGTGATTCGTTTTCAGAAATATTCATCAAATCATCTATTTGTGTTTGATTTACTTCTTCTTCTGAAAAATTATATTTTTCCATAAAATAATTTATTAAATCCTCTCTTGAAACATCTCTCTTTTTAAAATTGATTTGTTCATAATCAATATCTACTATACATTCTTGTGTTTGTGAATAACCTTTGATAGTATAATTTACAACAACATCAATTTCATAGATAGGAGATGTTGAATAAACTGAAGTGGTTGAAAATCTTAAATAAGAGGGTTTACATTCTAAAATGTTTTGAACAATACATTCAAAATCATCCTCTTGACAAACATTTAATGATTTATAATCAACTGGATCTGTTTGTTGTTGGTTAGAAGAAGAATCTATAGGGTTTATTGAAGTATTAAAATCGTTTTCTATAGGTTTGTTAGTATCTACTTTTTCAGGAAAGATATCTGTTGTTGCATCATTTATAAAAATAATAAATAATAAAGCAAACACACAAACAATTAAGATAACATATAAAATTATTTTTAAATTTCTATTCATAATTATTCACATATAAAAACTATAATATTATTGTTTATGTAAAAGTATTTAAATGTTACTTATTTTTTAAAAAAGAAAAAATTAAGCAAAAAAAGAAATTATTTTCCTTCTTTTGCAAGCATGGTTTTTGCTATTTGTGCATAAACTGGTCTTGTTACAAAGATACCAATTGCAGTTCCAATTAAAATAGTTACAGCAAACCCAACTAACTTTCCAAGACCTAAACTAAAGAAAATTATTGGAAACATTGTTGCAGCGGTTGTTGCTGCTGCTGCAAACATAATAAAGAAAGCTTTTTTAATTTTCTTTAAAAGACTTTCATGATGTTCTTTATCATTTTTGTTTCTTCCTCTTAAAAGTTCATCAATAATTATTATGTTGTCATCAATTCCAGTTCCTATGGTTGCAAGAATACCTGCAACAGCTGCAAGATCTAATCTAAAATTCATTAAAGACAAAATACCTAAAAGAATTAAAATTTCAGTTGCACCTGTTAGAAGAATTGGAGCTGCTAATTTTAAATGTTTATATCTTATAAATAAAATAATTGCAACAGTTAATAAAGCAAAAATACCAATTAAAAGAGAAGTTTTCAAAAAATCTTTTCCTAAAAGAGGAGAGATTGATTCTGTGCTAATACTTTCAATTGCTATTGGAAGAGAGCCAGATTCTAGAATCAATAAAAGATCATCTAATCTTTCTTTTGCACTTGCATTTGATTCTGCTCTTCCAGTTATATGAAGTTGAGAGTGGATTTGAAATCTTGCAGAAGCGGTTGTTGAAACATCCATATTTGCAATTCCAGGTGTTATAGAAATTACTGATTTAAGACCAGTTGCATCCCAGATCCATGGCATGTTTTCTTGTTTTTCAACAGGTATTATTCTATAACCAATCTCATCTAATTGATCTAATATTTCTTGAGAGATTCCTGGAGAAACTATGACTTTTGAATAATCGTTGTGTGTTTGTATTAAATTATTTTTTTCAGTTTCTGTTAATTGTGAGTCAAGAACATAATAAGGAACTGTTAATTGATCAAAAATATCTTCAATTGGAAAAAAAGATGTAAAAAATCCTGGTATTAATGGAACTTCTTTTTCTTCAAGATAAGTTGTTTTATCAATTAATAATATAGCATCTTTTGGTCTATCAATAAAGAAATATGTTTTTTCACATTCATATCTATCATCTAAACTTCCACCAGTTACTCCTGTTGAAGTACATTTATGAAAGGTCATTTCAGAAAATCTTTTTGCAGAGTCAGGAGAAAGTAAAAATGGAAGAGCCCATTGATAATCTTGTCCTTTTGATATTTCTGTGATTCCATATCCTCTAGATGGATCTTTATAAATTGTTCTTATATCTTCTCCTGAAAATAAAATTTCTGAACCTAGAACTGCTTCAAAATTTCCTTGTTTTAAAATAATTGTTCTTAAAGCAGCAATTTCTTCAGGATCTGATTCTGCTATCTGAATTGTTATATATTGACTTCCAGAAGGAGTTACTCTAGCATCTTTTGATCCTGACCAATCAAGACGTCTTCCTAAGATTGATGATGTTTGTGCAAGTTCTTCTGCTGGTAAAGGCTCTTCTAAAACCACTTGAAAAGCAGTACCACCACTAAAATCAACACCAAACTTTAAACCTGATGTTGCAAGAAGAGTTAAAGATATTAATATTAAAATTATCCCAAAAATAATTATTGGTTTTTTAATTAATGTTCTCATTTGTTATCCACATTTTTAAATATTTATCTTTTTTTTTTATTTGCATAGCTAATTAATGCAGGTGCATTAAAAAACCAAGTTGATATTAAATCTCCAACAAGTCCACATATAAGTATTACTGAGATTTCAAAAATTACAAGCATTTGGGTAAGGTAAGAAATTACAAGCATAACAATAATTGTTGCCATGGTTGTAAAAGTCATGGTAAGTCCTGTTGCAACAGATGAGTTTGCAGAATCAAAAGGATCTTTTGAAATATCTTTTAAAACTCTTGTAGATAGAAGAATATCTGTGTCTACAGAATAACCAATAAGCATTAAAAGAGCAGGAATAGTTGTTAAACTTAAAGGAATATTAAAAATTGCCATTCCTGCAAGAGCTGCAAAAACATCAAAAATAACTGCAAAAATAATTAATCCTGAAGGAATTATTTCTTTAAAGAAAAGTAAAATAACAACTATTAATAAAAAGAAAGCAACAATTCCAACTTGAATAGAACTTTTTACAAAATCTTTTCCTAAAGTTGGAGCAATTTCTCTGGTTTGTATTTTTGCATCGTTTTCTAAATTAAGTTCTGTTGTTACTAAAGATGTTATTTGATTATAAAAATTATTATTTGCTAAAATTAAGGATTCATTTAAACTTAATCTTAGATCTTCTTGATTTCTTGAAACCTCTATAAATTGAAGGTCATTTTCTTCTAAAAGGTTTGTTGAAACAAGTGGATTTAAAATAGCTCTTGTTTCTTGTTTTAAAACTTCTAAATCATTTGTAAAATCTAATTTTGATCTAGCTTCTTTTGCGTTTTCAAGATCTGTTTGTAAAGAAAACTCTATTAATAAACCATAATCATTTAAACTTCTAACTTCATTTATTTTTATTTCTGAAATTCCATAGTTTTCTCTTAAAGCAGTTTCAAGAGAAGAATATTCTTTATGTTCATTATAATGAACAATTATTTGATTTCCTCCTTTAAGATCAATACCTTTTTGAATTCCAGGAGTTATAAATATTAATATTAGAAATATTAATAAAACAATTATTGGAATGATTAATAGTTTTTTATAGTTAGTTTTTGTAAAAAATTTCATTTAAAATCATGCTTTTATTTTTAAAAAATAATTATATACTAATAAATAGTATTTATATATATTATATAATTAGAAAAGTATATTAATCTTAAGTAGCTTTTTTTATTTTAGATTTTTTTTGATTTTGAAATATTTAAATCATTTTATAAATAGTTTTAAGAAATAATATTTATAGAAAAGAGTAAAATTAATTTTTGTCTAATTGATTAAAAATAGAAAAAATATGAAATATCCAGAAATAATAAAATCAAATGAATTTTTAGAAATGGTTATAAACAAAGTTAAAAAAGAACAAAAACAAGATGATGTCTTGTTTTATATTAATTTTGTGCACAATAGTATTAGTGATAGATTAAACCATATTTTAAAAACACTTCCAGATTATTCAAAAATGGAAGATTATTATCTTTTAATGTCTAAAAATATTGTTTCAGAAAGAAATTTAGATAAACATAAAAATCATTATATAACAACAATTTCACTTATAAATAAATTATCTGAAAAATATAAAAGATTTATTAAAAGAGAAAGAACTTATTCTGGAAAAAATAAAATTAAAAAAGAATATCTTGGAAGACTTAAATCTATGCTTAAAAAACTAGATTCAACTAATGAAGCTTTGATAGGTTATTCAAAATATTTTAGACAAATACCAAATCCACAAAAATTATTTACAATTGTGCTTGTTGGAGTTCCAAATACAGGTAAAACAACTTTACTTTCTGAAATAACAACTGCTGATCCTGAAATTAATTCTTATTCTTTTACAACCAAAACACTTAACTTTGGATATTTTAAAAAAAGAGAAGAAATTATTCAAGTAATTGATACTCCAGGGCTTATTCATGAAGAATTTAAAGAAATGAACTTTATTGAAAAACAAGCAATTGTTGCTTTAAAAACAATTGCAGACATTATTTTATTTTTGTATAATCAACATCAATCTTATGATGAACAAAAAAAGATCTTAGATAAAATTATTTTAGAAAATCCAGATAAGAAAGTATTTGTATACCCTAGTTTTGGTGGAGAAATGAAAGGGTATGTAAATATTACAAAAAAACAAATTTTAGAGAAAGATTTTAAATATTAATTAATGATCACGAACACAACGAATACGCAAAGCAAAATTTTTACCTGCAATTACACTAAAAAGACCATTAGATCCTCTAAATCCATAAGCCACATCATTAATTTCAGTACTTGTCCAATGGTCACTTGTAGAAATATTTTGCCATTCACTTTCATAATTTCCTTTTATGATATTAGCATTCATAGTTTCATTACTACCACTCCCAACATACCAAATATCTATTAATTGAGATCTTGCAGGTAAATACCAATCATTAAAACCATAAGAATCAAGTTCATCACAATATCTTGCAGCAACATTTCCATCAGCATCTATACTACAAGTTTCTCCATTAGGACCAATTTCCCAAGGGCTACTCCAACCCTCATGCCAAGAAACTATGTTTTGTGTGTTTTGTTTACCATCAGATAAAGATGTTGCTGATGGAGATACAATGTTATCCTTACAACCCCATTGAATACTGTCTCCATTATTATTTAAAGTAGGATGAATACAAAGATAACTTCCAGAATAGGCTATATATGGAAGACCTGAACAAGGTGGTTCATTTACTATTAGATTAATGTTTACATAATCTATATCTAAATTATCTGTAACAATTAATGTAATATTGTGTGTTCCTGGAGATAAGTCACTTTTTGTAAAAGAACACTCTGTAGATAAAGTGCTTACTTCAATATTTGAATCCCAAGAACAACTATATAAATTATCATATGCATTATTTGCTGATGCTTGAAAAGTAATAGTATCATTTTCTTCGTATTCAGAATTGTTTAAAGGTGATGTTATATTTCCTGTTATTGAAACTATATCTAATATAATATTATCTGTTACTTCTTCTAAATCATCTTCAACTGTTAAAGTTATAGTGTGTGTGTTTTTAGATAAATTTACATCTAAAGTACAACCAGTTCCTAAATTTAAATCTTGATTTGAAAACCAAGAACAATTATAATCTCCGTAATAATTAATTGCAGTACCTACAAGATTAATTGTTTCGTTATAATTAAATGTATCGTTATTGTTTGGAGAGGTGATCTCGGCTCCAAGATTATCTTTTATCTCAAGTATAATTTGTAAATTATCTTGAAATAAATTATCTGTAACAATTAATGTAATATTGTGTGTTCCTGGAGATAAGTCACTTTTTGTAAAATTACAATCTGTAGATAGTTCTCCATCTATATTTGAATCCCAAAAACAATTATAATCTCCTAAAGTTTTATTTACTTGCGAAGAAAAAAATATTTCTTGTGTTAAAACAAAAATATAATCTTCTTCTGGTGAGGTTATTTCAAAATCAAGAAAACAAGAAGATAAATGCATTTGTGCATTTTTTATAGGAATATTAAAATAAGTACTATCTGAAGTTATTATTTCTATAAAAAATTCTGGTTCTGGAACACAGAATAAAGGAATTATTTGTGTACTGTTATTTAATACTTGTATTGGTTCATCTAAAGTTATAACTTGATTTAGATAAGGAGAATTAAGAGAGGTGTTTATTTTATAACCTGTTATTTCAAAACTTTGATCTCCTAAGTTTTTTATTTGTAGATTATTACCTGTAAGTCGATCATACCAAACAAAATCTTTATAATTTGATAAATTGTAGGTTGTTACATCTATATCTAAATTTTCTTGAGTAAAATTTTTTCCCCAAGAAATAATTATTCCTATGATTGCAACTGCAACAACAATTAAAAGAATAGTTGCTATTAATGGTGATATTGCGTAAATTTTATTGTTATTATTTATTAATAACTTTTTCATATTTGACTATTCTCAA
>CALBUD010000053.1 GCA_937968065.1 Candidatus Iainarchaeum sp. | reverse complement strand
TATATACTTGTGTTTATTTAAAAAAACAATACGATAAATTACATTTAAAGGTGATATTATGCCAAAACTTACAAAAAAACAACTAATGTGTCAAGATATGGCAAAAGAAATTATTTTAGAAGCAGAATATCTTCTTGAAGACCAAACAATTCCAAAAAACGTATCTATAGTTATTAGAAATATTAAAACTAAACTTTCTAATAACCTTTGTTCTCTTGAAATTTCAAGTATTCTTTATGAACTTGAAGAAACAATAAATTCAGTTAATGCAACAGAAAGTAGATCTGTTGTATGGAATCTTATTTCAAAACTTGAAAGTTTAAAAGAAAATCTGAAATGAAAATGAATCATGAAATTATCAAATATGCAAAAGAGAATGGGCTTATCCTTACAGAAGATTCGTTAAAGCACTTGTCTAAAGATAACTATAAAGAAATAATTTTACTTTTAAAAGAAAAAGATCTGCTTTTTGTAAGTGAACAAGATATCCTTAAATTAAAATCAAAAAAAGAAGAAAGAAAAGAATATTCTAAAAATTTTCATATACTTGAAAAATATGATATTACTGGAAAAAACTTTTCTCAAGGAAGTATCGAAGATTTTCATAAACTTTTTTTAGATAAATATGAAAAGTTATCTAAAATTATAAACCTGAGAACTAATTTTGAACACACAACTATTGAAAATACAAAAAATCTAGTTAAAGGAAAACCAATAGATATTATTGGAATGGTTAATAGCAAAAAAATAAGTCAAAATGGAAATCTAGTTTTAAATGTTGACGATCCTACAGGACAGACAAACCTTGTAATTATTAAAAAAGATGAAAAAGAATTTTTAAAACACAAAGAAATTTTACATGATAATGTTTTG
This sequence comes from Candidatus Iainarchaeum sp., assembly GCA_937968065.1. GTDB lineage: Archaea > Iainarchaeota > Iainarchaeia > Iainarchaeales > CSSED10-239 > Forterrea. The sequence goes on along the minus strand of CALBUD010000053.1, from coordinate 3,676 downwards.
GGTTTTAAAGCAACAGTTCTTTCAAAAGATATGCTCGTTGTAAATGAAGTTATTTATCCTGATATTCCTTTTGAAAAAAGAAATATTTCTTTAAAAGAAAATATGTTTATTGGAGTTATTGGGGATGTGCATGTAGGATCTAAAAAATTTAAAGAAAAAGAATTTTTAAAGTTTATAGAATGGATAAATGGAAGTTATGATAAAGATAAAGAAACTGTTTCAAAAATAAAATATTTATTTATTGTTGGAGATTTAGTTGATGGAGTTGGAGTTTATCCAAAACAGTTTGATGAACTTGCAATCACAGATATTTATAAACAATATGAATTGTTCGAAGAATATATTTTAAAAATTAGAAAAGATATTGATATTTTTATAATTTCTGGAAATCATGATGCTGTTAGATTATCAGATCCTCAACCTGCAATTTCAGAAAATTATCTTCCAAGACTTTCAAAAGAAGAAAATATACATATATTAGGTTCTCCTTCTTGGGTTATTGTTGAAGGATATAAAATTTTACTTTATCATGGAGCTTCCTTTCATGGAATTTATACAGAGATAAAAAATGCTAAAATGGATAGACCAGATACAGCAATGTTAGAGGTTTTAAAAAGAAGAGATTTAATGCCACAGTTTGGACATAGACAAACATTTGTACCTATTGAAAAAAATCTAATGATTATTGAAGAAGTCCCAGATATTTTTATAACTGGAGATGTACACCATCATGCTTATTCTATATATAAAAATGTGCATATGATTTGTTCTTCTTGTTGGCAAGATATGACTGATTTTCAAAAAGAATTGGGGCATATTCCAACAGTTTCAAAATTGCTTTTATTTAATCTTAAAACAGAAGAAATGTTAATAAAAGACTTTCTTGAAAAGGAGGTTTTAATTTGATTGAAAAAATAAAAGCTAGAGAAGATGTTTTAAATTATTTTAATAAATTAACTTTAGAAATAAATAATCAAGTAAATATTGCAAAAGATGCTAGAAAAACTGGAAGAGATTTAACAGATGATATTGAAACTTTTCCTGCACAAGGAATTGCAGAAAAAACAGAAATTTTAGTTGGACCTAAAGGAGTTGCTGAAGTTTATCATAAACTTTGGGAAAAACATAAAGACAGATTTGAAGTTACTTTAGAAATATTTAATCTTATACTTGATAGAAAGTTAGGAGATATTGAAGATCCTGAAAAAAGACTTGAACAAGCTATAAGAACTGCACTTGTTATTCAAACAGACGGTGTGGTAGTATCTCCTCTTGATGGTATTCCTGAAATAAAAATATCTACAAATCCAGATGGTTCTAAATATCCAGATATTTATTTTGCAGGCCCTATTAGAGCTGCAGGAGGAAATGCTCAAACCTTGCCTGTTCTTCTTGCAGACCTTGCAAGAAAAAAATTACACTTAGATAGATATAAACCTTCAAAACAAGAAATTGAAAGACTTATTGAAGAAAATATGATTTATCAATCAGATGTTGTGGTGCGTCAACAAAGAGTTACAGAAAAAGAAATAAAAATTATTGCCGAAAATTGTCCTGTTTGTGTTAATAGTGGACCTGATAGTGATGTTGAAATCATGGTTAATAGAGATCTTGAAAGAATTAAGACAAATAAAATTAGAGGAGCAATGTGTCTTGTCATTATTGATGGAATTTATGTTAGAGCTATGAAAATTTTAAAAACAAGTAAAAGACTTGGACTTGATTGGTCATGGCTTGAAAAATTAATTAAAGTTCAAAAAACTTCTGAAGGAAACTTTGAACTTAAACCTTCATTTAAATATCTTGAAGGACTTGCAGCTGGAAGACCTGTTTTTTCATATCCTTTAATGCCGGGAGGGTTTAGATTAAGGTATGGTAAAACAAGAACAACAGGGCTTATGGCAAAAGCAATTAATCCTGCAAGCATGTATGTTTTAGATGAATTTATTGCTGTTGGAACTCATGGAAGATTAGAAAGACCAGGAAAATCTTTACAATATTTTCCTTGCTCTACAATTGAAGGCCCTATTGTTAAACTTAAAAATAAAAATGTTTTAAAAATAAATAATTCAAAAGATGCTTTAAAATACAGACCAGAAATTGAAAAAATTTTATTTTTAGGAGATATGCTTATTAATGTTGGAGACTTTAAAAAAAGTGGACATCCTTTAATTAAAACGGGGTATGTGGAAGAAGAATGGTTTTCTGAAATGAAATATTTTTTAAAAAATCAAAAACTATCAGAAAAAGATTTTGAAAAAATAAAAGAATTTTATAAAAAACCAGATCCTGAAAACGCAATTAATTTAAGTGTGACTTTAAAGATTCCTTTATTTCCAAAGTATATTGTTTATTATGATCTTTTAGAAGATGAAGAACTTAAAATAATTATTGAGAAATTTAGAAGTGCAGAAAAAATATTTGAAAATGAAAAAATAATTGGAGCAAAAATAAAATCAAATAATGTTATTAAAAATATTTTAGAAAAAATTGGTTTAGAACATAAATATTTACTTGATGAAAATAAAATATTGATTGAAAAAGAAATGGCATATCCTTTACTTAAAACTTTAGGGGCTTTAAATTCTATAGATCCAACTGAAGAATTTGAAAAAGTTTTAGAAGATAAAGAAAAAAATATTGTAGATAAATTAAGTGAAATATCAAAAATAAAAATTAAAGATAAATCTGGTACGTTTATAGGAGCTAGAATGGGAAGACCAGAAGCTGCACATGAAAGATATCTTCCTGGTAAAACAAATATTTTATTTCCTATTGGAGAAGGGTATGGAAATAATAGAGATCTTTTAAAAGTTTTAAATAATAAAAATAATTTTTCAGGAATTATTGAAACAAACATTAAAGCTTATCAATGTGAGGGCTGTAAAAAAATATTGTATACTGCCTACTGTACAGAATGTAATCAAAAAACAAAAGAATTATTTGAATGTTTTACTTGTAAAAAAATAAGTTTTGATCAAACTTGTCCTGTTTGTAAAAATCAAAATAGACCTAAACTAAATAATAAAATAAAATTAGATGATCTTATAAAAAATGCAAGTAATAATCTAGGAGTTGGAATGCCTTCTGTCTTAAAAGGAATAAAAGAACTTGCAAGTCAAGATAAATATACTGAAGCTTTAGAAAAAGGGATTTTAAGAGCAAAATATGAAGTTTATGTTTTTAGAGATGGAACAATTAGGTATGAAGCTTTAAATGCTACCATCACACAGTTTAAACCAAAAGAATTAAATCTTAGTGTTGAAAAAATTAAAGAATTAGGGTATACTATAGATTATTTAGGAAAAGAAATTAAAGATGAAAATCAGATAATTGATATTTTTCCACAAGATATAATTATATATGAACATACTGCAGAATATTTTTTAAGAATTACAAACTTCATTGATGATTTGCTTGAAAAGTTTTATAAAAAAGAAAAATATTTTAATTATAAAGAAAAAGAAGAACTTATTGGTGAACTAGTTATTGGACTTGCTCCACATACCTCTGCAGGGATTGTTGGAAGAATTTTAGGATTTTCAAAATCTAAACTTTGTTTTGGACATCCTTATTTTATTACAGCTAAAAGAAGAAATGTTGACGGAGATCAAGATTCTTTAATGCTTTTAATGGATGCTTTACTTAATTTTTCTCCTAAATATCTAAGTAAAGG
>CALBUD010000052.1 GCA_937968065.1 Candidatus Iainarchaeum sp. | reverse complement strand
AAAACTAAAATTACAACAATTATTAAAAACCATAAAAAACCATTAGAAGATCCTTTTTTAGAATTACCTTTAACTTCGTCTAAATCTAAAATACCTGCATTATTTGCTTCTAAGATTAAATCATCAGATTCTAAAATATTCATTCCAATCATGCTTTTAAAAACAATTTCTTTATTCATGGTTTCTACAAGAACTGTTTGTGGAATTATATATTTTAATTTTAATAAATTATTTTTTTTAGAAAATAAAGCAACTAGATCGTTATCAAGTTTCATTTTCTCACCATCAATTATAGATGCACTTTTAAAATTATAAAATATAGATAAAGAATCTTCAGATTCTGTAAAATATTGATATTTAACAGAATAATCTTCAACCTCTATAAGTGCAAAACCCTCACTGAAATAAGTTTTATAATCATTACCATAAATATCTAATAAATATTCTTGATCAAAAAGAAGAGAGTAATTATCTACATCTTTTTCTTTTGAATATTCATAAAACTTATTAATAATGTCTTTTCCCATATCAACAGTTTGATTTGCAAAAACCAAACCAGAAAATAAAAATATTAAAAATATAAAAATTATCTTTTTCATTTAATCTTCACCTTTTTTTTTAATCTAATTGATGATATACAATTTTAAAAACATATATATCTTGAACTATCCAACCAGAGATATCTTGTGCAGTTACAACAACTGGAGATGGATAATAAACTTCTCTTGCTCTTTCAATCTTTTCAGATTTTGAAATATATTTTAAATTTGCTTTCCAAATATTTGTCGCTGCACTAAAAGCTGTTTGAACACCAGCTGTAAGTTTATTTACACCAGGTATTTTATTAGGTATAAATGTAACAACACCAACAACAGTTTGAGCAATTGATATTCCTGCAACCCCTATATCAGCACCTCTCTCAACCCATCCAGCATCTTTTTTTTGATCATTAACTCCAACAGCATCTCCAACTTCATCAGTTAACCCAGGAATAGAATCATTAATCCCTCTTAAGTTTTTTGCTCCATTTGCTATTTTAAAAGCATCTGTTAAATGTCCCATTTTTTTTGAATATTCTCCTGCATCAACTAAAGCTTCAACTCCAGAAACATATTCTCCACCATAAGCCATTAAAGCATCTTGTGCAATCTGTTTTGCAGCATCTGTTTGAAGCTGAACCATAGATAAAGATTGAAGTTCTTTTCCAATATCAAAGTTACCCATAGAAGGTGAAAGATATCCAAGTTTTAACGTATCTCCAGAATCAACAACTTCTAAAATCCAATCAGTATTTAAATTTTTACTTTCAAGACCTATTTTTCCTGGACCTAAAAGAGTTGTTTTTAAAATTATTCTATTTGTTGTTCCTCCTTTAGGTGTTATTTTTAAAACACCTGTATTTCCTTGTTGAACTTCAGGACTTTTTGCATTTAAAGACAATGTAAATGTTGGAACTGTTAATATTAATTCTTTTTTTTCTGTTTGATATTCATTTAAAATTTCTGCTTTAAATTCAAACTCTTGAACTATATCTTTTGCATCAGAAATAAATTTTTTTTCATCATTAGGATTTACAATAAATGTACAGTATGGTTTTTTCTGATTTAGATCTAATTCACAAGATAGACTTCTCTCTCTCTGATCAGTTATAAATCCAGATGTAAAACCAGAATATTGTTCTTCAGAAATTAAAGATCCGGAAATATTAACTTTAGGGCCAGGATCTTTGATATTACAATAAGGTACCTCTTTTCCTTCAGAATCTTTAAAAGAAACATTAGGATATGCTCTGTAAAGTATTTGTGAATCAATTGAATTTACTATTTTTTTAGTAGAATGAGTTACTTTTAAATCCATTTCAACAGTTAAATCTTTAATATTTGATGCTTTTGTTTCTTTTATACATTCTCCACATGCAGAACATACAAAACCAATTTCACAATTTGAACAATCATTATTTGATTCTTCTTTAATATCTATTTGTTTTGTTTTTCCTTCACTTCCAAAATAAACATTTTCAAGAGCATCAGTTACTGTTTTTTTCCAAGTATCAATTATTTCATTTATTTCAAATTCAGATACATAATTATTTTGTTTTGCTTTTAAAGAAATTTCAATAGGTCCAGTTGGTAAAATTATTTGTGATTTTATATCACAATTTGCTCTATATTCTTCTTTATTACTATAATTTTGAAAAGTATCACATTTATACATTAAAATTGCAGAAGAGTTTCCAACAGTAATTTTTTCAAAAGTATAATCTTTTGGAACTATTCCTTTATATGATTTTAAAAAAAGATCACCATTTGAAATTTCTTCATAAGTGTAAAATGTTTTTGAGTCTTTCTTAAATCCAACAGTTCTTAAACTAAGAGTATTTTCTTGAGAATCTGTTTTCATTTTGTAATTTGCATACACACTTGTCCAAGCATGTTTATCATCAAGAATATAATCTGAAGGTAAATTTTTTATCCCAAAATCAAAATCATAATAATCATATCTTATACCAACATAATTAGTTGTTTCTGTTATTTCCTCACCCTTAAACCAAATATCACAAGATCTTATGGTTAGTCTATCACTATCTCCAATACCTATAAAATTTAAAGAACCATTATCAGAATATGCAGATAAAACTAAATCAATTTCTTTTTCTCCATTATACTTATAAAAGATACCTTCATATGGTTTATCAGTAGTTATAAACTCAGAATCTGTTTTTTTATATCCGGATGCTATTTCAAAAGGAATTGCACAATCTCCTAATGAAAAATAATCCACTTTATCTGCAAATTCTTGATCAATTACAACTAACTTAATTGTAAATGGTTCAAAAATATTTATTTTTTCAGGACCATATGCTTTAAACCCACCTCGTTGTGCTTGATATTCAACAGTTGCAAAAACATTTGGTAATAATAGTATAATTAATATAATTAAAAATAAAATTTTTTTCATTATTAAAAACCTCTTTTTATAATTTTTTTTGTTTGGTATAAATTTTTTATAGTTTATATATATCTTCCATAGTATATTTTTTAAATATATTTTTTAAAGGAAGAAATATTTTTTTTGGTAAAGAATCTTTATGTACCCATTTTACTTCAGAACATTTATTTTTTTCTTTAACTTTTAAAGTTCCTGAGCGATATTTTGCTTTAAAAAAAATAGTTATATAATGTTGTCTTGAATCTTTAAAAAAATCATTTGTAATATCAATAAACTTTAGATTTTTTATTTTTAGATCAACTTCTTCAAAAACTTCTCTTTTTGCACACTCTTCTAACTTTTCAAAGTATTCAAGTTTTCCACCAGGTAAAGACCAGGTTTTGTCTCCATGTTTTTTTGAAGATATTCTTTTTTGAAAAGCTATATATTCTCCTTTAAAAATAAAAACTGCAACACCGACTTTTGGTTTTGGCATATTTAGTCTCTCTATCTAGTTATTTGATAACTTTCTATTTTTTCTAAAAGTTCTTTTGCTTTTAAATTATTTTTAAAATATTCTCTTACTGGTTCTATTAATTGATTAATGTATCTTGCACTAGAAGCTTTAAGATCCATAGGATGTAATTTTTTTTCAATAAAATCATTTTCTAAAGTTTCATAAGATGTATAAGTTACATTACCACCAAACTTTTCAGGTCTTTCAACCTTAAATTCATTTATCTTTTCAAAAATTATATATTTACAATATTCTAAAACAGGGTTGTTTTCAACAATTCCTTCAGGACAATAAGCTTTGTTAAATTTTCTTGTAATTTCTTCAACAGAATCTGTCATGAAAATCGCTGAATCAGGATTTGATTTAGACATTTTTTTTGCAATTGCAGAATCAATTCCAGAAGTTTCTTTGTCTTTTGGTTCTGTAAGACCCATAAGCATGTGGTGATGGATAGCAATTGGTTTTTTTCGTCCAAGTTTTTCTGAAATTTCTCTTGCTAAAACATTTACTTTTCTTTGATCCATACCAAGTTGAGCAATATCAACATCTAATATAAAAATATCTGCAGCTTGCATACATGGATAGAATATTTGAGCTGCTGAAAGAGATTCATTTTCGCCTCTACCCATAATTTGTGAACATCTTGTAATTCTTGAAACTGAGTTTAAAGTTCCTATTTTTAAAACAGTTAACCAATAATCTTCTTTTTTCATAAGTTCTGAAGCCCAGATAAACTCTACATGTTCCATATCCATACCGCATGCTTTCCAAACTTCTATAAAATATTCTCCAACAGTTTTTATTTTTTCTAAGTCTCCATCCATCTTGTTATTCATTAAAGCATACCAGTCAGCTACTAAAAACTTAAATTTAACATTTGCTTTAGTTAGTTTATTTACATTTATTGCTCTTAAAAGACCTTGAGCAATATGTATTTTTCCTGAAGGTTCAAAACCATCATATGCTGTTAAATATTCTTTTTCTTTTAATCTTTCTAAAAGTTCGTTTTCAAGAATTATTTCTTCTCCAACTTCTTTTATTAATTTTACTCTTTCATCTATATTCATAAATAATCACATTAAATATGATATATTTATGATTAG
>CALBUD010000051.1 GCA_937968065.1 Candidatus Iainarchaeum sp. | reverse complement strand
AATTTTGTAGAAGAAGATCACGAATGTAACAATAATACATTATTTAAAACAAGTAAAATTGTATCTATAAAAAATATTAATGGAGTATATATTGATTATTTATTTAATGAATCTCAATATAGACATATATTTATATTAGATGGAGAAACTCCAGAAGTAGACGATGTTGTTTTAGCAACTTATCAAATAGGAACAGATGGATATCCTATAATTATTACTCTAGAACAAGATTATCAAGATTATATTGAACTTGTTAATTTATTTAAAAATACTTATAAAGTATATGCTCAAAGTTTAGAATGTAATTATACAGTTTTAACGTTAAATTTCAATTTAGATTGAGATTTATGTTCTATGATGTTTATGACAATAAAACAAGGAGCAAATTCTAAATTATATAATTCTACAATATTACAACAAGAAGGATTAGGATTTAATAATATACAAATACAAATACAACCAAATGTATATACTGAAATTAGTGTAAATAGATCTGGATTTGAACCAATTACTGATGCATTTTTTCCAACTCAAAACTTAACTAGAAATTATGCATTTATATGTAATATTGTACCAAGTTATATGGTATGAAATGATCCAAGTTTCCCATTTAAACACTATCTTTATTGAGATGGTACTTTAACTAATCTACCTGTTGTTGATTCATTAACTTATAGATATTATAAAGCAGGAGAGTCACCATTATCTGTTGATATGGTTATGACTAGAGCAAAAAATACTTTTATATTTGAAGATTATTGTAATTACCAAAGTAATCATAGATTAGTCAAAAATAATAATTTTACATTAAATGATACATTTACTTTATTTGGATCAGGACAACAATTCTTAACTGAATCTTATAATAATATATCAAATAACTTAAACTTTAGAGTAGTTCCTGGATGAATGTTTGATTGTGGAACAGATTGTAATAGTACACCTTTTGGACCACCAAATGTGAATTTAATATTTAGATATATGTATCGAGCAGCATCAATGATTACTAATACTCCTGGTGGAAATAGTATTACTGTAGAAGTTGTTTATGTACCTATTCAACAAGGATATGGTAACGGATTAGGTGGAAGATTTTTCGTAGATAGTACAGAATATATTATACCTATGAATTTTCCACAGACAACATTATTTACACATGGACCAGTAGTTCCAGGAACATATTATATTGATCCTACAATGCTCATATCATATATAAATGGTGCAGCATATGATTCTTTAAAAACATATATAATAATAGATGATCCTACACCAGCTCAAGAAGTTACACAACCTTTTCCTGTCACAGTAGTAGATAGAAATATATTTGTAAGAATATATGTAGAACCTAATTACGATGGAGGATTATGAGAATAATAAATTATTATGAGTTTACCACACATTAATGCAGTAATAAATAATAAAATATATGCGTTCCCCGAAGATGGGGAACTCATATATAAATATTCGCCGTTTCAAAACTTAAAAATAGTTAGAGACGATGAAAAAATAGATTTAGAGAGACTTACTTTACAAGCAAGTAAAGCTAAGATAAATATCAATAATCCTATCTTTTTAGATTCAGAAGAATCATATGATGGTTCTATCAATTTAATTGTTAATGATCATACAAATCCTTTAAAGATTGTAAATTCTAGATTTTATTTAGTTGATTCAAATCATTATAAAATTGCTGATAGAAAAGGGAATATTGATACAAACATATATACTGAAGATAATTTTGTAATAGAGTCTGGATTAATTAAAACAGTTAGATCTGTTGTTAAATTAGATTTCTTAGGAGTATTTGATGGTGGAAGAATGTCTGTAGGTAGTTATCATTTTTACTTCAAATTAGCAGATGCTGATGGAAATGAATCTGATTTTATTTCAGAATCTGGAAAAGTAGTATGTCATATTGGGGCGATTAATAATCCATCGTCTATCAGAGGAGGTCAATTAGATGAAAATAGTGATAAGGTTATTAAGTTTAGATTAAATGATTTAGATTTAGCCTATAATTATATAAATATTTATTATACAAGGACTTCTGGAGACGATAAAACTGAAACTTTAAAGAGTTATAGGATTGCAGATAAATTTAGAATTAATGGAACATCTACTGAGATATCTATAACAGGATATGAGGAACATGAAGAAATAGATTTATCAGAAATAAATATTAGATTTGCAAATTTTGATTCTGTTGAGACAAATACAAATTGTCAAAATATGACTTTTGCTGGAAATGTAACTAAAAATTATGATTTGTTTAAAACATTAGAACAATATAGTTTACATGTTACACCAGAACTAATTACATATGATAATCCTGAAAGACAGAACATAGGATTCTTAAATGATAGATATGAAGAGAATTATTCATACGATGATGGATATGAATATTATAATACTAAAAACATTTATTATAAATTAGGATATTGAAATGAAGAAATTTATAGATTTGGTATAGTTTATATATTAAATGATTTTACATTATCTCCAGTATTTAATATTAGAGGAATAAAAGAATTAAGTGAAGATAATACAAATATAGGAATGTTTAATAGTTTTCTTATTGATGAGGAAATAAGTTTTGGAGAAGATTTTATTTTAGAAAAATCATTAAAAGTTACAAATCCTGAAAATGCTAAAGGTGTATTTAAAATTAAATATAATGATAGAATATTTGATGGAAGTAAACCTATTAAACCTATTGGTATTAAATTTAAATTTAATGAATATACAGATGTATTAGATGGACAGCGAAAAGGTGTTTTATCTGGAAATGAAAAGAAAGGAATCCCGGGTTTAAAAGATTTAACGAAAGGATTTTTTATAGTAAGACAAAAAAGAATACCTACATTATTAACTCAAGGTTTAGCAATCGCTACTTCACAAAAAGCATTTACTCCCTTAATTAAAGGAACTTATACAGAAGGAATAACTACTTCATCTGAATATTTTACTGAATCTTTTTTAACTAAAGATTCAAATTCAAAACCTAAATTAGGTAGAAGTTTTTTCAAAGTAGAAGATATAAATAATAATGCTTTAATCTGTCCAGAAGCTTCTATCAGACCGTATGTATTTAATAATTTCTTTAATTCATCTGAATTTACTCTTAAGTTATTTAATCATAATCCACTAGTTGGATCATTTACAGATAACATGAATGATAGAAAGATATTTACTTTAGGAAATCTTATAAAAAGAGATGAACTTGACGATAGTACTTTCTTTTCTAATTTATCTTTAATTGAACCAGGAATAGAATTGATTTATAACAATGATAGTAAGTTCTGTTCAAGAGCAGGCACTCCTGAAATTTCTTGAAAACATGTAGATCCAGTAAATGGGGATTTAGAAGATTTAAGAACTGATGTAAATATTAGTGAAGCAACCTGATCAGAAGGAGTAACTAAAATAAGGGGTGAATTTAATACTTATATAGCAAGTACTTATAATAATTTAGAATTTGGTAAGTATTATAATATTTTTCAAAAAAATTATGATTTCCCAAATAGGTGAAAAGATTATTTTAGAGTTAGATATAACGATTCTTCTCCATTCTTACCTGTAAGTGATAGAATGACTTGAAATGATTTATCAAATGATAAAACTAAACTAATTTATAGAGGTGACTGTTATATAAATACATATACTCATAGAGTAATGTGAAATTTTACTGATCCTGAATTACCAACTAATAATCAAATTGTTGATCCTTATACTTGGTATAAAAATTATAGAGTCGAAACAACAAAAATAATGCAAGGAGGTTCTGGAGGTAATGTAATTGTAGATTCAACAGATGGAATTATTACAGGAGGAACAGAAACAGCATCATATAAAAAAGTATTAGATTTATTTACTTGAAAAACAGCAGAGGTAGATGGTAAAGATATATCACTTGCTAAACTTACAATGCCTGATTCAAAAGACTTTAAGAAATTTTCTGAAGCTAATGGTACTTTTGGTGCAACTAAAATAAATAGAGCTGATGTAAATGCAGTACCTATTGGACACTGAATAACTTTTAAAATATGTTCTAATGTTAATCTTGCAATGAGAGATGTAGATTTCTCTAGACCTGCAGAAGAAGCATTGCATAAAATGAAAAGAAGTTTTTATCCTTTACAATCCGCTAAACCTGAGAATAAATTACCTGAATCAAATGTTATTAATTCAGGAATAAGTTATTCACTTGGAAATAAATTTTATTTTGAAATTCCAGATGTTCCTTTTATAAAAACTAATTTTAGTACAAGAATATATTATTCAGATATTTTACAAGAGGCATCATTTGTTAATGAAAATAGAGTATTTAAATCTCAGAATTATCAAGATTATTCTTCGGAATATGGATCATTAGTAAAATTAGAAGAATGATTTGGTTCATTAATTGCTGTAATGGAACATGGAGTATTAATGATTCCTGTAAATGAGAGAGCGATGATGACTAATGCTTCTGGAGAAAATGTTTATATAAATACTGATACAGTATTACCTAAAAATCCTAAAGTTTTATCTGATACTTTTGGTTCTTTATGATCAGAAAGTATTATAAAAACTCCAAGATTTGTATATGGTTTAGATACTGTTGCTAAAAAAATATGAAGAACTAATGGTGATACTTTTGAATTGATATCAGATCTTAAAATTCAGAAGTTTTTAAATGATAATATAAATTTAGGAATTGCAGATAGAGATAAAACAGTAAGTCAATATGTAATAAAGAGTCACTTCAACGCATTTAAGCATGATGTATTATTTGTATTTATATATGGAAATAAAAAGTGACATTTATGTTGAAATGAACTTCAAAATAAATGAGTAACACAATATACATGATTTCCTGAATTTTCGGAAAATATTAATAATATTTTTTATACATTTGCAAATGAAAAAATTCATACGAATAGAGGTTCAATACTATATAAGCACGGATTCGCTGGAACACTAGAAGAAACTGGAATTATTAAACCAACCTTTTGGTATGATGAACAACATCCTTTTGAATATGAATTTGTTGTTACGGAAGTACAAGGTATTCAAAAGATATTTGATAATTTGAAAATTATTTCTAATTGAGCTGAACCAGATTCACTTGAATATGAAATTGTAGGTGAAGGATTTGAGTGAAATTATTTAAAAGATACTATTTATTCACTAAGTCCTCCTGAAAGTATAGGAAATGCTCAAACAATAAAAGCTCAATTATCAAATAATTATAGAAATTACTTGTTACAAAATCCATCTGTAAACAAATTACCTTTTATTTGGTGTAGAGATATTAATGTATTTAATCCGAATTGACCAGATGTTCCAAATGTTGTAAGAGATTTAACAATTAGAGAACATAACAAAACTAAAGAAAAATTAGTAACTATATATCAAAAAGGATTGGATATTAAACAAGTTGGAAGATTAAGAGGAAACATGCAATATGTAGAGGATTCATGGGATATTCAAATTCAACCTATAACATTCAAATATGGATATTTATCGGGGTCAAATTTAGTATATACTAATAATTCCGAAATGAAATTGAGAGACAAGTATATTAAAATAAGAGTAAAATATAATGGTCAAAAATACGCTATTATAAACGCAATTAGAACATTATTTACAATAAGTTACGCATAAACTATGGATGAAAATACATTACAGTCAATTGACTGGTTTAATCAAAGTATGTTTCAATCTCCTTATTTATATTCCTCTCCTGTTATTTCATCTGGTAACAAAAAAACTGATTGGTTGGGGATGGCTGTTGCTACAGCTCCCCAACTTTATCAGGCTGCTAAAGGAGTAAAAGAGGGTGTAAAAGCATTTAATACTTTTAAAAGTGCTTCACCTTCAGTGTTTAGTAAAGCAGTTCCAGATGCATTTGGAGCAGTAACTAATAGAGGTTCGACAGTAATTGGAGCACAAGCAAGTAAATTAGGTGCTGCAGGAGCAGGAGCATTAAAAGCACTTGGTGGAATTGGAGGAATAACAGGATTAGCTTCTACAGCATTAAGTTTTACTGGTGTTGGAAGAGAAGCAGATATTAAAAATACTGGAGATAAAGCATTAAAATATGCAAGTATAGCAGCACCTTTATTATTAGGTGCATCTAATCCAATAGGATGAGGTTTAACCGCAGCACATGCTATAAACCAATTAACAGGAAAAACAGCAGATAAACAGGATATAACTCAAGCAACTAATGTTGGTTCAGGATACACTGGAGATTATGTAGCTGATTTAGCTGGTAAAAAAATATCTGGATTAGGTAGATTATTTAATAAAAAATCAAGACGACCAGAAGGAATAAACCAAAATGTTAAAAATTATCAAAGTATATTAGCAAGAGCATCAGACGTAGGATATAGAAACAAACAAAATATTTTAGGTTCTATGACATCTACTCAAGATATACTTAATAAAAATAGACAACAACTTTTAGGTGGACAAACAACTAATATTCTTGCTGCAAAATCTGGTGTTAAATTATTAGATTTAAAGAATATAAAAGCTAAAGCTAATCACAATCTATTAAAATTACAAAAAGGTGGAGTAGTTGAAGTTATTTCAAAAGAACCTGTAAATGTTATACCAAGTGGAGTATTACATGCAAGAAAACATAATTTACCAGAAGAAATAGCAAAACATGTTACTAATAAAGGGATTCCCGTTGTAACATTTGAAGAAGGTGGAGAAGTAAAACAACATGCTGAAATAGAAGTAAATGAAATTATCTTTCATAAAAAATTAACTAATCAAATAGAACAGTTACTTAAAAAATTTGAAAGAGGAGACGAAGATGCAGCTATTGAAGCAGGTAAAATACTTGTATACGAAATATTAGAAAATACGCAAGATAACACAGGGTTATTAGAACAAGTAGAATAATATGAATTTAAATTTTATACCCGAATTAATATCATCTTATAAAAAAGGTGGGAAATCAAAGATATATATTAAACCAGAAAATAGAGGAAAATTTACAGAATATTGTGGTGGAAAAGTTACACAAGAATGTATTTCTAAAGGAAAAAATAGTCCTAATCCAGCAATAAGAAAAAGAGCTACTTTTGCAGATAATGCAAGGAAGTGAAAACATAAAGATGGAGGAAAATTATTTTCTATGAATGATTTAATTTTAAATATTATTAAATAATGATATATTGAGTTATTACTTATAATATAGAGAAGAAAAAATATATAACTCATTTAGAAACAAATGATTGAAATGAAGCAATTCATTTAAAAAATGTACTTAAAAATCAAGGTAAACTTTCTTTCATAGATTATAAAAAATGGATAAAATAAAAATAAGAATCGGTGATAATACATATAAAGTAAGTATTGCTGAAACTGATGAACAAAGAGAAAAGGGACTTCAAGGAGTAGAAAATTTACCACAAGATGAAGGTATGTTATTTTCTTTTACAGATACAGAAGAAGTTTCTATGTGAATGAAAGATACTTTAATTCCTTTAGATATTATTTTTATAGATACTGATCTCAATATTAAAGCAGTTTATCAAGGAGAACCTAATTCAGAAGAAATGTTTACAGAACAAGACGTAGCTTTTGTTTTAGAATTAAATGTTAATTCAGGAGTAAAACCAGGTGATGAATTAGAATTTTCTCCAAATACAAAAGTAAAACAAGATAAAATGTTAGTGTTAAATGACGATGGAACTCCGCAAATGGAATTGGAAGGCGGAGAAAGAATTTTTTCAAGACCTAATACTAAGACTTTAATTAAGTTTGCTAAGAAAGCTGCTGTAACTCAAAAAGACAGTGACTATAAAGCATTAGGGAAGAGAGTGTTTAAATTTTTAAAGGCTCAAAATGATTCAGAGCCTGAATATGTATCAAAAAACTAGTTTTAAAAATGAAAGTAAAAAGATTTCAAGAAGGTGGAGCAATGGCTCCAGAAGCAGCACCGGGCGCAGGTGCTGGTGGTCCAGGACCAGAAGAACAATTAATGCAGATGGCACAACAGATCGTACAACAGTTAGGCCCAGAAGCCGCTGCAATGCTTGCTCAAGCTATTATGGCTATGTTAGAAGGTGGTGGCGCAGGAATGGAAGCAGCTCCTCAAGAAGCACCTGTATATGCCAGAAAAGGCGGAAAACTTGTAAAAGTAAGCAGGAAGTAATTTGAATAAGGGGAGCAGACAGAATCTGTCTTCCCTTATTTTTTTAATTAAAAACAATTAATACAGCATATAATATGTCAGTTGTTAAAAAATATCAATCTGGAGGTACTTCGCCAAATTTATATGAAGATTATGAAGACTTCATAAGTAAGAAATTTGGAGAAGGTATTCTTACAGCAAAAGCAGAACAACCAGCAAGAGAAGCTGCTTCCAATTGAGGAAAACTAATTAAATCTGGATCACTTGAACAAGCATATCAATATGATCCAATTACACAAAAATATAAAATAGATGCAAGTAAACTTCCAATTGAATTACAAGGTATTGATTGAACAGGGAGTGAAGAAGGAATAAAAACAAATATATTTGGACAAGTTACACCTAAATCTAACGTCAATACATTAATAGCTAATTGAACTAATGAATATTTACAAAATAAAAAATCTACTCAAGGTAGTGATTCTCAAAAGAAAGCTGCAGGATATTTAGGTAAAAAGAAAATTGGAGATCTTGGATTATATATACAAAAATCAATATATGGTGGACAAGAAGGAGCAGAGAATTTATGAGCACAAGATTTAGCAACTTTTGGTGAAGATGAGTCAGCTAAAAAGAAAAGAGTAATGAATATTGCTAGAAAATATGTTTCTGAATATGGTACTACTCCAAAAGAAGGATGAGAATATTTACCTGTTGAAAATAAAGAAATTATTTTAAGTGCAATAGAAAATAATGATTGAGATACTTTTGTTTCTGAAAGTCAGAAATTAGGATGAAATCCTAGAGGATTATTACTTCCTAAATCTGAAGAACAGATAAAACAAGAAAGTCAACAAGCTAAACAAAATGAACTTGAAGGATTTATTAAGAATCTTAGACAGCAAGGATATGCTGATTCAGTAATTGCTGGTGCTGTTGAAAAAGGGTTTACTAAAATTTCTGCAGATAATAGATTAAAAAACATTGATTCTCCTTGATTACAAGAAGATATATCTAAAAAAGGATTAGTTTTAGAAGATGAATCAGGTAGACAAATAGTAATTGGTAAAACAGGATTATTTGAATCTACATATATTGATCCTGATGCACCTGGTTATGGTACTTATTTTAGTCATATAGAAGGTATTCCTACATTATTTCAAGAAGGAGTTGAAGGTTATGATCCATCTAAATTCAAATTTCAATTTGAAGGAGAAAGGTTTAGACCAATTCAAGGTAAAGTAACTGGTTTTGAAGGTTGAAATATATTTGGAGTTCCTGAAAGAGGAGAAAAAGGATTTAATTATACAAAAACTTTAATTTTACAAGATCCTCAAACAAAAAAAGAAATTGAATTACAATACAATCAAAATGGTGTTTATACTAGAAAAGATAATGGTGAACCTGTTAATGTAGATATTCAAAGATTTGCAGAAGGTGAAGGTTTAAGACCGGCATATTTAGATTATTTAACTCTTTCTGAAAATGATCCATTTAAACCAATACAAGGAACTCAACCTGAAAATACAACAGCTACATTAAATACAGCAGATGCAATTCTTAGAAGTAATATAACTTCTGAAACTGAAAGTATTGGTAAAACTATTTCTGAATTAAAATATATTTCACAAAATGACCCAAGTTATTTAGTTAGAAGTCAAGCTAGTAATAAATATATTGAATTACTTGATAAATTACAAAGTCAAGATAGATTTGCTGGACATGAAACTAAAAATATTATAAGAAAAATTATAAATAATTATTTACAAGTATCTGAAGTACCAGCACCTAAAGATCAATCTGTTATTGGTAAAGTTGGAGAATCACTTAGATCTCCAAATATGCAAATTCTTAGAAAAAAAGGTGGTATATTGAAAGCACAATCTGGAACATCATTAACTGCACAAGAATACTTAAATAAGTATGCTAATAAACCAAAAGAAGAACCTAAAGAATCTAAAACTAGAGACATTAGAGGTAGTATGGCTGATGCTGATTTCTTAGATTGATTATCAGTTGGTGGTGCAGCTGCTTCTTTATTGCCCGGTGTTGGTATGGCTGGTGCAGCAGTAACTACAGTTGCTGATATTGCTAGAGATATTAGAGGAGACGATGATGTTACTTTAGGAACTCACTTAATGAACTTAGGTTTTATAGGTTTAAGTGCAATAGGACTTGGTGGATTAAGAGCATTAAAAATAGGTACTCAAGCCGCAAGTAAAGCTGGTAAATTACAGAGTTTAGTAAAAGTTGTTGATAAAACAGAAGATGCTAAAAATTTTGCTAGTGGTGTATCTAAATTAATGTCAAAACAAGGAACAGTATCAACTTATAAAGCAGCTAATATTACTGATAAAGAATTAGATTTATTAAAAGCTGCTGGTATAGTTAATCCAAAAACTACATCAACTACTATAATTAAGAAAGGAACAAGTGATTCTGCAAAAACTATTTTTGATCAAAATATAACTAGAGGTTTTACTCCTTCAAAAATTACAAAAGAAGTTAAAGAATTTAAACCGTTTGTTCTTAAACCGCAACCACCACCAGTAGTACCAAAAGATCCTAGTTTAGCTAAGAGAATTTTATTAGATGAAACTACAGGATTAAGAAAACTTATAGGTGTATTACCAGGATGGGAGAAAATTAGTAAAGGTGCTGCTCAAGGTTTAGGTGTATTAGGTGGTGCTAATGTATTATATTCTGGTGCTAATGTAGTTAAAGGTGCAGCAGAAGCAGGTACAGAAGGTGTTCAAATGCAAGATTTAAAAAATGTATTTTATGGAGCCGGTGCTGTAAAAGGTTTCTTAAAAAATAAAGGCGCAATTAAAAAAGCTGATACTTTAAGAAAAGCTGGAACTAATGATAAAGTTCAATTAGAAATAGGTAAAGAAAAATTTGCATTAACTAAAGAAATAAACGCTCCTAATTTTAAAAAATCATCTATAAGAAAACTTGGTAAAGATAAAGAAGCAATTAAAACTCACAATGAAACTGAATTTAATAAGTTTAAATCAGAATTAGAAAAAGCTTTGGTTGATAAATCTCAGGTTGATAAAATTAAGAATCTTAATATAGATGATCAATTTAAAATTAATCCTGCAGGTAAGTCTAAAATAATGACTTTAGAAGAATCTAAATTACCTAAATATGAATATGAAAGATTAAGAGCAATTCTTCGTGGCGATGTTGGCAGTTATTTAAATCAAAGTTGATTTAGAGGTTATAAAGAAGGTGGAGTATTAAAAATGCAAAATAGTGGAATTATTCCAAGAAGAAAAGTAGATGTATATCAAGTAACTAAAGATGACATGAATGTTGCAGAAAGAAAAATGTTTGAACCTCAATCTGGATCCGACATTATTAAAAATAGAAGAATAAATTTGGGAGATATTAAGTCTAAATTACCTAATATAAATGAAACAGATTTATTAAATGTAGTTGGATATGGTGAAACTATTCAAGCAAATAAAGCAATAGCTGAATCTCAAAAAAGAGCAGCATTAGCTGGAATACTTAAATTACCTACAATTGCTCCACAATATTTTAGAGCATCAAGTACTTTAGCTCCATTTTATGATACACAAGCTGCAAGATTATCTTCAGTTGGTAAAAGAATGGCAGGAAGTATTGCTGATATAGACAAAGGTTTTGCAGCAAGACTTACAGCAGAAGGACAAGGAGCAGGATTAAGAGAAAAAGGAGTTATTGCTGATCAGCAACAAATACAACAAACTTTAGAAAGACAAGATCAATCTAATAGACAAACTCAGTTAGTTAATTTAGAAACAATGGCTAAAAATATGGCTTCTGCTGCTGAAGGTGAAAGAGCACTTCATTTAGTTGATGCTAATAAAATGCTTGCAAATAATGCAGCTTTCCAAAATCTTATCCAAGGTTATGCTCAAAATAAGCAAATTAAAGAGAGGAATAAAAAATATTCTGATTATTATGCAGCTATGACTGATCCTGAATATAGAGCACAAATGAAAGAGGCGCAACAAATTCAAGAAGCTAGAGAAAAAGCTAAACAAGCATGATCTCAAGATGATTCTGATGAAACAGTAACTACTTTTGAAGAATCTCAAGCTGCAAAAGAATTTGATGCCAGACTTAATAGAATAAGAGAATATATGGAAAATTACCAATATAATCTTAGAAATTTAGGATTAGCAATGCAAATGCCAGGTTCAGTTTCTTATAGAGCAAAAGGTGGAAGTTTATCTGAGAAAAAAGAGTTAGCTAGATATAAAAGTGAATTATCAAGAACTCAAAAAGATGTTGAAAGAATATATAAAACTATTCTTAAAAACAATGAATTAATGCAGAAATCTTTATTAAAGATATTCAAATAATGAAATATAATATTAGGAAATTACAAGGGGGTGGATTTGCTACGTTCACCCCCATTGTTCAATCAGCTCCTGCTGCTCCAACAGGATCTTCTCAAGCAGAAGAAAAGAAAGCGGGATTATTAGATGATACTATGTATAAAGAATTAGTAACTAAAGGAGGATTGATAAATGAGGTTAATGCACTTGTTGAACAATTAGGTGCATTAGAATCAGACCCTTTTAATTTTATGGATCAAGGATCAAGATCTAAAACATATCAATTAATCGGTAAAATCAATGAATTACGAAATAATAAAGAAATATGAGAAAACTCTTTAAAAGTTGCTAAAGAATCTGGAGGATTAAGTGAAGTAGCTATTGGTCCAAGTAGAGAACTTTATGTCAGAGATAAAGATAATAATATTAAAACTATTAGTTTAGACACATATAAGAAAGATCAAAGTAAGTATAATCCTTTGACTGTATCTGAATTAATGATGGCTAGACAATATGATCCGCAATTAAGTTTTAATAAATCTGTATTTTCTGTTGCGGATCAAGCAATAGGTTTAGAAAAAATTTCTGATCACATCAGACAAATGATGGGTATTATGAGTGATTTTTCAGAGAAAACCGAAAGATATTATTCTAAAGACCAATTAGCACAATATTTAAAATCATTTGGAGGTAAAGAACCAACAAATGAAGATATGAATGCAATCAAAACACTACAAGAAGCATTAAATACTCCAGGAGATTATACAAAAATTGTATCAGAATTTAAAGGAAAAAGACAGAATATAGATAAAGCATTAAGTTATATATGAACTTCGTTAGGTAGAAATAGTCAATTAAAACTCGAAGCTTCTGCAGCAATGAACGGACAAAGTAACCCAAAAGCATTTATTTATGATATGTTAATTTCATATACAGAACCACAAACTACATCTATCATAAGTCCCGAAACAGAGACATCAATAAAAGGTTCTCAAACAGAAAAAGGATTAGAATCTTTAACAGCATTTCAAATGTTTCACAAAGATAAATTAGCTGATCCTTTATCTACATTTGCATTTAATGATCCTAAATTAAATGTATTATTTAGAGGTGCTATTGGAGCAGTTGGACCACTTATGACCAAGAAAGATGAATCAATTGGATTTAGTACAGTTGGTCAAATATTATCTCAATATGATTATAATATGATTGCTGATGGCTCTAAAGTTCACTTTGGAGATAAGAAAGTTGAATTAAATAATTTAAACAATGTTGTTTATGACCCGACTAGTTCAGCTGCAAAAATATATATGCCAGTAGGTGAAGATGGTAAACCCGATTATGAAGCTTTTCAAGAATTTAAAGAAGTATATGCTGAATATGAAAAAAAGAAAGATACTTGGACTACACTTGAAGCAGAAAAACATTTTAGAAATGCTGATTTTAATCTAAAAATAGATCAAGTAGGTGGAGAAAAAGTAATAAGAAACAATGCTTATATCAAACCTTTTTTAGTAATGTATGGATATACAAATGATGCTACGGGTTTAACTAAAAATAATCCTTGAGTTAAAAAATTATCTTCTGATGAAAAACGATCAATACTTCCTATTTTAGAACAAGTATGAACAGTAGGAATAGGTAAAAATGCTAAAGACGTTACACCAAATGCTAGATTTAATATAGAAGATTATTATAAAGCTATTATAACAATTCCTTATAGGGATACAGCTACAGCAGTTGTAGATGCTTTAGTTAATCAAGGTCCAATTGATAAAAAATCTACTATTGCAGATGTTCAAAGAAATATTTGACATTCTAGTCAGGTTCCTGTACAGTCTGGCAATGCTCAACAATTAATTATGGAATAACATGGAATTAAAGAAACCCAATGATATATTTGTTGCTACAATTAATAATCCTATGGCAACAACATATGACTTAATGTCGTCAGAGATAAATCCTGAAAATACATCTTTATATACTAAAGATGAATATAAAGAATTTCCTTTTATTAAAAAAATGTTTACAACAGAAGATGGAAATTTTGATAATTTATCTTTTGACAAATTTTATGATGTTGCTGAAGGACACTATAATAGATTAACTGAAGTTGACTATCTTAATTCTCTCGATCAAGTTTGATATAGTCCTTTTGATATTACACGTCCAAAAGAAGCTAAAACTTTTAATGTTAGTGTAGAATATGGTAAAGATTTTAATCCATTTAAACAAACATATGGAAAAACAGATGTGTTTAGTGTGGACGAAAGTAATTTTTCTTTAAGAGAACTTGCTCAAAGAGGAAAAATATTTGATACTGAAAAAGGAGAATTTTTAGAAGAATCTGTAAATGACAGAAGTGTTCTTGGTAAATTATTTGGTCAAACTTTAGTTTATGCACAGTGAGATGAAGATGGAACACATTTAGATCCTGTTAGTAATAGAATGGTTAAACATTCTAAAGGAGATTGGAAAGTAAATAATGATGGAGAATTATTTGTAGAAACTTTAGGTAAAAGAGAAGTTTATGGTAAACAAGTAGTTAATCCTATGGATGCTTTAACTACTGATGGTACTTTAGCAAATAGTTTTGATATATTTGATGCAGATAATAAAGAAGCTAATGCTATTAAAACTACTTTAAAAATTGCTGCAGAAATAGCACCATTATTTATTCCAGGTGTAGCATTACCTTATGGAGCAGTAAAAGCTGCAATTGGGCTTTCTTCTGCACTTCCTACTTTATATAAATCTTTAGAAGGTATTATATTAGGAGAAGAAACTAGTAAATTAAATCATGTAGCAACAGCTGCAGAAAATTATATGGCTAAGTTTGCAGCAACTTCTACTAGTGATGAAGCACAAGGTTCTTTATTTAACTATGAACAAATATCTACAATGGTTGCAGATATTTTTAGTCAAATATATGAACAAAGAGCAATGGCTTCATTATCTAAGTTATTTTACCATCCTTCTAAAGTTAAATTATCTGCTGATCAGCAAAGATTAATAAGTAAAGTAAATGAAACAACTTTTAAAAAATGAGGTACTGGTCAAATAGATGAAGATGAAATAAAACTTATACATTCTCAATTAGCTTCAAAAGTTCCAGGTTTACAAGAAATTCAAAGAAAACAATCTGCTATGGCTAAATCCTTTTCTTTAGGATACATGGCTTTAACTTCAACAGCAAGTATATATGGAGAAGCATTAGAAGGAGGATATGATAGAAGAACTGCTGGTTTTGCAGGTTTACTTGCAGCTACAGGAACTTATGCTCTTATGATGAACAATAGAATGGGAGATTGATTTTTAGATGAAACTACAGGATATACTGTTGAAACTAATAAAGCTTTAATGAGAAAAGGTTTAAAAGGATATATGGAACCAATTGAAGCAGGAATTAAAGCATCTGGAACAGCACAAGGTAAAGCTAAACTTGCTCAAGCAGTTAAAGGATGGAAGAGTAATATTTCTGATATGATGACTAATACATCTGTTATTGGAGAAGCTCTTTGAAAAAATGCTATAATTGAAGGTATTGAAGAAGTATCAGAAGAACTAGTAATTGATGCCACTAAAGGTGTTGTAGATGTAATGTCTCATTTAGGACTTACTAAAAAGAGAGGAACTTTTGGAGGATTTCAGAATGTATTTTCTTTATCTGGTTTAGAAAGATATGCAGCTTCATTAATGGGTGGTGTATTAGGTGGTGCTTTATTTGAACTTAATAGATCTAAACCTTGGTTAAAAAATCAAGAAATATCGTTTGATGCAAGACAATCAGTATATGAAATGATTGGAAATGGACAAACAGATTTATTAATAAATGAAGTAAATAAATTAAGAAAAAATTTAGGTAATAAATATATTGCACCTTTTGTAGTTGAAGGTAAAACTACAGCAACAGATAAAGAAGGTTATTCTCATGCAGATGTTGTAGCAGATATTACTATAGCTATGATAAAAGATATAGATGGTTTAATGAATAAAGAAGGGTTAATTCTAAGTGATGAAGAATTAATTGATAAGGCTATGGCTGATTATTTAATAATTAGAGATTTAGCTGGCACAATTAGTGAAAAAGATAAACTTGGGATAGAAGGAATAATTGTTGAAGACTTTAGAAAACATGCTGCCGCTCTTACTGAATTAAATGCTGAAATTCAAAAATTATCAGAAGACAAAGAAGGTAATAAAGAAGCGATTAAACAACTTCAAGAAAAAGCAGAATGACATAGAAGTGAAGTAACTGATATAAAAGAAGGTAAAAGAGCCCAAGATTATTTTGATAAAATAAACTTATATTTACAAAAAGATATAAGTAAAGCATTTTTAGCAATTGACTTAGCAAGTTTTACAGAAGCACGTTATAATAAAGAATATCATACTCTTCCAGAATCTGGATTAGGAATTACTAAAGAATTAGTTAAAAAAGAATGAGAAAGTTCTAAAGATATTGTAAATTTTAGACAAAATTTGGATGTTGCTTGAAATGTTTATAAGGACTTAGAAAAGAAATTAAATAAACCACTTTTTGATTATTCTGAGTCTGGATACTCTGAACAACGAAGAAAAACATTTTTAAATCTTCTAGATATAGCAACAAACTTTAAAATGTTTAATGTAAAAGATGCAAATGCTGCAAAAGAATCAGTTGCTAATTGATTAAAAATTCAGAAGATGGTTGAAACCAATACTGGTATAAGATCAAATCCTTGAGATTCTTTATCAATAGACGCTTATGATAAGTTTAAAGAAAAAGGACTTATTGTTGACTTTACAGGAAATCCTTTATCAGATACTTATTTAGATCAAGAATTAACTGAAGGTGAAGAAAAAGCTACAAGAAGAGAAATAATACAAAGAGTTTTAAAAAGTACTCTTTCTCAATTACCTACTGATAATTTAGATTTCAATTCAATAGCACTTATGTTTAATGATACAATTAAATCATATAATGATGGTCTTGAAAGAAAACAAGAAGAATTGTTAGCAGAAAAAACAGAAGAAAATTCTAATGAGATTGATCAACAAATTAAGGATTTAGAAAGTAAAAAACTTATTGTAGCATTACATTATATTCAAGGAGATAAAAAGTTAGATGAAAAAGAAAGACAAATAGCTTTTTTCCTTAATAATGAAATGGTAAGATTAGGATTAACTCCTGAACTTGTTAATGGTTTCTCTTCAGACATGCTTACTTGAAAATTAGAAACACATAAAAATACTCTTGATAAGTTTGCTAAGACTCTTAAAAAAGATGTATCTGATTTAACAAATGATGAACTTAAAGAAGCATTAAAACAATATATTGAATTTTTTGCTTTAACTAATCCCGGAGATAATTCATTAATTGAATTAATAATGTCTGATTCTGATTCAAAATTATCTCAAATTGAAGCTATTGTAGATAAAATACATTCTACTTTTGATATATATAAAAATAATTATTCTGAATATGTAAAAAGAGAATCAGAAATAACAACAGAGGCTGAGGATTTTAATGTATTTGAACCAATCAACTATACTCTTGATGCAATATTAAAAGAAATTAAAGATTCAGGTAACTTAGATAAAGAGTTATTTAATAAGTTAGAAGAAATTTATTTAAAAATAATATCTAATTTTAAAGGAGACTTTTTTAAAGAAATTACAATTTCAAATGAAAATTTATTAGATTTAATTTTTAATATTTCTACTATTAATCAAGATTTTAAAGATTCTATAGAAGATTATAAAAACGATATGGGGTTTTGGGATACTTTTCCAAGTTATATCATGGATATTTTAAATACTTCTGAAAATTTTGATGCTACTATGTATGCTTTAGAAAATGAACTTTCAGAAATAAATAAAAAAGTAAAACAAAATAAAAATACAATTAACAAGTTAAAAGAATTAAAAGAAGTATTAGATAATAAAGAAAAATTTATTCCTAATACTATTTATGAATTTTTAAATAATTTTTTATTATCTTTAGACGATGAAAAAGAAAAAAGGCAAAAAACAATAGTTGATATTTTAAGGGATGAAAACTTAACTCTTTTTAATGCTTCTGATCCAACTAATTATATTAAAGCCGGATTTCAAGAAAAAGATATGTTACAAGCAATTGATGCTTTAAAGATGCTTAGGTCTATTGTATTAGGTACTAGTATGACTACTGTTTCTAGTGAAGATCCTATAGGATTTATTGAAGCAAGAAAACGATTTGCTGAAAAACATGATACTAAATCTGATATTACAAAATTAAAAACTATATCTTCTGATATAGCTAATTTAGTAATTTTAGAATTACAAAGAATTCAAAATAAATTAGAATTTCTAGTATATTTATCTAGAAATAATTCAGGACAAATTTTCTTAGAAGAAGAAGAAATAAGGAAAAAAACAAATGAGCAATTATTATATGCTTGAAAGGTTGTTATAAAAGAAAAACCAGATGTTCCTTCATTTCCTGATTTATCAGAATTAATAGATTCTAATTTAGATGATGAGAAAAAATTATTAGAAATTGAACATCTTTTCTTTGAACATTATAATACTTATTCTAAAGAAGATAGAATTAAAGTAGTAAAAGAATTAGCAAGAATATTTAAATTTAAAAATATATTATATGATTTATATGATAAAGATGGAAGTAATAGAATTGATAAAAATATTAAATCTATTAGTAATAATGATTTTTTATTGTATTTAGTTACTAGTTTATCTGTTGATTCATATGATTTTAATAATAGATTAGTTTCTATATTAGAAAAAGATTCATTTGATAAATCTCCATTTTTTACTCAAGAATTTTCTACTAAAGTAATATATGCTTCAATTATTGAACCAGATTTATTTTCAGAAATAATAATTGATACACAAAGTGAACTTGCACATTTAACAGACAGAATAACTTATATTTTAGGTGATGCAGGAACTGGTAAAACAGCAGTATTATTTAAAATAATAACTTTACTTTTACAAAATAATAATCCTAATTTAAATATCTGATTTTCAGCACCAAGTTTAGATAAAACTAATGATTTATATGATTCTGTATTAAGTAGTATTGATCATACTTTATTTACTAAAGAAAAATTTATTAAATCTGCATTATTTAAAGAATTAGGAATTGATAAAATTCTTGAACAAATTTATGCAGAAGATTTTAATAATTCTGAAATAGTAGAAATAGTAGAAATAGCTATACCTAATTCTGAAAATAAAGCTGAAAAAATAGTTATTAAAGATTGAAATAAAATTAATTTTGATTTAACTAAAACTAATTTGCCTGATGTTTTATTTATAGATGAAATATCTCACTTTGATGCTTTAGAATTAGAATTACTTAATGAATATTCTAAACGAACAAATAAATTAAAAATTATAGGAGCTGGTGATTATATTCAATTAGGTATTACTAATGAAAAAGTTGAAAATGTATCTTATAATATTGATAGAGTATCTGGAATATTTTCACCACAATTATCCCTAAGTGTTAGGGCAGCTAATTCTCAACAAAGAGAAAATAATGATTATTTATCTGCATTAGTTAAACGATCAATAAATATATTTTCATCTGCTGAAGATACTCCAGCTATAATGGATATGATAGATAATGGTATATTATTAAAATATCATTTATCTCCTGAAGTATTAACTGGAACTTTACTTTCTAGTACTAATTTAATTCCTAATGATGTATTAAATACATTAAGAAATATTATTAAAAATAAACCTGAAACTAAAATTGGTGTATTATCTAATAATATTAATGAATTAGATCCAGAATTAGAAAAACAGTTTGAAGCTTTTGGTATTACTAAAGCTAATATTAAGTTATTTACTGAAGGTAATATTCAAGGATCTGAAGTAGATTATTTTATATTACCTAATTCATTTATAAAAGGTAGACACGTATTAGATTCTTTAAGAAGATTATATACTTATAGTACAAGGTCTAAACAAGCTACTATAATATTAAATGAAGGTGAAATTACAAATCCTGATACTAGCATAATTCGATTGAAAAATGAACAACAAAGTTCTACAGTATTTGTAACTCCATTACAGAAAAATGTAATTGATGAAGATAAAAAGAAAAGAATTGATAAACTAAAAGAAATATTAAATCCAAATTTTGATATTAAATATGATTTCTTTAAATTTTCTAAATCAGAATTAGATTTAACTGATGAAGATGATGGAGATTCTGAATATACAGGAGAAACTTTAACACAAGAAAAATTTGATCCTGAATTTGAAAAAGAATCTTTTAAATATAGACTTCATACTTTTTATAATGATTTAGATATAAATATTACCAGGAAAGGTGGAAAAGTATTTGTTGAAAAGAATCCAAATAGTAGTTTTTCTTATGGATTATCTTTCTTATATGATATTCAACCAACAGACGGATTTAATGAAGCCGATTTTGATAATTATGTTGAAGAATTTGTTAGATTAAAATATGATATTTGGAAAACTTCTAAATCAACTGGAAAAAATAAATTTCAACCTCCAGTATTAAATACAGTATTAAAAGCTATATTTGGAGATACTAGTAAATTACAAAGTACATTAGTAGTAAAAAAATCTACATATTATAAAGCATATAATACAGCTTTTGATAAAAAGTTAGATAAAACTTCACCATTAGAAGATGGAGATGATTATTATAACTTAATGTTAAAAGTTAGTAATGGTTCAAAAGAATATTATGTACAATTAGCAACATTTCCATTACTTAATACAGTAAATACTTGATTTGAAAAAGACAAAGAATCTAGAGATAAATTTGAAAATTTTATTAATTCTATTGACGATGAAGTTGAAATTGATCCAACTAAAATCAATGTAAAAACTTCTACTAGACTTGTTAAAAGTGATGATAATCCTGTAAAATATTCTTTAGAAGAATTATCTAAATTTAAAGGTTTATTATTTCTTGATGGAACGGAATATGTTAAAAAGCCAGCAATTAAAATATTTCCTAATACTTTTGAAAAATTTAAACAAAAATATGCTGAAATAACCTTTGGTGAACCAATATCTGAAGAAAAATTAAAAGAATTGTTTTATGGAAAAGGAACTAATTCTGGATATAAAGGTAAACCTTATGTAGCAGTTACATTTATAAAGGATAAATCTCACGTTCAATATGTATTGTTGAAGTCTAATACTAAAACAATAAAACAAATACAAGAAACTATAAGAAATCCTTTAGGATTAAAAACTCCTATTTCAGCAAGACAATTAATTTTATCTAAACGACAAGATGAAGTATTTCCAGTTACAGAAACATTATTTAATGCTAATCAAGTATTAGATATGTTAGTTAGAATGGCTGTAAAACAACCTCAGTTATTTAGAGAATTTTTCAAAACTGGCAAACAACTTATACAAGAATCTAATAAGGATTTAGCTGGAAAGAATATAAAAAATAATGAATTATTATCATTAATAAATGAAATTGTTTCTAAGGATTTAATTGAGAATATGACTCATAAAGAAAAAGGACAACATTCTAGATTAAGAGAAGTATATTTATTAATTGAAAATGAATTAACTATTGCAGAAAAATCAAAAACAACTCTTACTGAAAAAAATTTAAAAACTAAATTAGTAAGAAAAATTCAAGGTTATACCGATAAGAAATATTGGTCAACTAAATTCTGGAATATATTTTCATTTTATGATCAAATGAATCATACACTTGGTCTTTATGAAGCTGAAGTTGGTAATTATTTTGACGAAACTATTCAAGTTTATAAAAGTCAAATAAAAATTATTGATCAAATGCTTAAATTCTGATCTAATGAATTTAATGATAAATTTTATTATAATATTCCCATAACTAAAGATGGAGAAGGTTTTAAAATTAAAGATGTTGATAGTAATTTATCAAATACTTTTATTACATTAACTCCTGAAGGTCCTTATTTGAATTTAGATTTATCCGATAATGTAATCATTGCTAAGAAAAAAGACAAAAAAGACAAAATAGACCCAGAAATAACTAAACTTATTACTAAATTAAAATCAATAAAATATAGTGGTGAAGCTATAGTTAAAGATGAACCAGGTGATACAAAAGAAAGATTAAACTTAAAAATTAAAGTTGCAACTTTAATTAAAGATATATTAGAACATAAAAAGAATACAGAATATACTTTGCAAGGATTAACTGATATATCTAATCTATCAACATTACCAGGTGTTTCTGAAAGTACATCTTTTGAAGAAGGAATGAATATTTATATTTCTGACTTAGAACAAAAATTAAGAAGTTTAAATACTGAAAAAACAGAATTAACTCCTGAAATAGTTTTTGATGAAATAACTGAAATTGTTAATAAAAATTCGAGCAAACCAGTAGAAGCATTATTAAATAATCTTAAAACTATTCATCAAAATTTCGATGAATTAAGTGAAGAAGATAAATTAATATTTAATCAATTAATCAGTAAATGAAGAAATAAAGTATTTAATGGTAAATCATTATATGAAATATTAAATGAATTTCCGAAAGAATCTTCATTACTATTAGACCATTATTATAATTTAACTTCTAAAAATTCAGATCATCATACTGTTCAATATGATTTAACTAGTTATATTTTTAAAACTTTAGGAATAGATCATTCTGATTCTGATTCACTTGATAATTTATTTATAAACTGTCAATAAAAATAAAAAATGAGCGATATTTGTAGCCCTAATTTACAGGGAAGAGTAGTATCAAAATTAGAGACTAAATTAGAAAATGGAAGTTTTTCTTCATGAGAGAACGCACTAGAATATGTGCGTTCTCTTTTAGGAAATGATTATAATTTAAAAAAGATAAAAGAAGAATTTACTGAAAGTTCTTATAATAGAATTGAAAAAGTTTTTAAACGATTAAATTATAATTTTAATGCATCAGATCCTCAAATTAGAAAGAAAGTAATTTCTAAAAAAGTATCTAATGTAAAATCTATTTTTAATTCACCTTTAATTGTAGATTTATTTAGCGATTATCATGTTGCTAAAAAATATTTTGAAAAACGATTAAATCAACAATTTGTAGAAGCTGTTATATTTAATCCCGAAGAAGATGAAAAAGGAAATCCAATAGAAACTTATGTAAGAGGTGACTTTGATGTTAATAATAATATTAAGTCATTAAAAAATAAATTATTTAAAACTATTGTTGATTATTTAAAAGAATTAGGAAAAATTGATAACATAAGTAAATATTATAAAGAAGATAAATTTATAGCAAATTTATATGATTTTAGAGGTAACTTTAAAAACTATGATTTATATAAAGATACTTTAAAAATATTAGAAGAAACATTATTAGGAAAAAATAACGTTAATGCTGTAGTAAATATATTTGATCAAATTATACCTGATCTAACAGGAAGTATATCTAATATAAATGATAGATTAAAATTAGATGCTTATAATGCTGCAATATTATTAGTTAATTTTGATAATATTCTTTATAAATATTATAACAATGTTATTAAAATTGACGTAAAATATTTTAATGATTTTAATTATGGAGGCAGTTCTAGTAAATATTCTTTAACTCCTAAAGGAAAGTCTACAGAATATTGGAAAACTGAAGAACATATGTCAGAATCAGTAGAAGAAATTCGCGATCAATTATCTGATGCTATTATTGAATCTATTCCTTTATTAGATAATAATGGAGATTTTACTGGTTTATATTTAGATAGAAAAGATTTATATTCTTTAGCTGCTTTTATAAAAAACTTTGAAATATTAAACTTCAATAAATTAATTAAATTAAGAGATGATGATTTTTCTAAATTAGGTGATACTAAAGATACTCACCCATTTGGATTTGAAAATTGAACATTGTTCTCTAAAGATCCTTTAAGAATGTTAAAATGGTATATTCATAATATACTTGAAGCTAAAGATGGAGATAATTGAGTATCTGAAGATTCTTTATATAATAATAGAAATGCAGTAACTTTCAATAATAAAATTGGAGTTTTAAGATCTTTGGATTCTTTTTTAACTAAAAATGCAACAAAAGAAAAAAATTCTAAAAGATCAATTTTAAATATAGTATCTCAAGTAGTAAATAATTCATACGGAGCAAATTATACAGTATATAATCAAAATACAGGTAAGTTAGAACTTCAAGAAATGCACTCTCATAATGCAACTAGAGTTGACTTACAAAATTCAATATATTCTTATTTGTCTCAAAGAACAACTCTTCCTAATCAATTTTGAATTGGAGTATCTTCTACATCTGAAAATGCAGCTAAAGAGTCTGAGAATATTAAGAAAGAAATTGAAAATATTAAAAAACAAACAGATACTCCTCAAAAGTTATCTAATATGATTTATGCTAAATTAGGTATATATTTAGGACCAGAAGGAGCATTTAAATTAATGGAAGCTTTAAAAGATCCTAAATTTAATGAGGGAGAGAATAAAGAAAAAGTTGCTAGGTATGTTAGAGACTTTTTAGTTTCAATTAGACAATCAGAAGAAGAAGGTCAAAAGGGTATTTTAGAAGCTATTCAAGAAAATGAAGAAAATATTGCTGACTTAACAAAGGCTGAAGTTAAATCTAAATCAGAAGTAATTTCTAAATTAAGTCAAAAAATTCAAGATATATTAGATATTTTCTTGGAAAATCAGCCAATGAAAGCTATAATGGTTACTACTACAAGTACAGGAGAAAAAATTCCAACATTTAAACTTGCAAATTTAATGTTTGATGATGGAAATGTATTATTAGAAAGACATTTATTAGAACAAACTGGTTCTGAACAATATAGAAATTTATTTTTACAAGATGGAGGTTTATTAGGAACTTCTACAAAATTAGAAGCTATTAATGAAGATAAAAGTAAAACAGCTTTTAATTGAACAGCTTTAGAAAGTTTTACTGCAAGTTTTGAATATGACTTTTTAGATGTTTTTAGACCTACATCAAAAGTAGGTGGAATAAATGTTATGATTGGTAATTATTCAGATAAAAATTCTATTGTTAATAAGATAATAGATAAAAATATTAAACATAACGGAGAATATATTATAGGTAATAATAGTGGTAAAAATGTAATGACTCAAACTAATTTATTAGAATTAGTTAGAACTCAATCATATAATTATTACTGAGATGTAGTAAGAAATATATTTGATCAATATAGTAAATTAGGAGTTAAAATTAGCAATGTTAATGTTGCTAATCCTGATATAAAAATAATAAAAAGTAATATAAAGAAAATAAATGATTTCTTAAAAGAATTTAAAACTTTAAATGATTTATTAGAACATATTAGAACTAAACGACTTAACGATGATTCTATTAATATTTCTGGAGAATTACATTATTCAATTTATGTATCTCCAGAAGATGGAAAATCTATTAGGCTAGGTTTAAATCAACCTATTATTGATAATTTTTTCATATTTGAAAATAAGGATAATTTTAATCATTTTGTAAAAGAGTCTGAAAATTCTTTAATAAACAAATTAATTAAATATTCTAATAGTGAATATCTATTTTCATCTGGTGATTTAGATAAAATGGAAGAAAAAGATTTAAGTTTAAATAGTTTATTAACTACTTTCGGAATTGATAAAAAATCTTTTCAGACTAATTTTGTTGTTAAAGGAGAAGGAGTATTAATTAAATCTAAAACAGGTTTATTAAATCCTTTATTAAAAAGAGGTTTATGAGTAAACAATTTATTCAAACATGAATATTTATATATTACTACTAAACCAGAATATATGCACCCTTTTAAATCAAAAGATAAAGAATCTAAATTAAAATTTAGGGGAGATAATTTTATTGATTCTAAATTTTTATCTGATAAAGATATTAAAAAAGGTGATATAGATAAAAATAAACTTCATTGAACAGAGTACTTTAAAGAAATGTCTTTTAGACTTCCTAACATGAGTAAGCGTAATGTATCTTTTACAGCTACTTATGAAATTCCTATTAAGAATTATCAATTAGGTGTTCCTGATAAAATTAATGGAGCAATTATACAAGATCGTAGTGCAAAGTTAGGTAATTTATCTGGAAAAACTCATACCCAAGATATTCATGATGGATCAACTTGAATAAATTATGCTTATTCTAGAATGATTGAAGAATCTTTTCCAAGTAAAAGTTATCAAGGTACTAAAAAGGAAATTGGTACTTTTATAAGTCCTTATGGAAGTTCTCTTAAAAAGGATGCTGAATTTGTAATAACAAATGAAGTAATTAGAGATTCTTCAAAATCTGAAGTTAATATGTTAAATAAACAAGATCAAATGTTATCTGCATTTGATTTACCTTCAGATTTAGAATATACTTCAAAAGAATTACCATTTATAGGATTTTATAAAAATGGAAATTATTATAAAATAAATAATTATGCTATTTCTAAGGGTAAAATTGTTATATTAGGTAATTCTTATAATCCTGATACAAAACAATTTAATGGTATTCTTTCTAAACCAATTGTCGAGACTGAAGTAAAAAATTTATTTGATATATGAAAAGCATTTGGAGGAGCTGATACTATTACAGAAGATTTAGAATTTTCTGAAGGATCAAATGATTTAATATATGATTTAGTAACATCTTATGTTGATAATGATGGAAAATATATTTTAAAAGATAAAATGATTCATTTTATATCTAATGGTAGTTCTTTTAAATCTGGACAAATTAATCTAAATCCTTCTCGATTATGAGAAAGTAATGAAAGATTAACTTACACTACATTTAAAAATGATTATATTGGACCTCAGTTAGATGCTAATCACTCAGCAAATGAATCTAAAATAAAAGAAATTACTCAGATTATATCTGCTCTTGCTCAAAATCCTACAACTGCTTATTTAGCTAATGAAGTATATCAAGATATAGCAAGAATAATAAAAGAATCTTCTAAAAAATATTATTCTAGTTCTGATAATTTAACTGAAAAACAAATTAATGATTTTTATACAGTTTTATCTAAACAATTTGCATATAATTTAGCAAATTCTGAAGGAACAACATTAGCAAAAACAATAGCTGAAACTTTTGGAATAGGTCAATTACTACCGTTTAGTAATCAACACTTCTTTAGAGATTTTACTAGAGAGATGATTACAAAAATGAATAATGAATTTATAACTCGTTATTATCCTGGTCTTGGTGCTGTCATAAATCCTTCTCACGGTATAGTTCAATTATATCAAGGGAAAGATGGAAAAATATATAAACAAAGTGAATTAAGAAAATTAGCTTTTAAATGAGGAACTAGTCTTCCTGATGTTAAAGTTCTTTCAAATAATCAAATATTAGATAAATATTTAGAAACATTTTTTCCCAATGATAATATAACAGTAGGTGAAGTTAATCTTTGAGATACTATTTTAATTGATGGTAAACCTGTTACTTTAAATACACTTGAAAAATATTATAATTTTAAAACAAATGTAAATAGTTTATCAGATCAAGTTGTTAAAATATATAATGCTCCGAGAGATTTAAAACCTGATGAAACTACATTTACAGTAAATGGAATTTATTATAATAAATTTGATTTAGATTCAGTAAAATTAAGATTTGTTTTAAATACTTTTCAAGAAAATTTTAAAAAGGCTGATAAAGATAAAACTTTTATTAATCCAAAATATTTACAACATCTTACATCTTTTGCTGAATGAGCTAAAATTCCTTTAAATGGTACAGACGAATCATTTGATAAATTAGATAAAAAATTAAATGCTTGAACTAAACGTAATACTCAATTATTAGATTCAGGAAGAATAATGATTCCTAGAACAAATTCTAATTTACCTATTGATTTTAATATATATTTTCCACAAGGAGATAATTTATCTACTCCGTGAGAAAATGCAAAAAAATTATATAATGAATTAAATACTGTTAGAGTTGAAAATTATAATCATATTCCTGCAGAAGTAATA
The DNA here is from genome assembly GCA_937968065.1 of Candidatus Iainarchaeum sp. Lineage (GTDB taxonomy): Archaea > Iainarchaeota > Iainarchaeia > Iainarchaeales > CSSED10-239 > Forterrea. Next base: position 6,404 of record CALBUD010000051.1, on the reverse strand, counting down.
TTACCTAAAATATATTCAGCATTTGATATTAAAGGTAAATCAATAAACGAAGTTACTGGACCTGAATATTTTATTGAACAATTAGAATCTAATTTTAAAGAAGATGATACAAATGCTGATTTAAAATTTGTATTATCTGAAGGAAATCCTAATGTATATATTAAATTTGTACATGATTTACCTATTGAACAAGATAATCTTAAATTATTTGTTTCTAAAACAAATGATGAAACTGGAGAAACAGAATTAAGAAGAATTTCTTCAACTGGAGGAACTTTATATACAAAACCTAAAAATTCAAAAGTAGTTCATAAAAATGGAGTTGATATTATTTATGTAAAAATTAGTAAAGAAGTTAAAGTTGTAGATGAAGCAACTAATAAAACAAATAAATTTAGACAATTAAATGTAAATCTTCAATATTCTTTATGGAATTTTATTAGATCATTTGATGAAGATATTTCTGCTATAGTTCCTTTATTAAATAATGATAATAAAGATTTAATTACTAATACTATAAATAGAAATAATCAACCTATAAATATAAATGAAGAAACTTTTAAAATATTTTCAAAATTTTATAATTATAGAAAAAGAGATTCTGATGTTTTAGATTCTTCTTGGTTATCTAAAAATATACAAACAGTTTTACAAACATTATCTAATAAAAAATTTGCAAGCTGGCAAAAATCTTTAGAAACAATATCGGCTCGTATTCCTGCTCAATCTATGCAATCGTTCATGACAATGAAAAATGTTGCATATTTTAATACTGAATCAAATGATGCTTATGTATCTATATTTCAAATTTGATATCAAGGTTCTGACTTTGATATTGATAAATCTTATATGATGGGATATGGATTTAATAAAAATGGTCATTATGAAGTAGGAACTCCTTTATTTGATTATAGTACTAAAGAAGAATTAGATATTTTAGAAAGAATTCCTTTACCTAACGGTAAAGAAATAACGGTTGATTCAGGTTCAAACATAGATAATGTAGATACAGAAATAAGTAATTTTATTCAATTTATTGAATCAAATAATATAACTGAAACTGATCCTGAAAAATTATCTTCAATGTTTCCTTTAAGTATTATAAGAGATTTTATATCTGTATTAAGAAAATCTAATAATAATGATGATAAACAAACTAATAATACTTTAGTTGTAAATCAAAATTTATATGCTAATAATTCTAAAATTATTGATTTATATATAAATATTATAAATAAACATAATACAAGTACAGAATATATTTATAAACGAAATGCTATTAGAAATTCTATTGTATCTAAAATTAAAGAAATCATTAGTACTCCAAGTAATTTCTTATTTGCTTCTGAACCAATTAGCATAGATTCTATACACAAAGCTGCTGAAGCTGCTAAAGAACAATTAAAATATACTGAAGATTTACTTTCTAATTGAGATTGGATTTCACCATTTAAACAACAAGAAGATGCTTCTGTTGGTAAAGCTGACGTAGGTATTGGAGCAAATGGTCAAAAAGTATTCTTGGCTTTAAGTAATTATTATAATAATTGATACACACATTTATATAAAAATGATGTATTAATAGACAAGGAAGCTATAAATTTTTATAATGATAATAAAGTATTTAGAAAAGAATTTACTATTAATGGTAATAAAAAATTAATTCATACAATAGCTAATACTAATGTAAGCCAAGAATATATGAATACTATATTCAATATTTATGGTTATGATGAATTACAACAACAACTTTCTGAAATTGATGTTGAAATTCAGGCAGCTTTAGAAATATCAGGTATTATTTCTGCAGCAACTGATAACGCTAAAGAGTTAGTTATGTCAAAAATTAATGCGGTAGTTGAATTAGCATCTATGCATTTATATTTGATGTCTTTAGGTTATGGTATTAAAGATGTTGCTCTTTATATGAATTCTCCAATAGGAAAATATATAAGTAATAATATTAGAGGTAATATTTTTAAATCATCTAAATCTGTTTATGTTGATGCTTTATTAACTAAATATTTACAAGAAAATGAAGGTCAAGAAGAAGAAGTAAAACAATTTAGAGAAATATATGAAGGTGCTCAAGAATTTAAATTTTTAGCTCAGATATTAAAAGTAAATCAAAAAACTGCTGCTAATGTTGATGAGTTAAATAGATTCTTATCTAATTTGGAATCTGGTATGTATGCTAGAGAACATTCTGTTTTAAATAGACAAATAGTTTTATTAAGAAATCCTGCAAAATGAGATGAATTAATAGAAATTAATAAAGTTCCAACAACATTAATTAAAAAAATTATAGAATCAAATTCTTTACTTAAATTAAAAGACGATAAAAATAAACAATTAGCAGAAAATGCACAAACTAAAGAAGAAAAAGAATTTTATTTAAATGAAGTAAGTAATTATGTAAAAGAAGTATTAGTTAAAGCAAATTCTATAAAAGTTAATTATATAACTAAAGAAGGAAAACCTGATACTAAAACTGTTAGTTTAATTGGAGGTCAATTTGATTTTAGATATTATATGGATGAAGCAAATGATGATTATAGAAAAGCAACAATAGAGTATTATAATTTATTTAAAAATACAATTAATGTTTTTGATGTAATAGAAAATTCTCCTCACTTTAAAGCAATGGTTTCTGGAGTTAGTACAATTCATAATACATTAAGTTTAGTATCTGCTAAATATAATTTTGCTTTCTCAACTTCAAGAGATATTATTAAAGATAATATTGAAAAAATTCTTGATTTAAATAATAGTGTATTAAATGGAAGATTTGGAAATAATGCTTTTGGTATAAAAATAAATGATCTTATTTTAAGTAGAGCTTTAGTTACTTTTGATAAATTTACTATATCAAAATGATTAAAACAAACAGACAATGATCATATTAGATTTAATGCTAAAAAATTAATACAAACATCTGGTATTGAATCTGTAATATTTTATAAATCAAATAATGCTAAAAATTTAGCTATTGGAGATATTCAAAAAAATCCAGAATTATATCCAGATGATATTCAAGTAGTTACTCCTAATACAGATTTTGTAATTGATTTAAAAACTGATTATGGAATAGCTAATTTTAAAATATTAATGGAAAATGTTATATTTGAAATATTAAAAAAATCAGATTCACCCTTGGCTAAAAATTTAAAATTAAGTAGTCTTAGAAATTCAATAGGACATTGAACAACTCAAATAACTTCAACTTTCCCAATTAATGAATTAAATTCACCAATAAATATAGATAAGTTTCAAGAACTATTAAGTAATTTTAATAAAGTTGATTCTACTATAAATGATAATTATAAAATTAGAAATGCAGAAGGCAGACTTATTAAATATAAAGATTTATTTTATTTATACAATCTTATAGTTAATAATGAAAGTTATGGAGATAAACGATTGACTCCTTTGTTTGAAGATTATATTAAAGATGAAAATACTTTAGGTTATAATTTCTTAAATTTTTACAGTAATGTGGATTTAGGAAAAATTAAAGTATTTGATATTGAAATGGATGCTCAAACTGATGAAGAAAAAACATTAAAAAATAATTTAGAAAAATACTTAGAACAAGATATAATATTTTTGTTATTACATAATAAAGGTAGACTTAGATTGGAAAAATCAGGAAAAGAAATTGTATTAAAGAATGGAAATTTTCCAATTAATACTCTTATAGAAGAAAGTACAATTAAAGATAGTTCTAAATATATTATAACAAATAATATTTTATCAATATTGAAAAGTAGAAATTTATTAATCAATTTTATCTGCGATTAATGGCATGTTATTATTATATTAAGTTACCAGGCGGCGGGCAAGTTAAAGTGCCCGCTAGCCTTGTACCTATAAATGATTCTGATAAAGACTTATATGCAAGTCTAGAAAAAGAAATAGAATCTTTTTATGAAGTCAGTAAACAAATAAAAGATGACTCTAAACTTATAGATAAAATACTAGAATTTGATACAGGACTTCAAAGAGGTGTAATAAAATCTATTATTAAAAAATCTAAAAAAGATACTTTAATTAATAATCTCAATAGATTACTTGAAGGTTCTAGTAGAAACGTAGGATTAATTGAAGCATTAAGAAAAAATGTATTTTATAAATCAGATAAAATTTTATATCAAGGACCTAAATCAACTAGATATACTGAAATTACTTTTAATACTTTCTTAGATAAATTAAATGATCCAATTCAAAAGAAATATTTATCTAAAATAAATTATAATGGTTTAAAGGGTGTAAATTCTCCTTTAGATATAATTAATGATTTATCAGACAAAGAAAAAGATTTAAGAGATCTTTCAATTAATCACGAAGGAGTAAAATTAATTAAAAAATTAATAAATAACTATTATAAAGGAGATGATAGAAAAACTCAAGTATTTTTTAATTTAGAATTTGACTCAGATACTTATGATGCAGTTGTTGTAAAAGATGAAAATGTTAAAGGACATTTAATTTTTCATAATAGCAATAATGATTTATCTTTATTTATGGGTTTAATTAAATCTATATCTACAAAAATAAATAAAGATGATTTATTAGAAATACTTACAGAATATAATGCTTCATTAAATGAAAAATTAAGAATTGATTTAACAGATTTAGATGTAGAAAAATTCTTTATTGGTCATTTTACTGAAGATAATGAATTTATTGATCCAGAATTTAATAAAATATTTAGATATAAAAACTCTGCTAAAACTACTATAAATAAATTAGTAGATTTACTTGCTCCAATTATATCAAAAGAAGAAAATATTAATTCAATTAAAAAAGGAATTCATATATTATTTAGATTAATGGATTCTAATAAACTTGAATCTAAAATTACAGCAAAACAAAAACAAGAATCAGAACAATATATAAACGAAGTAAAAGAAGATATTGAATTAGCAAAATTACAAAAATCTAATTCGATATTACCTTTAATTGATTCTTCAGTAAGAGATTATTATTATGGTAAAAAAATAACAAAATTATTATCTACTCCAGAAGATATATATAATCATCTTAGAAATAATATTAATTTTGAAGAAGATTTAATACTTGTTGATATAAAAGATAAATTTGGAGATATTATTTCTAGATATATAGTTCCATATAATAATATGGTTATGAATAGTAAAGGAGTAACTATGTCTGGTTATTATGTTGAAAATGGAAAATATATTTCTGTTCCAAGAGCAAGTATTAGTTTAAATAGAGAATTAAATAGAATAAAACAAGTAGATGAGCCTGATGCTAAAAAAGAATATATATCTAGAGTTGAAGTTACTTATAGAAAACTTGAAAATAAAAATACACTTATTGAAGAAAAAAATGCTGAAGCATTAGCAAAAAGTGAATCTATTATAATAGTATCTGATAAAGATGAATATTTACCTCCAGATTTAATAAAAGATGCTACAATAAGAGGAGCAACTATAACCTATGATTATTTTGATAAAAAATCTGGAAAGAATAAACAACATGCAAGAGTTGTTAAACAAGTATTTCCTAATGCAATTTTAGGTAATGACTTTTTAGATAGAAATAAAAAATTACATGATAAAAATTTTATTTCAACAGATAAAGTTAAAACAATAGAAACTCACAGAAGTTTATTTGAAGATGAATTTACTGAAGCTGAATGACAACAAAAAACTGAAATATTAAAAACTCATGATAATATTTCAACTGGTAGAAAATTCTTTCCAATTCAAAAAGGAGATTATATTGGATATAATGATGGTAAAAGTAATAAATATAATAAAGTATTATCTGTTACAGATGATTTAGTTTATATTTTAATAAAACATGATGAAAAGTATGTAATTAAACCAATTAAAAAATCATTAATTACTAACATTTTTAAATCAAAACATCATATAAATACTTCAGAAATAAAAGTAATTAATAATGTATATAATAATATACAAAATGATAAATCTATTAAAGAATGAGAATATTCAAGTTTTAATAATTATGAATTTTCTTACTTGCTCATATGTAGAAACCTGATTATTAAGAAATCTATCAAGCTCTTTTTTTATTTCTTCTTCTAATTTTTTTTTATCAAGTCCTTTAACCTTTTCCTTTTCTGGCATTATTAAAGCTCCAACGTGCTTTTTTTCATCGCCAAAAACAAAGGCCTGATTTATAAGTGGCGACATCTGCATCATCTCTTCTAAGTGAGCCGGACCAATATTTTTACCTGTTGAAAGGACAATGATCTCTTTTTTTCTTTTATCAAATTTTAGATAACCATCCCTATCTTCGCTAACTAAATCACCCGTTTTAAGCCATCCGCCACTCGTAAGGGCTTCTTTTGTTTTTTGGGGCTGTTTATAGTAACCTCCAAAGACACTTGGACCTTTTACATAAAGCTCGCC
>CALBUD010000050.1 GCA_937968065.1 Candidatus Iainarchaeum sp. | reverse complement strand
TGAAAAATTAACTGTTTTTTCAAAAGAAAACAACATTAATCTTTATTTTATAACTGGTCTTAAAAAAGAAGATACAGAACTTTTGATTAAAAAACATAAATTAAAGTCTATTTTTAATAAAAATATAATTTATATAACTGAAGAGTATTATAACTCTTTAAGTGAAATTGATAGAGAGATAAGACGAGAAAGATATGCAAAAAATAATTTTTATGTTGATGAATATTTCAAAGTTTATTTTTTTAATAAGATTAAACCTAAATTGAATAATGATAAAACAATATTTGTTGGACAAGACATCTGGACAGATGCATATTATCTTTCAGAATACACTAAAATTAACATTTTACTATTAAAACCATTTATAACTTTTAATTCCAAAGTTTATACTAATGATTTAAAAACCATTTATACTATTAATCCTGTTTTTAAAGAATTTAAAAACTTTTTAGAAACAAAACAAACTTTTGATTATTCAACTTTAAAATCTTTTGCAAAGAATTATTTTATGTCTCAAGTGGTTGGTAAAATAAATTTAAATATTAATTATGATAAATTATATAAAAAAAGTGAATGAATTATGGAAATAAAAAATATAAAAGCAATTAGAGTAATAGATTCAAGAGGAGTTCCAACAATTAAAACATTTGTATATACTGAAAATGAAATTGGAGAAGCCTCTGTTCCTTCAGGAACTTCTTCAGGATTATATGAAGCATATGAGTTAAGAGATAAAAATTCAAAAAATTATTTTAAACAAGATGTTTCAAAAGCAATAAATAATGTAAACAATATTATTTCTAAAAAATTAAAAGGAAAATTTATTTTAGATCAAGAAGATATTGATAAAACCTTAATTGAATTAGATGGAACTTTAAACAAATCAAAACTTGGTGCAAATGCAATTCTTTCTGTAAGTCTTGCAGTTTCAAGAGCAGCTTCTAAAGAGTTATCAATGCCACTTTATAAATATTTATCAAGATTATCAAATAATAATAGTTTTTCTTTTCCAAAACCATTATTAAACATTATTAATGGTGGGCTTCATTCAGGTTCTTCAATTGCTTTTCAAGAATATCTTATAGCTCCACAATTTAATGATTTTGAAAAAAATATAAAAGCTTCTTGTGAAATTTACCATACTTTAAAAGAAATAATTTCTAAAGAAATTAATTCTTCTTCAACAAATGTTGGTTATGAAGGAGGTTTTGTACCTTCCTTTAAAGATGTAAATGAAGAAAATTCATTAATGTTAATTGAAAAAGCAATAAGTAAATCTGGGTATACAAAAAAAGAAATTAGACTTTCTTTAGATTGTGCTGCAAATTCTTTCTATAATGAAAAACAAAAAAAATATTTTTTAAATAATAAATTTTATTCTTCAGATGAATTATCAGATTTTTATTTAAAATTAATTAAAAATTATAATTTATTTTCAATTGAAGATCCTTTTTTTGAAAATGATAAAATCAGTTGGCAAAACTTTAATAAAAAAATAAAAAATAAACTTCTTTTAATTGGAGACGATTTGCTTGTAACAAACCCTAAGTTAATTAATGAAGCTATTAAGAAAAAATATTGTAACTCTCTTTTATTAAAAGTAAATCAAATAGGCACCTTAACAGAAAGTATTAATTCTTTTAAAATTGCAAAAAAAGCAGATTGGAAAGTGGTTGTATCTCACAGATCAGGAGAAACAGAAGATAATTATATTTCTGATCTTGCATATGGAATAGGGTCTGATTTTATAAAATTTGGAGCTCCTTCAAGAGGAGAAAGAACAAGTAAATATAATCGTCTTTTAGAAATTAAAGACATATATACTTAACTTTGTTCTAATTTTTATTTATTTTTTTTTAAGCATTGGAAGTCCAGTTTTTTTATTTTCAATAACTTTATATGCAGATGGTAATTCAATTGAATCTTTAGGATCTGCTGAAAAGAAAAAAAGATGTCCTTTTTGATGTAAATGATAAGTTTTACCATTTTTTTTATTTACATGTGAATAACCCATATTTTAAAACCCCCGTTAAAGATTACAAATTTATTTGTAACCATTATATATAAACTAATTATTTATGAAACAATTAATTTATATGTTTTTAGTTTTTTTGATTAATTTCTTAACTTTGCAAAATAACGATACCTTTAAATAACATTTATAAATATATTTATTTATAACTTAAATATAATCATAATAAAAAAGGTGAATTATAAATGGCAGATGAATTTGATTTAAATGATGATATGGGCCCAAGCCCTAAAAGATCTAAAACTTCTAAATTAAGACTTGAAGGAATAATACCAATTGTTATAATAATAATTGTTGTATTATTAATTGCCTTTAAAACAAATTTGTTTTCAGGATCTTCAGATTTGTTTAAAGGAAGTGGATCTGCAGTTTTAGTAATAGGATCACCAAGTCCAGCTTTACAAACGGTTTTAAATAATGCAGAAAATAAAGATGTTATTAAAGAAAAAAGACATATAACGATGGATGCTCTTTTATACAATCCCACAGAGCGTATAAAAGGATACGATATAATAATTTTAGATCAAACATTATCTGCAGATAAATCAATAACAAGAACTGCAGGAGATGCAATAACTTCTTTTGTAAAATCAGGTGGAAGTTTAATAGTTGTTCTAAATTCTGGAATTGAAAGACCAGGAGATCCTTCAGTTATTGGTTGGAAACCAACTTTTGGAGATATAATTCCAGTTGCATGTAATCCAACTCTTTATAGTGTTCCAAGTTGTAAACAACAATTAAGAGTAAATGGTGTTATTCATGCAAATAGATATAATAGTAAACAAGGTGCTTATAGAATAATGTACGGTATAGAAAGAGTACCAGCACTTGAATCAGCAGGTTTACTTTCAACTGAAACATATCCAATAACTGTTGAAGGTACAGAGATTGCATATCTTGTTGATGCAAGAACAGGAACTTATTACCCTGCAATTGTTGAAAAGCCAATGATTTTAGGTAAAGTTATTTACTTTAACTATGATCCAGGACTTTCAGAAGCAATCTTTATAAACACTTTAAAATATTTAAAATAGTTTTTTTTAAAAAAACTATTTTTTCTTTTTATTTTTTTGATAAAATATGAATAAATCTGAAATAAATTATTTTGTAGATTTAATTTTATTAATATTATTTATTTCTGTTTCTTTTACAGGTGTTATTTTAATATTTATTTATGGTCCTTATCTTTTTTTAGGTTTAAACAAATTTATTTGGTTAAAAATACATCGTATTGTAGGTTTGCTTTTTTTATTTTTTGGTTTAATTCATTTTTTCATGCATTTTAAATGGTTTTCTTTAATGTCAAAATCTTTTTTAAAAATAATTTTTGAAAATTTTTTAATAATAATAATAAAAAATAGATCAATTTTCATTTTTAGAAACATTTAAATATATTATTCATTATAATATTTTTGGAGTGTTTATAAATGAACGAAGATATTTTAAAAAATTATAAAAAATCTGTGTCTCCATTAATCGCAACAATCCTTTTAATAGTTGTTGCTGTTGCAATTATTGTGATTGTAATCAATTGGGGTAAAAGTTTTACAACTGATTCTTTAGATGATACAAGAGGTGTAACAACCTTTACAACCTCAGATGCCACTCATTTTATTTTTAGGCCAGAAGTTAAAGGAGATCTAGTTTCTTTTACTTATAGTCCTCCTGCGTCTTTAAAAAATAAAACCATTTCTTTTGATCGTTATTCAGTTGCTGGTTATGACACTATTATTGAGTTAGATGAACCTGTAACCTTAAGAGAAGGAACTACTTTTTTTTCAATAGAAGATATTTTCCAGTTAGATATTTTAGAAAGAATAATAACTTTGCAATTATACACTCTTGATGGTCAGGTTATTATTTTAAAAAATTTAAAATCTAATTTTGAATTTGTTTGTGAGTCTGGCCCTAATGGTCCATATTATGTTTTATGTTATGTTGATGATTTTGATTATGTAAGAGATAATTTAGATGGTAATTTTCTTTTAGGTAGAAATATTGATTTTTTAGATTCTGGTTTTTGGATTGAAGCTCCTTTAAACATAAATACAACCACTGATAATTGGAATGATGGAAATGGATTTATTCCTATTGGAAGTGTAGATTCTCCTTTTACAGGTAACTTTAATGGTAACGGTTATACTCTATCTAATCTTTATATTAATCTTTCCAGTACAAACTATGTTGGTTTATTTGGTTATTTTGATAACAAAGGAAGTATTAAACATCTTAACTTAAGTGATGTAAACATTACTGGAAATGACATTACAGGTGGACTTGTTGGTGGTAGTTTAACAGAAGACGGTTGTAATTCTCAAGGAGACGGGCTAATCAATAATCATGTTACAGGATATGTTACAGGTAATGACAAGGTAGGTGGAATTGTTGGTGGTGCGAGCGAAATAAAATATGTTTTTTGAATTTATTTAGAAGACAATTCTTTTTCAGGTGAGGTTTCAGGTTCTAGTTATGTTGGTGGTGTTATTGGTAAAATGAATGCTGGAATTTTTAATAATAATTCTTCTTCAGGAGTTGTGTCTGGAACTTCTAGTTATGTTGGTGGTTTTTCAGGATATTTATCAGGAGGGGCTTATTCAAACAACTCTTCTTCTT
>CALBUD010000049.1 GCA_937968065.1 Candidatus Iainarchaeum sp. | reverse complement strand
AAGTTGAAGTTTCAGAAGAATCAGCTGCTGAAGGTTTAGGTTCTCTTTTCGGTTAATTTCTTTTTTAAAAATAAATTAAAAAGTATTTAAAAAATACTTTTTTCTTTTTTATTCTTTTTTTATCTGGCCATCCTCTTTCAATAAATATATAAACTATTTATTCTATAATATAATATATGTCAATTGAAGATAAATTTATCTCTTTTCCAAATATTAAAAAAAATATTGTAGAAAAAAGATTATATCAAGAGCTTTTAACTGCAAAAGCAATTGATGCAAATACTTTAGTTGTAGCTCCAACTGGTCTTGGAAAAACAATTATTGCGGCTTTACTTATAGGTTCTGTTTATGATGCTTCAAAATCAATAATTTTATTAGCTCCAACAAAACCTTTAGTTTCTCAACATAAAAAATCTTTAGAAAAAGTTTTAGATATTTCTTTAGAAAAGATAATATTATTAACTGGACAAATTCTTCCAGAAAAAAGAAAAGAAATTTATTCAAAAAAAGGACAAATAATCTGTGCAACTCCTCAAACAATAAATAATGATATTAAAAATAATCTTTTAAAAAAAGAAAATTTTAATTTAATTATTTTTGATGAAGCTCATAGAGCGATAGGTGATTATGCTTATGTTTCAATCTCTTCTTTTTTTTCAGAAAAAACAAAAAGATTAGCTTTAACAGCATCTCCAGGACATAATAAAACAAAAATTAAAGAGGTTGCAGATAATTTAAAAATAAATCATATAGAGATAAGAACAGATAAAGATATTGATGTTATAGATTATATTAAAGAAATAGAAATAGAAACTATTTTTGTAGAGCTTGATTTAATTTCAAAAAAAATATCTAAAATCTTAGATTTTTTTATTTTTAAAAAAATAAATATTTTAAGAAAATTAAATATATCTATCTCAAATAATTTTACAAAAAAACAAATTCTTATGATTCAACACTTATTATTCAAAAGACTTGAAAAATCTAAAAATTCTTTAAATTTTGTAGCTTTAATAAACACTTCTCTTGCTTTAAAAGCATATCATGCAAAAGAATTAATTGAAACTCAAGGTTTTTTACCTTTAAAAAATTATTTAGAAAAAATATTTGTAGAGTCTAAATCTTCTAAAACAACAAAAACTATTCATCAGTTTGTAAATTCTAAAGAAATATTAGAGGTTTATTCTTTACTTGTTAATTTAGATTTAAAAAAAGACTTATATTCTAAAGAAAAAGAAATTCTTTCTCTTACAACCACTTTTTTAAAAAACAATAAAAATTCAAAAATTTTAATATTTAATAATTTTAGAGATTGTGCTCAACATTTAACTTTTATTTTAAATAATCAAGAAGGGGTTTCTGCTGCAAGATTTGTAGGACAAGCAAGTAAAGAAAAAGATAAAGGATTATCTCAAAAAGAACAATCTAAAATAATTTCTGATTTTAAAGAGGGTGTCTTCAATGTTTTAGTATGCACTTCTGTAGGTGAAGAAGGTCTTGACATACCTTCTGTTGATTTAGTTATTTTTTATGATGCTGTTCCTTCTGAGATAAGATCCATACAAAGAAGAGGAAGAACAGGAAGATTTAATGCAGGAAAAGTTGTTATTCTTTTAAACAAAGATACTATTGATGAACATTATTATTTTGTATCTTTAAAAAAAGAAAAAACTATGAATAAAAATTTAATTAATATGTCAAAAAAAGATTTTTTAAAAGATTCTAAAAAGAAAAAAGTTCAAAAAACAATAGTTGATTTTTAAAAAAGGAGGAAAAAACATGGAATTTATTGATTTTTTAATAGAAGCTAAAAAAAACACTTATGCATCTTCTCGTATAACAGATAAATTAAATAAAGATGGTTCAAAAGAGTTAATTTATGAAAAAGAAAATTATAAGTATGTTGATAAATATTATGGATATAACCCTTTTTCAGGACAAGAGATTATTTTTGAAAAAGATAATTTTATTTGGTCTTTAAACTATTATGGTTTTATAGAAACTCATTTAATTTTAGAAAAAGAAATTTATGATTTTTTAAAAAAAGCTTTATTAAATGTTGAAGAAAGATTTCCTTTTAGAGGCCCAAACATCTATAAAGAAAATGATTTTGAATATTTTTCAGATGTTAATGGAAATATTGAAAAATTTATTGGAAAAGAAAGAATTGATTATAAGGGCGAAACAATTTATTCTGGTTTTTTTCATGGTGGAATAATAAGGCCTAAATTAGTATAAGTGATTTTAAATGTCAAAAGAAATAACAATTATTTGCGATACAAGAGAGAATGCGTCTTCTGTTTTATCTGAATTATCTTCTCTTTCAACAGAAAATTTAAAAATAAAATTAATAATGGAACAATTATCTGTAGGAGACTATCAAATAACTGATGATATTGTTATTGAAAGAAAAACTATTAGTGATTTAGAAACTTCAATAATTGATGGTAGAATTTTTTCTCAACTTCAAGAACTTATAAAAATTAAAAGATCAGCATTAATAGTTGAAGGTGATTTATCTAAACTTTTTTCAGATTCTGCAAGACTTAATAAAAAAGCAATGATTGGCCTTTTAACTTCAATTGGTCTTAATTACAGAATTCCTATTTTTTTTACAAAAAATCAAAAAGAAACAGCTTTATTTCTTTTTATAATTTCTAAAAAAGAACAGATTGGTAATGGAAATAATGAATTAAAATTAAGATATTCAAAAACAAAAATGAATGTTTCTGACTGGCAATTATTTATAATGCAATCTTTTCCAGATGTTGGCCCAACTCTTGCAAAATCAATTTTAAAAGAATTTAAAAGTATTAAAAAAATATCTAATGCAGATGTAAAGGAATTAAGAAAGGTTCCAAAACTAGGACCTAAAAAAGCAGAAAAAATAAAATATCTTTTTGAAAGAGAATTTTAAATTATTTATATAAAGATAAAGCCATTTTTTCAATAATTTTTTCTTCAATATTTTTATTATCTTTAAGATCATAATATTTTATAATTTGTTTAATGTTTGGCTTTAATTTTGTTTTTTTACTTTTAATTTCTAAATTATTTATTATTTCTTTTAAATCTTTTTTATTAATTTTTTTATTAGATAATATAGTAAGAAAATAAATATTTCTACCTTCTTTTAAATACCATTCTTTTGAAACGTTTTTTATCTGATTAGTGTAAGACAATACCATAATAACCTCTGTAAACATTTTCTTTGAAATATTGATTTTATCTAAAAATCTGCTTTTAGATATGAATATTGACCAATTTATTTGATTTTCTTTAAAAATAAGGTTTGTAGGTATTAAAAATACCTCAATTTCTTTTTTATACCTTTTTTCTATATTTTCAATTCTTTTTAAATAGTTTTCTATATTATTAATATCTATAGAACAACAAATATTTTCTATATAGTAACTTTTTTTATAAATGGAGAATGTTTCTGTCATATTAAATAATTATAAATAATTTAGTTTAAAAAACAAACGGAAAAACAAATATTTAGGAGTTGAACATAAATGGTTGAATGGATTAAAAAATCAAAAAGAAAAAAAACAGGTGGTATAAATAATTCTGTAAATGCTAAAACAAAATCCTTAAGTGATAGAGGTGGAACATTTACAAAAACAATTGTTGATACTGAAGATAAAAGACATAAAGAAAAAATAAGAGGCGGTAATGAAAAAGTAAAAATTACCAAAGTTTTAAATGTTTTAATCTCTGATAAAGAAAAAACCTTTAAAACAAAAGTTTTAAATGTTATAGAAAATAATGCAAATAAACATTTTGTAAGACAAAAAGTAATTACAAAAGGTTCAATTATTATTGTTGATGTTAATGGTAAAGAACATAAAGCAAAAGTAACTTCAAGACCTGGTCAATCAGGACAAGTTACTGCAGTCTTGTTAAAATAGTATTTTAATATGTTTAAAAAAATAAAAAAAGATTTAAAAAATAAAAAGAAATTAAAAGAATCTTTTCTTTTTTTAATTTATTTTTTAATTTCTTTTATTTCTATTTATTTAGTTCTTTCAAAGACAATTATTTATTACGGCATAAACTATTTCTTTGGATCAATGTCAAGTAAATTATTAAATATTTTTTATAATATACCTTCTACTTTTTATTATGATTTTATAGAAAAAACAACTTTCTTAATAATTCCTTCTTTAGAGTTTCCTGTAGCTATTGTTTTTTTATGCACAGGTATTTTAGAATTTTCTTTGATTTTTAGTGCTATCATTTCAACCCTAGGCATTTCTTTTAAACAAAAGATAAAATGGATCTTTTTATCTTTTTTAGTAGTAATCTTTTTTAATTTTTTAAGAATAACTTTTACAATCTTTTTAATAGTTTCTTTAGATCTATCTGTTGCAGATTTTTTCCATGGTTTTTTATTTAGATTATTCTTAATAATAATAGTTATTGGAACCTATTATTTATTTTTAAAAACTAGTTTTAAATAATTATCTTTTTCTTTTTATCTTTGGTTTTTTAGAAGCAGATTTTATTTTTTTATTAAAAGCAATTTTTTTTTTAATTTCTGTATTACTTCTCTTAAGTCTTAAAATCTCTCTAAAACTTTGATTAATTTTTCTTTGATCATTAGAAACAGCTATAACATCTTTTAAAAATTCAATATTTAATAAGTTTAATTTTATTTTTTGAGAATTAGTAATTTTAGACGCACATAAAAGTTCTTTTCTTTTTTTTGCTAAAACACTATCTTCATTCCATTTTTGTCTAAAATCGAATAAGTTCATTTACTTTCTTCTTTAATGATTTTTTTAACTTGTTCAATAGTTGTATACTCTAAAGGATTTATGTTATCAATAACATATTTCATTTCTTTTAAATCTTCTGCTCTTGCATATCTTTTTGAAAACATTTCAAGTGTTGATTCAATTCCTTTTATTCTTGAATCTAGATTTTCTAAAGTATTTAATATTTTTTCTATTTTTTCATTAGAAATTTCAGAATCTCCATTTCCAGAAAAATTAGCAGAAGCTATCTTTTTGTTTAAAACCAGTATATTTCTACCTAATATTTTTTCATTATGCACAAGATATTTTATTTTTTGTCTTAAAACTAAAATGCTTGACTGTAATGCTTTAATATCTTGATAAATATTTTGAGATTGATCAACCATAGATATTCTTTTTTTATTTTTCTATATATTACTATATATGATTATATATTTAAAGATGTTTGTTTTTTTTTTATTAAAAAAATATTTGTTTTTTAATACCTTTTGTAGATAATTACGTTCAGTTATTAAATTAAAAACATTTATAAACTATTTGTCTCTAAATATATATACAAAATATATGAGGTGAAAGGGTATATGAAAAAAATATATATTAATATTCTAGGTGTTTTAATGATTTTAATTGCACTTGTTTTTGTATCTATATCTGTAGATGCTGCAAAAAGATTTGATGTTACTGACATATCTTATTCAAATGTAAGTTATAATTATCCATATTATCCAAATGTACCTTATTATAACAGTTACTATGATTATGGATACTATTATCCTTCAGGATATGTAAGTCCTTATACAGGGTATATTACTCCAACATACACAAGTTATGTTAATTCATATTATTCAACATATACTTATCCAAGTTATAGTTATTCAACATATACTTATCCAACTTACTATAATTATAACACTATAAGTTATGTAAATCCAAACACTAGAGTTTCATTTAGTTGGCAATAATTTTTTATATAAGATTTAAGAAAAAAAAAGGGGTTATTTTATGAAATTTAAATATTTGTTATTGTTTTTTTCAATAATAATTTTATCAAATGCAATTACAGCATACACAATTGGTTTTGATTATGCACATGTAAGAACATCTTCACATCCAATCTACATGCCATATCAATATGCAGATGTATATGATACAATAGATTTAAGATATTCAATATATGGAACTAATTTTGCATCTCCTGTAAATGTAATTGTGTCACCTAAAGTTTATGGAATAAATCCTTTTGGTCAAAGAATTTTTGTTCATAACATACAAACACATTCTTTCATTTTATCTCCTTATTCAAACTATGTTTATTCATATAACCCTATGTTTTATTTTGATCCTTCTTATCAATCTTATGAAGTTGTTTTAGATCTTCAATCATCAGATGGAACTTATCAAACAACAACAAGTTCATATATTTATTCACAAGGAACAACAGGTGGTTCAACAACTCCTCTGATTCCTCCAACTCCTCCACAAAATATTCCGACTTGTGATGATTTTTATGTTTCTGGATTTTCTGATATTTATTTAACAGAAGATAAAAGAGATTTTTATAATTTGTATATAATAAATACTATAGACAAACCACTAAACATAACTTCAGTTACAACAAACCCTATAAACCCAACAAACCTTAAAATTGAAAACATTTCTTATCCTTTTACAATATCTCCTTATCAAACAAGAAGTGCACAAATAGATTTATTTGCAGATACTGTTTCTTCAACATACACTAACTTTTTTGATATAAGAGTTATTGGAAAATATGAAAATTTAACTTGTGAAAAGGTATATAACGTAAGATATAGAATAAATGATAGTTATCTTCCAAATACAGCAGAGTGTAGTGATTTAAGAATTTCAAATAATTATTTTAATATTTCTTCAAATGATAATAAATCTTTTGAAATAGATGTTTTAAACAAATCTTTAGATTATTATTTTGAAGTTGAAAATATAAGAATAGATAAACCAAGCAATTCTATTTTAGATGTTTCTTTAAGAAATAGTATTTTTAGAATATATGAAGATTCTAAAAAATCATTAACTTTTAATGTAAGATCAGGAAAAACTGATTTTTTAAAAACAGAAAATTTAACTTTAAGAGTTGAAGGTTTTTTAAAAAGAGAAAATAGAGAAGATAAAAGATGTAGAATAAATGAAACAATAACTGTAAGAGTATCTCCAACTTCTCAAAATTTTGTTTCAAATGAATGTAAAGATATAACTATTTTTACAAGAAATTTAAATTTACAAGAAAAAACACAAACTAATTTTTCAAAAGAAAATGGTTTTTATATTTTTAATAATTCTAATAAAAAATTTACAATAACAGGAATAAATCACACAGATAACACTCTTTATACAGATATTTTTCCAAAACCTATAAATTATACAATCTACCCTAAATCAGATACTTCTTTAAATTTTGATATAAGAACAACAAATATTCCATCAAATATAACTTCTGTTGGAAATATATCTATTCAAGGTAATTTTGAAAATGGTGATTTTTGTTCTTATTCAGCAATTAACACTAACTATAATATCTTAATAAACAAAGATTCAATTTGTTCAAATATAGGTTTTAATGATTCTTATTTTAAAGATGGAGAAAATTTTATAACCATTTATAATAATTCTTCTGTAGATTTTTCATTAAATGATGTTATTTTTGAAAATAGAAGAAACACAAATATAAATATTATTGATAAATCTTTATTTTTACCTAAAAATTCACAAAGAACAATTAGAGTTGGAACATCTAATCCTGGTTCTTTTGAACTTTTAGCAAAAGGTTTATTTTCAAATGGAGTTTCTTGTGATTATAAAGATACAAAATCAGGTTTTTTTACTTTTGAACAATATTCTTTTGAAAACTCTTGTGATTTTACTTTAAATTATCCAAATTCAAAATATATTTCTTTAGATAATGATTTTGTACAAATATCTTTTAAAAATCTAACTAATAAAACAGGTTCTATAAAAGTAACTTCAACTGGTGCTGTTATTCAAGAACCAATAATACCTTTATCTGGTTATGATAATTTTTCAAAACAAATAGATTTATTAAATATTAAAAATCCAAAAAATGTAATTTATACAGTTACTTTTAATGGTTGTGAGCCAATCTCTTATTTTACAAATCTTTATCCAGTGACATCTTCAGACCAAGAGATTTATTTTACAACATATGTTTCAAAAATATCTTCAAATGACAAAAGAATAACAAGTAATTTTAGTTTAAAAAATACTTCTTTTGAAAACAAAACAATTGAAGTTAAATTTTCTGGATTTCCAGAAGATTTTGTTTTTGTTAAATCTGAAAATATGTTAAATAAAAATATATTTACAGAAGCAGAAAACAAAAATGAATTTTTATTATCTCCCTCTATGACTAAAAACATTTATTTTGGAATAATTATACCAGACAATAGTTATTTAAATGAATATAATGGATATATAGAGATATATAACCTTGGAAGATTAATCTTAAAAGAACCTTTTTTAATAGATAGAGGAATTGTTGAAAAAGAACTTTTAATCTCATCAGTTATTGAAAATGTTTTAGATGAAGATAAAACAGTTTTATTAACTTTAACTATAAACAATTCTTCTAGTTTACAAAAAAATCTTTTAATTTCTTTTGAAGATGTAAATAGTTTTGAAATTCAAGGAGATTTAGAATTTGGGGTAGATGCTTTTACTGAAGTTTCTAAAAATTATAAAATAAAATATGATGATTTATCAAATCTAAAATATAAAATATATGATTTAGATACATATCAAATAATTAAAGAAGGTGAATATAATTTAAAAGAAGTTGATAAACCTGGTATTTTAACAGGATTCTTTTCTTTTAAAACAGCTTCAGATATTATTTTATTTGTCATCTTAATATTATTAATAGCTTTATTAATATATTTTATCTCAAGACGTTATTCAAAGAAGAAAGATAAAGTTACAGATAATGTAGAAGAAAATGTAGTTAAAAAAGAAAATTTGGATCTAAAAACATCTATAGTTGAAGAAGAAGATATAAATACAAAACAAGTAACTTTAAAAGAACTTGAAACACTAGATATTAAAAATTAATGTTATATAAAAAAAATAGTTATTTTTACTAAGGAACAAACAAACCCCTTTTTAAATATTTCTGTTCAATAAGATATTATATAAGCGAAATTTTTATAAGCTTTGTACACTGTGTGTTAACAGAGTACGATTAGATTTAACCATTTTTAAAAAATTTGGTTAACATATAAATGCAAAGCTTTTATATGTTTTTTTTAAAAACTCCCTAACATCTTTAAAGATAAATGGCTTATCTTTATGTAAATTTTAAAAAATGCAAAGTGTAATTTTATGCCTAAAAAATATAAACCAAGAGAAGGATCTATGGCTTTTTACCCAAGAGTAAAAGCTAAATCAATAATTCCTAAGTTTAATTCATATAATGGTGTTGAAAACGATTTAACTGTTTGTAAACCAATTTCTTTTTATGGTCTTAAGGTTGGTATGATGCAAATAACAGCAAAAGATGCTCATAAAAACTCATCTTCTTATGGCCATGAAATTGTTGTTCCAGTAACGGTTGTTGAAACTCCTGAATTAAAAGTTGTAGGAGCAAGATTTTATAAGAAAAACAAGCCAATTACAGGAAAAAATACTGTTTCTGAATATTTAAATTTTAATTCTCTTCTTCTAAAAAAAATTAAAGGAAAAAAATCAACTAAGAAAAAAGATCTAGAAGATTTTTTAAAAAATAAAGAAAAAGCAGACGACTTAGTTCTTTTATGCTATGTTGATACTAAGCTTACAACAATTGGACAAAAAAAACCTGTTTTAGTTGAAATTATGCTTTCTGGAAATTTTGAAGATAAGATAAATTATTTTAAAGAAAAAATTAATAAAACCATTTCTATTTCTGAAGCTTTTGAAATTGACACTAATTTAGATGTTAAATCAATAACTAAAGGACATGGATTTACAGGTCCTGTAAAAAGATTTGGTATAAAAATACAAAGACCAAAAGCTCAACAAATACAAAGACATGTAGGGTCAATTGGTCCTTGGCATCCAGCAACAATAATGCACACTGTTCCAAGAGCAGGACAACATGGTTTTCATAATAGAACTTCTTTTGTAAAAAAACTTTTGATGATAGAAAAAGATCCTAATAAAGTAAATATAAAATCAGGATTTAAAAACTATGGAATTGTAAAAAACCCATTTATAATAATTGCAGGAAGTGTACCTGGAGTTTCAAAAAGAGTTTTAGCTTTAAGAAAATCTAATAGAAAACCAAGAACAAAATTAACTTTAACAGATTTAAATATAATTACTAAATAATTTTGATTGTTATGAAAACAAATGTTTATAATCTTTTAGGAAAACCAATAAAAGAAATTGAAGTTCCAGAATACTTTAAGCAAAGTTACAGACCAGATCTAATAAAAAAAGCTGTGATTTCAAGTCAAAGTAAGGACTATCAATCTAAAGCACCCTCTCCTTATTCAAATAGATTAAACACTGCAGAATATAGGGGTGTTAGAAAGAAAAACACTATGGATAATTCTATAAACACAGGAAGAGCAAGACTTCCAAGAATGAAAAATAGAAGAATCTTAATGGCTGGAAGAGTTGCTGGAGTTTCTCAAGCTGTTGGAGGTCCAAAAGCACATCCTCCAAAAATAGCAAAAATACTTATTAAAAAAATAAATAATAAAGAAAGAACAAAAGCAATATTAAGTGCAATTTCTGCAACCGCAAATCCTGGTATTGTTTATGCTAGAGGAAATATTTTATCTGAAAAGTTATCTCTTCCTTTAGTTATTGAAAATAATATAGAAACTTTACAAAAAACAAAAGAAGTAAATGATTTTTTAAAAGAAATTGGTCTTCTTGAAAATATTGAAAAAGCAAAAGATAATAAAACTTATAGAGCTGGTAAAGGAAAGATGAGAGGAAGAAGATACAAAAGAAGGAAAAGTATTCTTTTTATCTTAGGTGATACTAAAAATTATAAAATTTTTAAAAATTTAGAAGGTGCTGATGTTGTTAATGCTGAAAAACTCTCAATAAAAGAACTTGCGCCAGGAACTCATGCAGGAAGACTTACAATTTTTTCAGAAAGCGCTATCCAAAAATTACAGGAGAGATTTTCAAAGGTGATTTAAAATGAAAAAGAAAACATTAGAATATTATGATGTTGTTGAATATCCTGTAATCACAGAAAAAGCAGTTGATTTAATCTCAACACAAAATAGATTAACCTTCATTGTTAATAAAAAATCAACTAAAAGAGAAATTAAAGAAGCTGTTGAAAAATTATATAGTGTTAAAGTTAAAACAATTAATACAATGATTGATAGAAAAAATAGAAAAAAAGCACTTGTAACTTTAAATAAATCAAGTAATGCACAAGATGTTGCAAATAAATTAGGTATTTTATAAATAATTATTAAAAGGTAATTTTTTATGGGTAAAAGACTAAGACTTCAAAGAAGAGGAAAAGGAACTCCAAAATATAGAGCAACAATTAATGCTAAAATAAACATAAGATATAATTATTTTGATAAAGATAAAACTTTAAAAGGTCAAATAGTTAGTTTGTTTACAGATCCTATAAGAACAGCACCTATTGCAGAAGTTTTGTTTGAAGACGGAAGTAAAGATTATATAGTTGCTTCTGAAAGTATAAAGACAGGAGATAGGGTTATTTTTGGAAAAGATGCACCAATCTCTCCTGGAAATGTTTTATTTTTAGAAGATATTTCTCCTGGAACTCAAATATATAATATTGAAAAGAATTTTGGAGATGGTGGAAAATTTGTAAGAGCTAGTGGACAATCAGCAACCTTAATGAGTAAAAAAGAAGGTGTTGGAATAATAAAACTTCCATCAGGCAAAATTAAGAATTTTCCATTAACAGTTAGAGCCACAATTGGTGTTGTTGCAGGTGCTGGTAGACCTAATAAACCTTTTGTTAAAGCAGGAAATAAATTTTATGCAATGAAAGCAAAAAGCAGACCTTATCCTACACTTAGAGGTGTTGCAATGAATGCTGTAGATCATCCTTTCGGAGGACTTCAACACCATGTAGGACACTCTAAATCAACCTCAAGACATGCTCCATCTGGAAGAAAGGTTGGTGCTATAGCATCTAAGAGAACTGGTAGAAAAAAGAAGTAAGAGTTGAATTTAAATGGATGATGAATATTACGGTTTTAAGTATAGAGGGAAGACTTTAGAAGAACTTCAAGCAATGTCTTTAAGAGATTTTGCAAAATTAGTTCCATCAAGAGCAAGAAGAAACTTACTTAGAAATGAAAGTTACCCTTTTTATCAAAAATTTGAAAAAGGTAAAAGATTTGGAAAAAACATTAGAACTCATAGAAGAGATTTAATAGTTACTCCAAAAATGGTTAGTAAAACCATTAATGTTTATAATGGTAAAGAATTTTTACCAGTAGTTATTATGGAAGAAATGCTTGGGCATTATCTTGGTGAGTATGCTTTAACAAGAAAAAGATTAAAACACGGAAAAGCAGGTATTGGTGCAACTAAGTCAAGTACTGCAATTAGTGAAAGAAAGTAAAATGCTGAATATTTATGGCTGATAAAAAATATAATTTTCAAAAAAATATTAATGAAAAGAAAATTGCAAAATCTTGTAAAAATAATGTTGGAATTTCAACAAAATATTCTGTTGAGTTTTCAAATTATTTTAAAAATAAACCATTATCAAAAGCAATAAAAATTTGTGATGATATTATTGAAAAAAAAGATTTTTTACCGCTTGTAAAATACAATAAAAAAGTAGCTCATAGAAAAGGTGATTCTAGAAGAAATGTTGTTTCTGGAAGATGGCCTGTTAAAGCTGCAAAAGAAATTAAAATGCTTTTACTTGATGTTAAAGCAAATGCTGAAAATAAAAATTTAGATCTTGAAAAATTAAAAATTATACATATGTTTGCAGTTAAAGGTGTTACAAGAAGCAAAACACAACCACAAGGAAGAATTGGTGGTAAACAAAGAGAATCAAAATCTACAAATATAGAAGTTATTGTTCTGGAGGAATAACTAGTGAAAGAAAATTATTTTATTAAAGATAAGCTAAAAAAAATAGCAATTTCAAATTACTTAAAGAAAAGACTTTCTGGTGCTGGATTTATAGATGTTGATATCAATAAAACTGTGTTTAACACAAGAGTGGTTATTTATTCTTTAAAACCAGGATTTGTTATTGGTAAAAAAGGAAGTAACATTAGAACTTTAACAGATGATCTTGAAAAGAAATTTGATTTAACAAAAGTTCATATTGAGATTGGAGAAATTCCAAATAAAAATTTAGATCCAAAAGTTATAATGGAAACTATTCAAACAAATATTTCAAAAGGTATTTCTTGGAAAAGTGTTGTTTATGGGGCTTTAAGACAAATTAAAGAAGCTGGTGCTATTGGTGCTGAAATAATTGCAAAGGGAAACACTTCAGGAAAAGGACAGAGAAAAAGAAAATCAAGATTTTTCTTTGGATATATGAAAAAAGCTGGAGATCAAAAAGGTTTAGTTGCAATTGAAAAACAAACTACATTTCCAAGTCTTGGAACTATTGGTATAACTTTAAGAATTGTAAAGCCTGATATTGTTTTTTCAGATAAAATTGATGTTTTAGAATTTTCTAAGAGATATAAATTAAAAATACAAGAAGAAGAACTTTTAGAAAGACAAGAAGATATTAAAGAAGATGTTGATAAGAAAGTTATTGAAAAAGAAAATCAAGAAAAAAAGATTACAAATAAAATTGAATTAATAAAATCTGCAGATGAGCAAACAAAAGTTGAACCTATTAAAAAACCAACTTCTAAAAAAGCAATTGTAAGTAAAGTTAAAGAAAAAAAAGTTGTTAAGAAAGTAGACGAAAAGAAAGCAGACAAAAAGAAAGTAGATGAAAAAGTAATTTTAAATAAAGAAGATGTTGTTGCAAAAAAAGAAGATAAAGTTTCTTTAAACAAAGAAGATGTTATTGTAGAAAAAGAAAAAGAAACAAAAATGTGATTTTTATATGGTTAAAAAAAAGAAAGTAAATGTTTCAGAGGTTTCTGAACTTGATACTAAAATAATGCAATTAAAATTAGAACTTGCAAATTTTAAAGGTTTACTTGCCTCTAAAACAAAATCAAATAATACTTCTAAAAAGAAAGAAATTAAGAAAGAAATTGCAAGACATTTAACAAAAAAAAATGATATTTTAAAAAAAAATAAAATTAAAAAAGTAAAAATAAAAAAATAAGGAGAATGTTGTATAATTATGAAGGATATTAGTTCTGTAAGTCATCTTTCAAAAGATATTTTTGATTTAAATGAAATTTCAAAAGAATCTCAACAAATTAAAATATCTTTAGTAAGAAAAAAATTCAAAAAATTTTCAATAAAAATTGCTGGTTTTGAATCAGTCTCTGAAGCAAAAGATGTTGAAAAATATCTTAAAAAAAAACTTGCTTGTGGTGGAACTGTAAAAGAAAAAGTTGTTGAAATTCAAGGAAACCAAGTAGATAAAGTTAAAAAATTATTAATTGAAAAAGGCTATCAAGAGGAATTAATAGATGCATAATTTAAAGCATTTAGACTTAATTGGAAAAAACATAATTATTGAAAATAGTTCTGATAAAACAAAAATAAAATTAAGTGGTCTTATAATTTATGAAACAAAAAACATTGTTGTTTTAAAAACTGATAAAAAAAATATAAAACTTAAAAAAAATGAAATTTTAAAATTTAAAATATTGTGATTTATTATGGTAGAAAAGAAAAAAAGTGTTAGAGGAAAATTAATTGAAGGAACAATTATAAAGATGAAAGCAAAAAAAACTGCTCAAGTAGAAGTTGTTACCACAAAATACATTTCTAAATATGAAAGATCTCTTGTAAAAAAAAGCAAGTATGCTGTTCACGTTCCTGAAGATATCTCAGTTTCTGTTGGAGATTATGTTCTTTGTGGAGAAACAAGAAAAATAAGTAAAACAAAATCATTAATAATTATTAAAAAAATAAATAAAAAGTCATCTGGTGATTTAAATGAAGCAAATTAGTGCAAAAGCTGTAAAAGGTTTAATAATTGGTTCAAGATGTAATTGTAGTGATAACAGCGGTGCGAAAATTGTTGAAATAATTTCTGTTTATAAATATAAAGCAAGAAAAAGACAGATTGCTTCGGCTGGAATTGCAGCACTTGTAAATGTTGTTGTTAAGAAAGGAACTCCTAACACTAGAAAAAAAATGGAAAAAGCTGTTATTGTCAGAGTTAAAAAAGAATATAGAAGAAAAAATGGTTTGAGAATTTGTTTTGAAGATAATGCAGTAGTTTTAACTGATGCAAAAGGATTTCCAAAATCATCAGAAGTTAAAGGATGTGTTGCAAAAGAAGTTGGAGAAAGGTTTCCAAAAATTGCAGGGCTTGCATCTAGTGTAATTTAAATTTATAAAATTAAAAATATGATTTAGAATGAAAAAAATATCTACAAAAAATCCAGGTAAACAAAGATTGAAAATCTATAAAGCTCCTCTTCATAAAAGAAGAAAATTATTAGTTTGTCCTTTAGATAAAGATTTACAAAAAAAACATAATTTAAAAAGAATATCTATAAGAAAAGGAGATTCTGTAAAAGTAATTGTTGGAGATAATAAAGGTAAAACAGGAAAAGTTGAAAAAGTAGATTATTCTAAATCTAAAATATATGTTAAAGAAATTAAATATAAAAATGCAAGAGCTCAAGAAAAAATGAGTCCTTTAGTTGCATCAAATTTATTAATTACAGATTTAGTATTAAGTGATAGTAAAAGATTAGAAAAAAAAAACCTAATAAAAAAGGGTGAATCAAATGGCAAATAAAGGAGAAACCAAATGTTTAAAGATAAATAATTCTTTATCTATTACTGGAATTTCAAAAATAAAAAGATTTATTTATAACCCAAAACCAGGTAAACATAATAAAAATACCGCAATATCAATTGGTTTTGTTTTAAAACACATTTTAAATCTTTGTGATAATACAAAAGAAGTAAAATATATAATTAACAATAAAGAAATTATAGTTGATAAAAAAATTGTAAAAAAATATAATCTTCCTGTAGGATTATACGATATTATAGAAATTCCAAAATTAGAAAAATATTATACTTTAGAATATGCAACAAATGGAGCATATGTTTTAAAAGAAATTGAAAAAGTAGATGCCGACTATAAAATTTGTAAAATAATTTCAAAAAAAATAATTAAAAACGGACAAATACAATTATCTACAAATGATGGAAGAATTTTAATAACTCCAAATCAAGCATATAAAACTTCTGCATCAATAAAACTTAATCTTTTAGAAAATACTATAAAAGAATATTTCCCTTTAGAAAAAGGAAGAGATGTTTTTGTTTTTGCAGGAAAGCACGTTGGTCAAAAAGGAAAAATAGAAGATATTAAAGAAGGAACTATGAAAAGACCGACTTTAATAAAATTAAAAGCAAATGATATTGATTTTGAGACTATTGAAAAAAATATTATTGTTATTAATTGAATATGTGATATTTTATGTTAAAAGAAAATAAAGAAAATGTTATGAAAGATGTTTTTATTGACAAAGTTGTTATAAACATAGGAGTGGGAGAATCTGGTGCTGAAATTGAAAAAGCATCAAAAATAATTAAATTGATCTCAAATAAAAAAGCAGTAAAAACAATTTGTAAAGTAAAACTTCCAACATGGGGTATAAGACCTGGACTGCCAATAGGTTGTAAAACAACTTTAAGAGGACAAGATGCTCATGATTTTTTAATATTGACTTTAAAAGCAAAAAGAAATAAATTAAAAAGAAAAAGTTTTACAAAAGATGGTAATTTTTCATACGGTATTCACGAATATTTAGACGTCCCTGGAATTAAATATGACCCTGATTTAGGTATTAAAGGGTTTGATGTTTGTGTAAACTTAAAAAGAAAAGGTTATAGAGTAAAATTAAGAAAACATAATACTTCAAAAGTAGGACAAAAACAAAAAGTATCTAAAGAAGATGCAATTAATTTTGCACAAGAAAAATTAAAGGTAGTGGTTGAATGACTACAAATGAAAAAAAACCAAAAAAAGTAAATAAAATTAGTAAAACCAGTAAAGAATATCAAAGATCTAAAGCTTGTAAAATGTGTGGCACTTTTAGAGGTGTTATCTCTAAATACAATTTAAGAATCTGTAGAAGATGTTTTAATGATATTGCTTTAGATTTAGGTTTTAAAAAATATGATTAAAAAAATTATATGTCATTAGGTGAAATCAATGAGTTTAAATGACCCAATTGCAAATGCTTTAAATAATATAAATAATGCTGAAAATGTAGCAAAAAAGACTTGTCTGTTAAATCATTCAAAGTTACTTGAAAATGTTTTAACTGTCTTAAAGTCTGAAGGTTATATAAATAATTATAAGATAATAGATAAACCACCTTATAAAAAAGTAGTTGTTTATCTATATGGTAGAATAAATAAATGTAAGGCAATAAAACCAAGATTTGCTGTAAAACACGATGATTTTGAAAAATTTGAAAAATCTTTCTTAATTTCAAGAGATGTTGGTGTTTTAATTGTAAGTACTACAAGTGGTGTTATGACACACAAAAATGCAAAGCAAAAAAAACTTGGTGGTAGATTGCTTGCATACATTTATTAAAATATTTTTAAAGTGATTTTTGTGACTGAAAAGAAAAATAAAAAAGAAATTAAAGAGAATGTTTTGACAATTCCTCAAGAGATTGTATGTAGTATAGAAAAAGATTCTGTAATTTTAAAAAAAGGAGATGATATTTTAACAATTCCATACAATCACGTTTTTGTATCTGTAGATGTAAAAGATAATACTATAACTATTAAACCAAATAATAAGAAAAAAATGTTTTTATCTGTTTCAAATACAATTAAAAAGATAATTAATAATGCTGTTAATGGTTTTTCTAAAGATTATGTTTATAAAATGGAAGTTGTATATTCTCACTTTCCAATGACTGTTAAAATAGATAAAAATAAATTAATAATTTCAAATTTTTATGGAGAAAAAAAACCAAGAGTTGTTTCAATTTCAAAAAATGTAAATATTCAAGTTAATGGAAAAGAAATCGTTCTTTCTGGAAAAGATAAACAAGCTGTTGGTCAAACAGCTGGAGCAATAGAAGCAAAAACTAGAATGAAAAATAAAGATTATAGAGTTTTTGATGATGGTATTTATATTGTTGAAAAAGCAAAATAAATTTTTAATTGATGATGATTATGAGTAAAGACACCCCTAACTTCAGAGCCCATTATGGGTTAACAACTAGAAGAAAAAAAAAGAGAAGAGATGTTCAAGCATGGAGATTTCCTAGAGGTATTGATAGATCTCTTTCAGAAAAAAGAGGGCCTATGCCAAAAATAGGTTATGGACATAAAAAAGATGAAAAACATATGCATCCAAGTAAGTTTAAAGAAATTTTAGTTTATTCAAAAACAGATTTATTAAATATTTTAGATACAAATAAGATTGCAGTTAGATTTAGTAAAAGACTTGGTGCAAAAAAGAAAATTGAACTTACAAAGTTTGCAAAAGAAAAAAATTTAAAAATTTTAAATTAAATGTGAATTTTCATGAAATTAAATAAACTTAAATCAATGGCTTCAAAAATTTTAAAAAAAGGAAAGCATAAACTAAAATTAAATACTGAAAAATTAGTAACTAATAAAAAAATGGTATCTGATGCTATTACAAAAGATGATGCTAGAAAAATAATTATTGAAGGTGTAGTTAAAAAGAAACCAAACACAGGCCACTCTAGAGGACGTGCAAGAATCTTACTTGAAAAGAAAAAATTAAAAAGAAAAAGAGGCCTTGGTAAAAGAAAAGGAACTAAAAGTGCAAGAAAAACAACTAATGAATATAATTTAAAAGTAAGAGCTTTAAGAAAGAAATTAAGAGAACTTAAAAAAGAAGATAAACTTAATGGAAAAAATTATAATAAAACATATTTAAGAATTAAAGGAAATTACTTTAAGGGTAAAAAACATTTAGAAGAATATATTAATGGTGAAAATTAATGAAAATAGGACCTACATATAATCTACCTTTTAGAAGAAAAAGAGATCAAAAAACAGATTATAATAAAAGATTAAAATTTTTAAGATCAAAACAAAAAAGATTTATAGTTAGAATATCTAATAGTTTAGTAAGAACACAAATTGTTGATTATAAAGAAGAAGGAGACGTTTCTTTAGTTTTTATAACTTCAAAAGAACTAAAAAAATATGGTTGGAACCATTCTTTAAAAAACACTTCTGCAATTTATTTAACAGGTCTTTTAACAGGTGTTTTAGCTAAAGAAAAAAAAATTGAATCTGTCATCTTTGATACAGGAGTTAAAAATTTTAAATCAAAATCTAGAATTTATGCAGCATTAAAAGGGATTATTGATGCTGGTATTATTTGTCCTCACGATCCAAAAGCTTTTCCAGATGAGGCAAGAATTGAAGGAAAACATGTTTCAGAATATTTAAAAAAAAATATAGATAAAGATTTTTTAGAGGTTAGACAAAAAATACTTTCAAAAAAATAAATTTATAATAATGTGATATTTTATGTTAAAAGAAAATAAAGAAAATCAACCAAATAGAAAAGAAAGAGGATCAAGACCAAGACAAGACAGAGCTTCAAGAGAACCTGTCTTTAACAAAGAGCTATGGACACCTAAAACAAACTTAGGTAGAAAAGTAAAGGGTGGAGAAATAACCACTTTAGATGATGCTTTAAAATTTGGAAGAATAATGGAATCTGAAATTGTAGATTTTTTAATACCTGAAATAAAACATAAAATTGTAGATGTTAAAAAAACAACAAGAGTTACAAGAGCTGGAAGACATTTTTCTTTTAGAGTAACTGCTATTGTTGGAGATATGAATGGTCATATCGGTATTGGCTCTTCAAAAAATATTGAAAGATTTAATGCTCAAGAAAAAGCAATACAAAAAGCAAAATTAAACCTGATTAGTGTAAAAAGAGGTTCTGGAAGTTGGGAAAGTAACACTTATGATGATAATTCAGTACCTTATAGAATTATAGGAAAATGTGCCTCTTTAAGAGTTGAACTTTTACCTGCTCCAAAAGGTGTTGGTCTTGCTGTAAGTGAATCTATAAAACCAGTTTTTGAACTTGCTGGAATTACAAATGTTTGGTCAAAAACAAGAGGAGCAACAGATACAAAACTTAATTTTGTAAAAGCTGCAATAAATGCTCTTCATAATTTAAGTAAACTTAAATCATTCCCTGAAAAACTTGAAGAAAATTAAAAATATGTGAAAAAAATATGTTGATTGCAATATTAAGAGTTAGAGGACCTGTAAAGGTTAAAAAAGAAATTGAAAAAGCACTTTCTTTAATGCGTCTTACAAGAGCAAACCATTGTGTTTTGTATAATGATGATAAATATCTTCAAGGTCTTTTAAAAAAATCAAAAGATTATATAACTTGGGGAGAAATCTCAGAAGAAGTTTTAAAAAAATTATTAGTTAAGAGAGGCTGTGTTTATACAAAAGAAAACAAATTAATTTCTTTTAAAGAACATTTTAAAAAAGATTTAGATAAAATTATTAATGATATTTATTCAGGTAAAACAAAAGTAAAAGACTTAAATATAAAACCTGTATTTAGACTAAAACCTCCTTCAAAAGGATATGATAGACAAGGTATTAAAAAAACCTATGTCGAAGGTGGTGCCTTAGGTTATAGAAAAGAAAAAATAAATCTTTTATTAAAAAGAATGATTTAATGTGATATTTTATGAGTAAATCAAAAGTAGATAGGTTAAGAGGTAAAAGAACTCACGGTAAAGGAAATACCAAAAACAAAAGAGGTGCTGGTTGTAAAGGTGGCGCTGGTAGAGCAGGTTCTTTTAAACATAAGTTTACAAAATATTATGTAATGATTGGTAAAAGAAAATTATTATCTCCAAGACTTAGAGCAAAAGAAAAATTAAGAACAATAACTTTACATGATTTAAATAAATATTTAGTTAACACAGATACAATTGATTTAAAAGAAATTGGTTTTGATAAAATCTTAGGAACTGGTAATATCTTAAAATCAATAAAAGTAAAAAATGCAATTTTAACAAAAACAGCAAAAGAAAAAATTGAAAAAAAGGGAGGAGTTATTGAATGAGTTTTTATTCAATTGCTCAAAGCATATTTCCATCTGTAAGAGATCCTCAAAAATCTCTTTCTATAAAAACTAAATTAATATGGACGGCTATAGTCTTAGTTGTGTTTTTTATTCTTGGAACTGTTATGCTTATTGGAATTGATCAATCTCAACTTCCTCAATTAGAATATCTTCAAATGATTCTTGCAAGTCAAATAGGAACTTTGATAACTTTAGGAATTGGTCCAATTGTTCTTGCATCTATTATTCTTCAATTGTTAGTTGGAGTTAAAATAATTAATTTAGATTTTTCAAATCCTACAGATAGAGCAAAATTCAGTATTTTACAAAAAGTTTCTGCTGTAGTTTTATCTGTTGTTGAAGCTATTGTTGCTGTAAAAATAGGTTTTTTAGCGCCTATGCCTGGAATGGGTTTATTTGTAATGCTTCAGGTTGTTATTGGTGCAATAATTATTCTTTATCTTGATGAAGTTGTTACAAAATACGGAATTGGTTCTGGAATTGGTTTGTTTATTGCTGCAGGTGTTTCTCAAACAATTATTTGGAGAATTTTTTCACCTCCAATGGCAGGATCAACAGGTGGATTAATTTTTATGGCTGTTGACTTTGTAAGTACAGGTGCAATGATTCAACTTTTAACTTTTGTAATAATTCCTCTATTAATGACAATTTTAGTATTCCTTTTAGTTGTTTATGTTGAAGGAATGCATGTAAATATTCCATTAACGGTTGGAAGAAGTGGAATGGGGGCCAAATACCCTGTAAAGCTTTTGTATGTTTCTGTAATGCCTGTAATTTTTGCATCAACTTTGTTTGCCAATGTCAATCTTTTAGTAAATCTTGCCAGAAACACAAGGCTTGAAAATATAATGTTTAAAATTGGTGAAATTTTAACTCCTCAATATCAGCTTTTAGAAAATGCAATTTTAGGTGGAACCACACCAGATATGTGGATAAATGCTTTAATTTATATGATTTTATTTGTTACAACATGTGTGATTTTTGGAAAATTCTGGGTTATAGTTGGTGGACAGGATGCAAATGCAGTTGCAAGACAACTTCAAAATTCAGGAATGTCAATACCTGGTTTTAGAAGAGATGAAAGGGTGCTTGCAACAGTTTTAAATAGATACATCCCAACAATAACGATATTGGGTTCAATATTTGTTGGACTTTTAGCTTTTGTTTCTGATTTAACAGGGGCGATAGGGTCTGGAACAGGTATTTTATTAACTGTTGGTGTAATTTATAAGATTTATGAAGTTTTAGCAAAAGATCAAGTTTTCCAAAATAGTGATCTTTTAAAACAAGTAGCAGGTAAAAAATAAAAAAGGAAAGAAAAAAAATGTTTGAATCTCCTATAATAAATTTTTGGATTGATATGATTTTAATATCTTTAATCTTTGCATTTTTAAGTAAGTTAATACAGCATTTTACAATTAATCCTAAAGATTATTTTTATATAAAATTAAAAAGTAAAAAAATAAATAAAGAAATGAAAAAACTTGCAAATGAACAAAAAATGCAAGAAGTAAAAGCAAAACAAAAAGAGGCTTTTGGACTTGTTGGAAAACAATTTAAGCTTCAACAAAAATCTTTTCTTGTAATGATATTAATTGCTTTTCCATTATTATGGTTTGTAAAAAAATATTATGATGAATTTATATATAATTTTTTATTATTTAGTGTTTCTGGCTTTTGGGCTTATGTTATCTTAGGTGTAATCTTCTCATTAGTTATAAACAACATATATGATAAAAAGTTAGTTAAAAAATATTATCCAGATGGAGAATTAAAAGAATAAAATTAATTTAGGTGAAATAATATGCCAAGCTTTAATCAAAAATTTAAAAAACATAAAACTGTAAAAACTCCAGGTAAAAAGAGTTCAAGATTAATCTTAAAAAAAACACCAGGTAAACATGTTTGTGCAATTTCAAAAAAACCTCTTCAAGGTATGCCTCATAACAAAAGACCTTTTGAAGTTTTAAGACTTACAAAAACACAAAGAAGACCTGAAAATCTTTTAGCATCAATGATTTCTCCTGATGTTAGAAAAGAGATTTATCTAAAAGCAGTTATGTTAAAGTATAATATCATAACAATGGATGATGTTGACTTAAGATATAAAAAATATATTGATATGATAATAAATAAAATAGAATAAAATGTGAAGATATATGGGTGTTTTAAAAGTTGGAACTGAATGTATAATTGTTCAGGGAAGAGATTTTGGAAAAAAAATAAAAATTGAAAAAGTTTTAGGAAATAATGTTTTTTATAAACAAAAAGATAAAGAAATAAAATTAAGTATATTTCATGTTTTTCCTATTTAAAAAAATATTTAAAATGAGTGTTATTTATGGCTAAAAAGAAAACAGATAATAAAGGAAAAAAAGGTTCTTCTTCAAAAAAACCTACAAAACAAAATAAAGGAAATAAAGGTAAAAAAGATTCTACCTTTGTAAAGGTTACAAAACCTGAAAAAGTTATTAAACAACCTACAAGAAAAACACCTTCTCACATAGATCTTTCAAAAGAATCAAAAGATTTTAAACATGTTATAAGAATAAGTGGAAGAGATGTTCCTGGATATATGAGTATTGGAGATGGAGTTTGTTTTATATATGGTGTTGGAAATAGACTTTCAAAAATTATTGAAAAAAAATTTATTGAAAAAACAGAAAAAAAAACTAATAAAGCAGGTTATTTAACAGATGAAGATGTAGAAATTATTGAAAAAATGATACTTGAGTTAGATAAAGAAGTTCCTGTTTGGTTATTAAACAGAGCAAAAACAATGGATGGAAATAAAAAACATCTTATCATGGCAGATTTAAGACTTGAAAATAGAAAAGATCTTCAAAACTTAGGAAAAACAAAAAGTTATAGAGGATTAAGACTTCAATGGGGCTTAACTGTAAGAGGACAAAAAACAAAATCATCTTTCAGAAAAAGTGGAGCTGTTGGAGTTTCAAAGAAAAAATAAAATTTAATGTGATTATTTATGGGTGACCCAAAAAGACTTGATAGAAAATATGATGTTCCTAGAATGAAATGGAATAAACAAAAAATAAGAACAGATAAACAATTATTTGAAGAATATGGTCTTAGAAGAAAAAAAGAACTTTGGAAAGCAGAAACAGAAGTTAGAAACTTTAGAAAAAGAGCAAGACTTTTACTTGCTGGAAGAGTGGATGACTACAGTACAAGGAAAGATGAACTTTTAAATAAACTTGTAAGATTAGGAATTTTTACAAAAGAACATAAAATTGAAGATGTTTTAAAATTAAGTTTAACTGATTATCTTGATAGAAGACTTCAAACTTTGGTTTTTAGAAAAGGACTTGCCTTAACACCTTCTCAAGCAAGACAAATAATTACTCACGGACACATTGCTATAAACGGAAAGGTTAGAAAAGTTCCAGGGTCAATAATTAATGCAAATGAATCTATATCTTACTCAAATACTCAAATAAAAGATATGATTGAAAAAATGAGTGAAAAGAAAGGTAAACCTATAATTAAAGACAAAAAAGAAATTTCTGAAAAAAAAGAAACTATTGAAAAAAAAGAGGATGTAAGGAGTGAATAAAATGGCGATTATAGAAAAAATTGGAATTGTAAATATCTTTGCATCAAGAAATAATACTATCATGGTTTTAACTGATGAAAGTGGTGCTGAAATAATTGCAAAATCTTCTGGTGGTCAATTAACAAAATCACAACATAAAGAAGGATCTCCTTATATTGCTATGAAAATGGCTCAAATAATTGCAGAAAAAGCAAGAGAAAAAGGAATTAAAGAAGTTCATGTAAAGATTAGAGCTCCTGGAGGTAATCTTTATTATAATCCAGGACAAGGTGCAGAACCATCAATTAAATCTTTAACAAGACATGGTTTAAGAATATTAAGTATTTTAAACACAACACCAATTCCTCATGATGGTTGTAGAAAAAAGAAATCTCATAGAAAGGATTAAAATTTTTAAAAAAATAAATTTATAGTGATTATTTATGGTGAAAGTAAAATCTTTAGAAAAAGATAATAAAATCTTTAAATATTTAATTGAAAATACAGATCATGTAACTTTAAATACAATTAGAAGAACTTTAAGTTATTATCTTCCAATCTATGCAATTGATGAAATTGATTTTTATGAAAATTCATCTGTTGTTTTTGATGAAATGCTTTCAAATAGAATTGCACTTTCACCAATTAAAACACCTCTTTTAAATACAGGTAAAAAAGTTACTTTTAATCTAGAGGTTAATGGTCCAAAAACAGTTTATACTAGTGATTTTATATCAAATGATTCTGATATAAAAATGGTTTATGATACAATTCCTTTAACAAAATTAAATGAAGAAGAAAACATCAAACTTTTAGCTTATGCTGTTTTAGGAAAAGGAAAAGATCATGTAAAACATATACCTGCAATAGTGTCTTACGCTCAACTTTATGAGCTTGAAACTTCTAGAAGTTGTGAAGAGTGTAAAAAAGTTTTTGAAAAAGCTTCTAAAACTGCAATCAAATCAGAATCAAATAAAAATATTGTTATTAATCCTGATAATTATGACTTTTGTGTATCTCAAGTTGAATCTTGTGATAAAAAGTGTTTAAAAATTAATCCTACCAATAATTATATATTATCTGTAGAACTTATTGGTCAAATCAATTCAAAAGATTTATTTAAATTATCAGATAGATATTTAAAAGAAAATATAGGAATTTTAAAAAAGAAATTAAAATAATTATTTAAAAAGCAGGGGTTCCCGAGTGGTCAAAGGGGCAGGACTTAAGATCCTGTGCTTAGTGCTTCGCAGGTTCGAATCCTGTCCCCTGCATTTTTTAATATTTAAAGTTTATTGAGGTTATTATTTATGACAGTTAAAAAAAATTTAAAAAATATTTATAAAAAAGAAATAATTGATTTACTTTATAAAGCATATAAAGAAAAGAAAAAAGAAGTTTATAAAAGAACTGCAGAAATTTTAGATACAGCGAAAAGAAGAGAAGTTTCTGTAAATTTATCAAAACTTGATTCTTTAAAAAATATAAATGATGGATCAATTGTAATTGTTGCAGGAAAAGTTTTAGGTGTTGGTTTTACAAATAAAAAAATTGTTGTTTATGCGTATAGTTTTTCAAAAACAGCAAAAGAAAAATTAAAATCTAATGCAAAATCTTTAATTGATCTTACAAAAGATAATATAGATGTTAAAAAAACAGTTATTGTTAAATAATTATGGTGAATAAAAATGATTGTAATAAATGGTGAAAATAAAGTTTATGGAAGACTTTGTTCAGAAATTGCAGAAAAACTTTTAAAGTATAATGAAAAAATTATTGTTGTTAATGCAAGAAAAGTAGTTATTAGTGGAAACAAAGATAGTATTTTTGAAAGATTTTTTGAAAGAACAGAAAGAGGAGGAAAAGGTAATCCTAGAAATAATCCTAAATACCCAAGATATCCTGATCTTATGGTAAAAAGAGGAGTTAGAGGAATGCTTCCTAGAAAACCAAGAGGTGTTGTTGCTTTAAAAAATTTAAAAGTGTATATTGATGTTCCTGAAAATTTTAAAGAAAAAATACCTGAACCTACAAAATTAAAAAATATTAATTTTTTAACACTTGAAGAAATTTCAAAAAGATTAGGTGCAAAAATATTTAATTAAAGATGTGATATTTTATGGCAAAAAATTATATAGTAAAATCAACTAGAAAAAACGCAGTTGCAAGAGCAATCATAAAACCAGGAAAAGGAGAAGTAAGAATTAATAATATGTCTCTTGATGCAATTTATCCAACAGGATATAAGAAAGCTATGGTTTTAGAACCAAGTAAAATTGCACCAGAAGAATTTATTAAATTTAATTATTCTATTAATGTTTCTGGTGGTGGTTTTTCTGGTCAATTACAAGCAATTAGAAGCTGTATTGCAAAAGGAATTGTTGCAGCAACAGGAAATAAAAAAATTATTAAAGATAAATTTTTAAAATATGATAGACATTTTCTAATTGATGATGTTAGAAATAAAGAACCTAAAAAACAATTAGGTGTTGGTGCTAGAAAGAAAAAACAAAAATCTAAGAGGTGAGTAATTAATGATTATTCCTATAAGATGTTTTTCATGTGGACAAGTTGTTGCTCACAATTATGAAGAATTTTTAAAACAAGTTTCTGAAAAAAAATTAAGTCCTAAAGAAATTTTAGATAATTTAGGTGTTAAAAAATATTGTTGTAGAAGAATGTATATCTCTCAAGTCGATGTGATAGATGATATTATGAAATACAATTAAGAAGTAAATAATTAAAAGTGAATATAAATGAGTAAAATCCAAAAAAATAAAATGTCTGAAAGCAAAAGTTTTGATAATGTTTCAATAGAAGAAGAGGTTAAAGAAAAAAATTTACCAAAAT
Source organism: Candidatus Iainarchaeum sp. (assembly GCA_937968065.1). Classification (GTDB taxonomy): domain Archaea; phylum Iainarchaeota; class Iainarchaeia; order Iainarchaeales; family CSSED10-239; genus Forterrea. Next base: position 4,531 of record CALBUD010000049.1, on the reverse strand, counting down.
CTAAAACTGTAGAATCTTTTCAAAAAACCCATGAAGATAAAAATCAAAAAACACTTGTAAATATTGATCTTTATCTTAAAAATGGTATCCATATAGGAACTAAATATAAAAATGGTGGAATGAGAAGATTTATTTTTAAATCAAGAAGCGATAAATTAAATGTAATGGATGTTCAAATAATTGATCAAAGAATAAAAACTGCAATTAATTTTTTATCAAAATTTAAACCAGAAGATGTTGTTTTTGTTTCAAGAAAAAAATATGCCTCCTTTGGATTAAGTTTACTTGAAAGAACTTTTAATTATAAAATAAAATTAGGAAGATTTATTCCTGGAACTTTTACAAATCCAGAATCAGAACATTTTATTGAACCAAAATTAATTTTTGTTGTTGATCCAAATATTGATCGTCAAGCAATTTTAGAAGCAACCAAAATTAGAGTTCCAATAATTGCTCTTGCAACAACATCAAGTAATGTAAGAAATATTGATCTTTTAATACCTTTTAATAATAAGGGTCGTAAATCTGTTGGTCTTTTCTTTTGGCTTTTAAATAGAGAAATAGAACTTAAACATGGATTTATAAAATCAGAAAAAGATTATAATTATAAAATTGATGACTTTGTATTATCTTTAGAAGATAAAAAAGAAGACGATTCTAAAGATGGTAGAAGACAAAAACCAAGATTTGTAAGAAAATCTTTTAAAAAATGAATATATATATAAATGTTTGTGTATTATTTATATATAGTAATAGTTAATTTTATTGAGTTAAATGGTAATAATAAATACTCAAGTGTGATAAAAAATGAAAGATAATTATTTAGTTGCTCTTTTAAAAGAACTTAACTTAACTGAATATGAGGCAAAAGCACTTGTTACTTTATTTAAATTTTCAGAATCTGATGCTCCTACAATTAGTAGAAATTCAGAAATACCAAAAACAAGAATTTATGATGTTTTAGATAAATTAAAAGAACGTGGCTTTGTTTTAGAAGTTTATAAAAGTCCAAAAACATATAAAATAGTAAATCCTGAAGAAATTTTTAAAGGTCTTTTAGATTTAAGACAAAATGAACTTCACACTCTTTCAAAAAAAGTAGATGATGTTATTTTAAATTCTAATTGGTCTTCTTATGTTTCAAAAACACCTGAAAAAGTTCTTCAAGTTGATAATATAAAAGATTATAATAAATTTTTATCTCAAGAATTTGAAACTGCAGAAAAAGAAATTCATGGTTTTACAAATCTTGATGAAAGAATAGATTCTTTAAAATCTATTTTAACAAATAAAAATATATCAGTAAATATTTTAACTAAACCTATGGTTAAAATGTATGAGTTTCCTAAACACTTTTCAGTGCAAGAAACAGATCATTCTATGGATGCTTTTGTTCTTGATAGAAAGAAGGTTATTATGGCTTTAAATGATCTTTCTTCTCCTAAAAAAGCATATAACTTAACTGTTTTAGAGAACAATCCTTCTCTTGCAAATGCTCTTTTATCTCATTTTCGTGATTATTGGAAAAAGAAATAGTTTTTTTCTTAATTCTATTTTTTTATAAAAAACTTAATGTTTAAATACCTTTTTGTATATATAATATATATTATAGTTCTTTTTTTAAAAAAAACTAAAAAACCAATGACATTATAAGGAGGTTGTTTGTCATGTCTGAATTTATAAAATTCGCTGTACCTGATGATTTGAAAGTTCTTCAAGAAGAAACTATTAAGAAAATTTCAAAGTCAGGAAAAATAAAAATTGGTATAAACGAAGTTACAAAAACAATTGAAAGAGGAAACGCAAAGTTTATTTTAATTGCTGAAGATGTTTCTCCTGTTGAAATTGTAATGCATATACCTATTATTTCTAAAGAAAAGAAAGTTCCTTTTTCTTATGTTAAAACAAAAGATGATTTAGGAAAAATGGTTGGAATTTCTGCAAAAGCAAGTTGTGTAGCTATTTTAGATGCTGGTTCTCTTCAAAAAGAATTATCTTCTTTACTTGATAAAATTGCTGAAATATCTGGGGATAAAAAAGCTGTTGTAAAAGAAGAAAAGCCAAAGGTAGAAAAACCAAAGACAGAAAAACCAAAGGTTGAAGCAAAACCAAAAGCTGAAGTTAAAGAAGAAAAAGTAAAAGCTGAAGTTAAAGAAGAAAAACCAAAAGCTGAAGTTAAAGAAGAAAAACCAAAAGCTGAAGAAGCAAAAGCTGAAGTTAAAGAAGAAAAACCAAAAGCTGAAGAAGCAAAAGCTGAAGTTAAAGAAGAAAAAGTAAAAGCTGAAGAAGAAAAAGCTGAAGAAAACAAAGAATGAGGTGGATAATATATGGCTGATGAAGGAATACCTGCAGAAGTTGTAGATGTTGTAGGTAGAACAGGGTCTAGAGGAGAAGCAACTCAAGTTCTTTGTAGAGTAATAGATGGTTTTGAAAAAGGAAGAATAAAAAAAAGAAATGTCAAAGGTAATGTTAAAAAAGGAGACATATTAATATTAATGAATCCTGAAACAGAAGCAAAAGACATTAAAGCAAGGTGATTTTGAATGGAATGTACATTTTGCGGAAAAACAATGTTAAAAGGAACAGGAATATTATATGCAAAGAAAGATGGTACTACTTATATGTTTTGTTCAAGTAAATGTAAAATAAATGTTTTAGAAAAAAAATATAAAGCACACAAAACAAAATGGACAAATAAGTATCATGTTGAAAAAGAAAGACATTTAAAGAAAAAATAATTTATTTTTTCTTTTTTTTAAATCTTTTTTTAAAATTTTATATAAAGGTGATTTTTGTTGTATAGACAACCTATAATAACTATTATGGGACATATTGATTCTGGAAAAACAACTTTTCTAGATAAAATAAAAGGAACAAGTGTTACAAAACTAGAAGCTGGAAAAATAACTCAGCACATTGGTGCGACAGAGATTACTTTAGATATTATTTTAAAATTATCTTCTCATCTTGCAAAAAAATTTAATTATGAAATACAACTTCCTGGACTTTTATTTATAGATACTCCAGGACATAATGCTTTTGATAATTTAAGAGAAAGAGGAGGGTCTTTAGCAGACCTTGTTGTTTTAGTTGTTGATATTAATAAAGGACTTCAAACACAAGATATTGAAACTTTAGAAATTTTAAAAATGTATAAAGTCCCTTTTATTATTTTAGCAAATAAAATAGATTTAATTTCAGGATATTATCAAGAACAAAAAGATGTTTCAAAAGCTTTAGAATTACAATCAAAATCAACTATTGAAAAAATTGATGAAAAAATATACAAGATTGTTGGACAATTATATGATAAAGGTTTTTCTGCTGAAAGGTTTGATAGAATAACAGATTTTAAAAAACAAATTGTAATTATTCCAACCTCTTGTGAAAAAGAATATGGTATGCCTGAAGCAATTTTGTTTCTTTCTGTTCTTTCTCAAAAGTTTTTAGGTTCAAAAATAACAATTGATCCAAATCAAAAAGCACAAGGAACAATATTAGAAATTGGAGAAATAAAAGGTATTGGAAAAACAATAGATGTTATAATTTATCAAGGAGTTTTAAGAGTTAAAGACAAAATTTCTTTTTTATCAAAAGATGGAATTGTTGAAACAAAAATAAAATCTTTATTAAAGTTAAATATAATGAGTGCAATAAACAAAAAAAGAGATTATAAAAATGTAAATTTTGTATCTTCAGCAAGCGGAGTTAAAATTGTAGCTCCAGAACTTGAAAAATGTATGCCTGGAAGTATAATTGTGTCTTCAGAAGATATAGATGCAGTTTCAAGACTTAAAGAAAAACCATTAAGTTGTTTTGTATCTGACATAGAAGGTGCTTTTGTAAAAACAGATACTTTAGGTTCTTTAGAAGCTTTAACAAAATTACTTTCAAAAAATAATGTGTGTATTGCAAAAGCAGATATTGGTCCTATAACTCAAAAAGATGTTTTAGAACTTAAAGTTTTACATCAACAAAATAAAAAAAAAGGAGTTTTATTTTTATTTAATGCAGAAATTTCAAAAGAACTTTTAGAAGAAATTAATAAAGAAAAAATACCTGTTTTTAAAAATAATATTATTTATAAATTAATAGAAGATTATGATGATTGGCTTTTAAAAGAAAATAAACAAGAAAAAGATAAGCTTCTAAAAGAAATTGTTTTTCCATGTAAATTTAAAATTTTAAAAAACCATGTATTTAGAACAAATAAACCAGCAATTGTTGGAGTTAGAATTATTGAAGGAAGATTATTTTCTGGTGTAAAAATATTAAATAAAGATAAAGAAATAGGAGTTATAGAAAATATACAATCTGAAGGAAAATCACTTGATTTTTTAGAAAAAGAAAAAGAAGCTGCAGTTTCAATCAAAGGTGCTTCTTTTTTAAAAGATTTTAAAGAAGAAGATATTTTATCAGTGTATGTTCCAAACTCATCTATAGAAAAACTAGAACAAATAATATATGAACTTACAGAAGAAGAACAAAAAATGCTTTATGATATAAAATCAAAAAGAATTAAAACTTAAAA
>CALBUD010000048.1 GCA_937968065.1 Candidatus Iainarchaeum sp. | reverse complement strand
AAAGTTATAAATAGATTATGTTTTTCAATAACAAAATTAATAATGCAAAATTAATTTTCTAAAGGTTAAAATAATTACTGGAATTAAGATATATACAAGTGCTTTTGAAGATGGGATAAAATTAAGAAAAACTAAAAGATAAATACCTACAATCCATCCAGCTATATAAAAAGAAGTAAATTTTTTATATTTTATAAAACTATGGTAAAAACTAAAACCAAAAACAATAATTATTATTATTTGTTCATTTGTTAAAAATGAAAAACCAAAAACAATATCTAAAAATCGACTTAAAATAATTAAAAGAAAAGAAAGAATGAATCCTTTTAAGGCTTTTAAAAAAATATCAGTAACTCCAGAAACTACATATTCTGTATCTTTTACAATTTCTGAAGCCATATTCTTTTACAATTTTTATCTTTTTTTTCTTTTTTTAGAAATATCTTTATTTGTAAATAATATTAAAAGAATAACTCCTGTGAATATGAAAGTTATAATATTCAATATTGCAACTTCTGCACTGCCTGAATTAAAAGATCCAAAAATTAAAGCTAAAACACCTAAAGAATATAAAAAAACAAACCAGTGATTAATTTCTGTACTTTTATTCCACATAGATAATAATTGTACAAGCCAAGAGATTATTATTAAAGTTAAACCAAACATTTGCCAAATCATTTTTTATCCCTCATTTTTAAATATATATTTTAAAAAATATATATAAAGATATTAGAAGTAAGTATTTATAAATATTTGTTTTTTATAAAACTTAAATAATTTCAATTAGATTTTTTTTAGATCTTTTTCTATCTTGAATTAAAAGAACAAGTAAAAATACTGTTAAAGCTATGAAAAACAAAATTGCAATTCCTATTATTAATTCTTTGTTTGAAGATTGTATAACTATTGAAGTAGCATCTATTGTTGAGATTTCAGGAACTGAAGAAACTATACCAGGAGTTTGTGCAATTCCAACTTCTTGAATAGTATCCATTTTAGTTATAGCCATTTCAGTTATAGAAGAATCATTTGCAGCTGTTTGCATAAAATTTCTTGATTTTTTAAAAACAAAATTAAGTATATAATATCCTATAAGACCAAATGTTGCAAAAAGACTAATAACAAAAGAGATTAAAACTTTTATTTCTTTTGGTTTAACTATTTTTTGTCCTTTTTCAGTTAAAGAATAATATTTCCATTTATTTTCTGATTCTTCTCTTTTAATTAGTCCAGAATCAATTAAATTATCTAAGTGTTCTTTAACAGTTGGGTTTTTAAGATTTAATTTTTCAGAAAGTTCAGAAAGAGTATATTTTCTAGAAGATAAATATTTTAAAATATCCATCCTTGTGTCAGATGCTATTGCTTTTAAGGTTTGTCTATCAATTAATATTTTTTCTTCTTCCATATTATATTCTTGTGACCTTAAGCTTTTTAAATAATCTTTTTAATTAGGTTTTTTCCTTAGTATTCCTCTTGCTGCAATAACCCCAGAAATTGCAGCCCCAACAATATTTCCTGAAACACCAGCACCATCTCCAGCCATAAAAAGATTTTTAATTTCTGTTTCAAGATATTTATCAGTACTTATCTTTGTTGATCTAAACTTAACTTCAGGAGCATATAAAAAAGTTGAATCTCCATCAAGACCTGGAAGAATTTTTGAAAGTGCTTCAATTCCTTCAATTATGTTTTTTGTTATTCTATAAGGCATCGCCATACCAATATCTCCAGGAATTGCTTCTTTTAACGAAGGTTCTATATGTGCTTTTGAAAGCCTTTCAGGATTTGATCTTCTTCCTTGTTTTAAATCTTTAAATCTTTGAACAATTGGTTTTCCTGCACCTAAAAGAGTTACACCTTGAGCTATATATTCTGCATATTTTCTTGTAGATTCTAGAGGTTTTGTTAAAGTCACTTCTACAACTAATGCAAAATTTGAATTTTTGCCATCATTATTTGAATTAGAATATCCATTTACACAAACATAATTTTCATAATTTTCAATTGCAACAAAACCTTTTGGACAAGGACAAAAAGTTCTAACCACATCATCATATGTTTTTGTATAGACAGAATAAATTGTTTCATACATAAGTTCAGAGTGACCATTGTTTATTGATGCTGGAAACTCAACTCTTACACCAACTTCAACTTTATCATAAACTTGAGAGATATTATGTTTTTTAGTTATTTTTTCAACCCATGAAGCATTATATCTTCCAGGAGCACAAATAACATATTTTCCTAAAATCTCTTTATTATCTAATGTTTTAACACCTTTAATTTCATTATTTTCAATTATTAAATCTTTTATTTCTGTATTTGGTAAAAGTTCAATATTGTTTTTTAGAATATTATTTTGCATTTTTAAAATAATTTCTGGAAGTTTATCTGTTCCTACATGTAAGGTTTTTCTTATAAATAGTTTTATATTATTTCTTTCAGCTTCTTCAACTAAATCTTTTGCTTGTTCTAAATTTTTTGGATAATATTCTTGTTCTACACCATAATCTAAAAATATTTTTTCAATATAATCTAAGTATTCTTGATATTCATTTATTGTGTATAGATGTAAAAGCTTTTCGTGAGAAAGAACAGGTGTGAAATGAAGTTTTCCATCTGAAAAAGTACCTGCTCCTCCAAAACCATTCATAACTTCTGTTTTTTTTCTGTTTTCAACAAGATTTCCTTTATCAATTAAAAGAACTTTTAAATCTTTTTTTTCTTTTGAGATTTCAAGTGCTGAAAAAAGACCTGCAGGACCTGCTCCAACTATAATGATATCGTACATTTTTGAAAAAACCCCTTTTTTTATATTTGCATGCAATATTTATGGTATATAAAAATATTTATAAATAGATTTCTTTA
>CALBUD010000047.1 GCA_937968065.1 Candidatus Iainarchaeum sp. | reverse complement strand
ATGAAAAAAGAAGTTGTTTTGTCTTTAATATTAGTTATTTTGATTTTAGGATCAATTATTGGTATGTCAATTGGTGCAAGGCCAGATAATAACGATTATATTGATGAGAACATATATGATGATCTTAATTATGAAAGTTATTTGTCACAAATAAATGCAACTGTAAAAGACACTTATCCAGAAATTATTGTTATAAGTATTACTGATTTTTTTGATGATGTTGTGATTGAAGAAGATTTATTAGATATAAATGGAATTACAAAAGCAAATATTGAATTTAATAAATTACAAGATGATAGTATTATTGTAATTATTAGACTAAATGTTAATAATAATGAAATAAATAACATAATTAATGAAATTAATTCTTTTGAATATTTATTATCAGAACCTATAGAATATTATAGACGGGGAGTAATAGATATAAATGATGTTGTTGTATTTCAAAGTTTAGAAGATGAAAATAATACTATAGAATATGATTTTGTAGATTATAGGGTTGAAGCAATAATTGGAATTTTTACAGAGAAAGAAGATGTTGTTGAAGGACAACTAGAAGCTGTATTTCTAGGAGAAAACCCTGAATATTTATTTTTTTATGAAACTACAAATATAAGTTCAAATCCTGAATTAATTTATGGAGAAGCCGTTCTTAATGTTCTTAATTGGGAAGAAATATATTTATATGTTTTAGAAGGAAACATAAATGAATTAAAATTAAAAGAAGATTTAGAAAATTTATTTGAAATTGAAAATACAGTAAATACTATTAAAGGAAATCATTATATCTACAATAATATTAATGATATAGATTTAGATTTAAATTCTGTTAATATAGATGAAATTACAGATATAATAAATATAGATAGTAATACAGTTGTTTTCTTAAAAGAAGACTATAGTTTTGAAGAATATTTAAAAGTTATAAATGATTTAGAAGATTATAATTTATATAAAACCGAAATTTTAGAAGAACCAACAATAACTTATCAAATAATCTCTGAAGGATTAATAGAAGATATTGAAAATAAAATTAGTAGTCAAAATCTTTCGTTAATTGAAATTAGTAAAAAAGGAACATTAGATGTTTCAGAGATTATTTTAAATGATGTTGAATACAATTATTCAGAAGAAACTTATGACTATTGGTTTATATATCCTGAAGAAATAGATCAAAATAGTTTTAATTTTTCTGTTCAAGCTTATATTACAAAAAAAGATATAATGTTTTTAATGCTTGATAAAAAATAACTATTTTTCAACTAATGATATTGCTTTTGCAATATCTCCATTAGTTTCTTCTAAAAGTTCTTTTGCTTTTTCTTTTGAAATATTTGCAGAAGTTGAAACTAAATCAATATCTTCTTCTAATATTTTATTTTCAATTATTTTTACATCTCCTGCAATTTGATAACTTTTATTTCCTTGCATAACAATTTCAGTTACAGATGGATTTTCAATAACTATTGTGTTTCCATCAATTAAATCTATTGTAACTTTACTTGAATTTAATTCATTATTTTGAATACCCATTTGTTTCATTAAAGCTTGCATTTTTCTTGGATCAACATTCATTCCTGGAATCATAAGAAAACACTCCCTACTATATTTTTGTATATATATAATTATAGTTTTTTAAATTAATAAAGGTTTTGATTTATTAAACCAAAATTAATTTAAATTAATATAATCAATATATTTAACTGAATACTAAAAGAAGAAAAACTATGAAAAAAACAATTACTAACACTAATGATTTTGTAACTCAATTAAATATAGAATTAACAGAAGATGAAAAAAACTGTTTTGATATTTTTTTTAAAAAAAAAATCATGCATATTGATAACAACAAAATCATCTATCCAAAATTAACAGAAATTAAAAAAAAAATCACAGAATTTGATGCTGAAATAAACTCTGTTGAAAAGAAAATAATCTTTTGGACAAAAAATAAAAAAAAATTAGAAAAATATAAAAAAAGTTTACCTCTAAACACTTATTTTCAAAAAAACTATTGGAGACATAAAATAAAAGAAATTACAAACAAAGAATATAAGCAAGATGTTATTGATACTAAACTGAATGATAAAATATTGTTAGACCCAGAATATAAGAATCTTTTTGAAACTTTTTTATTAAATCCTGATTATAGAAAAAAACTAAAAGAAACAGTTACAACTTCAATTGTTTATAAACAAAATGGAATTGGAGCATTTAGTGAGAAAAAAAAAGAATTTAAAATAAAAAATTCAGAATTAAAAATTAAACAATTAAAACAAAAACTTATAGAAAATAAAAATAAAAAACAAATATTTACTAAAATATTTACAGTTATTAAAAAAAATGTTTAAAA
>CALBUD010000046.1 GCA_937968065.1 Candidatus Iainarchaeum sp. | reverse complement strand
TATTTATATATAGAAATATTTAAAAAGAAAATCAAAAAGAAATAAAAAAGTTAAAAACAAAAAAAAGGATAAAAGAACACTAATGTTCTCTTATTTTTGATAAAGAATAACCAGAATCAAGAAGTTCTTTTTCAGTATATCCAGCAAGTTTAAGTTCTTCAAGATTATACCCAACACCTCTTAATTCTTTTGCAGAAAAACCTAATTGTTTAAGTTCTTTTGCACTATAGTGTATAACCTTCATAAGTCTTATACCAACTCCAAGATCATAAACATCTTTTGCAGAATAACCAGCATAATGAAGTTGTCTTGCAGTAAACCCAACGTCGTAAAGTTCTTTTGCAGAAAATCCAGCATCTTTAAGATTAGCAACATCAAAACCTGCAATCTTTAATTGTCTTGCTGAATAATATGGTTTAAGTTCTTTTGGAAAAAATCCTGCTTGTCCCATTTCTTTTGCAGTATACCCTGCATTATGAAATTCTGAGATAGGTATATTAAAACCATAAAGTTCTTTTGCTTTATACCCTGCAAATCTTATAGAAGACACATCAAAACCAGCATCATATAGTTCTTTTGCTGTATATCCTGCTAAATGATATTGTTTTGCAGTATACCCTACACTTAAAAGTTCTTTTGCAGAAAATCCTGCTTCTCTAAGCTCAAGTAAAGAATATCCTTCTAAATGAAGTTCTAAAGCTGTAAAACCTGCAAGTCTTAAATCAACTAAAGCATATCCTTGTAATAAAAATTCTTTAATTGTACATCCAAGCATATGAACTTCTCTTAAAGAAAATCCGCCTTCTAAAAGTTCATTACAAGTAACACCTGCTGTTTTAAGATCTATTGCTTCATAACCAGCATATCTAAGTTGTTTTATAGTATATCCTAAACTTATAAGTTCAGGAATTGTATATTTAAGATATTTTAAATCTTCAAGATTAAATTTTTCATCTTCAATATTTTTAACATCGACAGGTTCAAGTAATATTAAATCTGATAAAACATATCCTGCTTTTTTAAGTTCTTCAATAGTTATTCCATTATCATATAATAACTTTGCAGGAATTTCTTCTTCTTTAAATTTTCTTAAAGATATTTCTTTTAAAAGTTCTTTAATATTATAACCTGCATTTAAAAGTTCTTTGATTGTAAATCCTTCTTTTGATATTTCTTCAAGAGAATATACATTTTTAATATCATCTAAAGTATATCCTTTCTTTAAAAGTTGTTTTAAAGAAAATACTTTAATTAAATCTTTCATAGAATATCCACAATCTAAAATATCTTTTAATTTATAGTTTGCAGAAATTAAATTTTCTAAAGAATATCCAGCGTCTTTTAATTCTTTTGCAGTGTATGCATATTCTTTTAGTTTTTTTGCAGAAAATTTAGCTTCTTTTAAATCTTTTGCATCAAACTCTGCAAACATTATTGAATGTGTATCAAATTTTGCTTTTTTTAGATCTACTGGTTTGTATCCTAAGATTCTTAAATCTTTAGTTCCAACTCCTGCATTTTTAAGATCTTTTAAAGAATAACCAGCATCATTTAAATCTTTAGAAGTAAATTGAAGATAATAAAGATCTTTTGCTTTAAATCCTAATGATTTTAAAACTTTTGCAGTAAATTTATTTTCTTTTAAAACAGATGCAACAACACCATAAGAAAATAATTCTTTAGCATTCATCTTTTTTAAAGTTTCATTATTAATTTTTATAACTTTTTCAGCAACTTTTTTCTTTTTTGTAGTTGGTTTTTTCTTAACAGCTTTTTTCTTAGTTGTTATTTTTTTTACTGTTTTTTTCTTAGCCTTTTTTTCTACTGCTTTTTTCTTAACTTTAATTTTAACACCAATCTCTTTATCTGTAAAACCAGCTTTTCTTAATTCATTTAAACTATATTTTGCTTTCTTAAGTTCAGGCAAAGTATATGTTCCTTGATATAGTTCTTTTGCTGAAAGATTTATATTTTTAAGTTGAGATGCTGAAAAATTAGCTCTTTTTAAATCTTCAATAGTATATCCAACATCTAAAAGTTGTCTTGCTGTAAACTTAACTGATTTTGCATCTTTTGCTGTAAACCCAACTGATTTTAAATCTTTTAGATTAACACCAATTATTTTTAATTCTTTTATAGAATATCCTGCAACTTGTAAATCTTTAACAGAATAACCTACAGAATAAAGTTCTTTTGCAGAAAAATCTAAGTTTTTAAGATTAGTTGCATCAAAACCAACTTCTTTTAATTCTTTTACTTTAAAACCAGCTGCCTTTAAAGTTCTTGCTTTAAAGCCTAAACCTTGTAAAACAGTATAATTTGCTTTTACTTCTTTTAGTTTTTTTGCAAATTCTTTTCTATTTATTTTAAATTTAGATAAAACAGATATATTTATTGGAGAAATAATATATCTTGAGGGAGAAGAAATTTGTTTTTCTAAAAATTTTTCTAAATCTTTTTTAGTTATTTTTTTTATATCTATAGCCATAAATTAAACACCTTTTATTATATATAATAATTATATTTAGTTAAATAATTATAGTTTAGTTAAGTTTATATACTATTTGTTTAGTTATGTATACTTATTTTTTTAAATCCATTTCTTTTTTCTAAAAAACAAAAGCATACTTCCTGCAACTAAAAGAATAATTACCCAAACAAAGACATATCCATATCTCCATTGAAATTCAGGCAGATAAATAAAATTCATACCATACAATCCAACAATAAATGTTAATGGTATAAAAATTGTAGAAAAAATTGTTAAGACTTTAATAATTTCATTCATTCTATTTGATATACTTGAAAGATAAATATCCATTAAACTTGATACCATATCTCTTGATGTTTCAATAACATCAATTGTGTGTATAATATGATCATAAATATCTCTAAAATAAATCATTGAGGATTTACTTATAAGTTCAATTTCTTGTTTTAAAATTTTGTTTATATTTTCTCTTAAAGGCCAAACAGCTTTTCTTAAAATTATTAAATCTTTTTTTAATAAATTTATAAGTTGTATGTTTGACGCATCTGGTTTATTTATAACAATTTCATATGTTTCATCAATAGTATGATTTAAATCTTCAAGAGCAGAAAAATAATTATCTACAACAACATCTATTATAGCATAAGATAAAAAATCTGAATAATGATTTTTTATTTTTGAAAAAGAACCATTCTTAAGTCTTGTTTTTAAAGGATTAAAAATATTTGTTTCTTTTTCTTGAAAACATATCAAAATATCTTTAAAAATAATTAAACTTATTTGATCATACTCAATTCTTTTTAAATCAAAATTATAATTAAATGTTTTAAAAACAGTAAAAAAATATTCTTTAAAATCATCTATCTTTGGTCTTTGATTAACATTTAGAATATCTTCTAAAACAAGAGAGTTTATATTATTTTTTTTACCAATTTCTTCTACCGCTGAAATATTATTTATCCCTATAATATTTATCCAAAGTTTAGAATCTTTTTGTTTTTTATATTTTAAAAGTTCTTCTAAAGTTATTTGTTTTTCAATATATAAATCAACATTATACTCAATAATTTCTATTTTTAACTCTTGAGATTTATCACCAGTATAGATTAATGATCCTGCTGGAAGTCCTATTTTTTTTCTTGACATTTTTTATCAGTTTTTTAATTTATTTTTTTAAAAAAACTTATGGTTTAAAATTAAAAGTTATAGATATTATAGTTAGCAGATACAAATATAAATGTTTTTGTATATAATTTATTTTATAATAAATCTATTTTTGTGATTATTATTTATCTAAAAAAGCCCCAGTAGTCTATCGGTTAGGATGCGACCCTGTCAAGGTTGCGGGGCGGGTTCGACT
>CALBUD010000045.1 GCA_937968065.1 Candidatus Iainarchaeum sp. | reverse complement strand
ATCCTTCTTTTGAAAAAGATCTTTCTTTTGAAAAGCCATCTGTTGTTTCAGAAGAGCCTGTTGTTGAAAAACCTTCTGTTGAAAAAGATATTTTAAAAGAAGCATCATTTGTTGGACAAAAAGAAACTGATGCTTATAAAATCTCTAAAGAATATGAATCATTAGAGTCAAAGAAAAAAGAAGATATTAAAAAAAGTCCTTTTACAACTATTAAAAGCATCTTTTCATCAAAAATAAAACTTTCAGAAAAAGAAATTTCTGATTTTTTAGATGATTTTGAAATTTCTCTTCTTGAAGCAGATGTATCCATTGATTCTGCATCTTCAATTATAACTGATCTTAAACAAAGATTATTGGAATTTTCTTTTTCAAAATCAAATTTAATTGAAGATATTAAAAAAAAAATGAGAGAAACTTTAAAATCTCAACTTAACATTGATTGTGATCTTAATAATTATATACAAAAAGAAAAAGAAGAACCATTAATTATTTTATTTATTGGACCAAACGGTGCTGGAAAAACAACAACTATTTCAAAATTTGCAAATCTTTATAAAACACAAGGAAAATCTGTAGTTTTAGCATCTTCAGATACTTTTAGAGCAGGAAGTATAGATCAATTAGAAATTCATGCAAAAAGAATTGGTGTTAAAGTTGTAAAACAAACTTATGGTTCTGATCCTGCTGCTGTTGCTTTTGATGCTGTTTCTTCTGCAAAAGCAAATAAAAATGATGTTGTTTTAATAGATACTGCCGGTCGTCAAGATACAAATATTAATCTTTTACAAGAATTACAAAAAATAAAAAGAGTTGTAAAACCACATATAACTATATACATTGGTGAATCTCAAGCAGGACAAGCAATTGTTGAACAAATACAAAAGTTTGATAAAGAAATTGGGGTAACAGGAGTTATTCTTACAAAAATAGATACTGATCCAAAAGGTGGTGTTGCAATTTCAATTTTAAATGAAATTAAAAAACCAATTTTTTATATAGGAACAGGTCAAGAATACAGTGATTTAGAAAAATTCTCAGCAGAATATATAATAGAAAGAATTGTTTAATTTTTATTTTAATTTTCTTCTTAAATTTTCTTTAAATTCTTCTATTTTAGGATCTTTTTTTCTATTTGCTATTATTTCTTTTTCAAGTGCTAATTTTATAGATTTTAATTGTTTATCTAGTATACCTAAATATAATTTTTTTTGATTTGGATTAATATTTTTATTTTGAACAATTTCTAATCTTTTTCCTCTTCCTTGTTCTAATCTTTTTCTTAATTGTTCAATATTATTTTTGTTTGTTGTTTCTTGTTTTTTTAAAGGTTTTTTTACAAGTTTTCTTAAAACTGGTTTTCTTGTTGGTTTTGGCATATTAATATCACCTCATATATAAATATCTATTATTAAAATCAATTTATATTTATATCTTTTTATATATTATATATAATATACTACTAAAAATGATGTTTTAAATATGGGTTTTGGAGATAAACTTAGAAGTGCAATTGATAAAATCAAAAATTCAATGCATGTTGACAAGGATTTAATTAAAGAAGTAATTAAAGATATTCAAAGAGCATTGATCTCTTCAGATGTAAATGTACAATTAGTTTTAAAAATTTCAAAAGAAATTGAAACAGAAGCTTTTGAAAAGATTCCAGAAGGGCTTTCAAGAAAAGAACATCTTGTAAAAACTTGTTATGATGTTCTTTTAAAATACATGGGTGGAAAAGATTCTTTAAAACTTGAAGAAAATCCAGAAACAATACTTCTTTGTGGTCTTTTTGGTTCTGGAAAAACAACCACTGCTGCAAAACTTGCAAAATTTTATAAAAAAAGAGGTTTAAAGGTTGGTGTTATAGCCGCTGATGTTTATAGACCTGCTGCATATGAACAACTTGAACAATTATCAAAACAAGTTGATTGTTTGTTTTATGGTGAAAAAGAAAATAAATCTGCAAAAAACGTAACTGAGAATGGTTTAAAATATCTTAAAAGTAAGGATGTAAATTTAATAATTGTTGATTCAGCAGGAAGATCAGCTCTTGATCAAAAACTTACAAAAGAAATTAAAGAAATATATTCTGTTCTTAAACCAAAATATTCTTTTTTAGTTCTTTCAGCAGATATTGGTCAAGCTGCAAAAGATCAAGCTGAAAAGTTTAATCAATCCATAGGTGTACAAGGAGTAATAATTACAAAATTAGATGGTTCTGCAAAAGGTGGTGGTGCTTTAACAGCATGTTACATAACACAATCTCCAATCTATTTTATTGGTCTTGGAGAAAAGATAGATGATTTAGAAATCTTTGATGCGAATAGATATCTTTCAAGAATCTTAGGTTTTGGAGATCTTGAAGGTCTTTTAGAAAAAGTTAAAGAACTTCAAGAAACAGAAGATTTAGAAGATTTAAATCCTGAAGATATTTTAAAAGGAGATTTTACTTTTGCTCTTTTTAAAAAACAAATCTCAGCTGCTAAAAAATTAGGTCCTTTTAGTAAAATAATAAATATGCTTGGTGTAGGTGGAAAACTTTCAAATGATCAAGTAAACTTAGGTCAAGAAAAATTAAAAAAATATAAAGTTATTTTAGATTCTTTTACAAAAGAAGAACTTAATTTTGAATCTTCTGAAATTACAAAAAGTAGAATTAAAAGAATTTCAAAAGGTTCTGGAACTAAAGAAGAAGATGTTAAAGAATTATTATCACATGTTAAAAAAATGAAAAAAATGTTTAAACAATTTGGTTCAAGAGGACAAAATTCTAAAGCTATGATGAAAAAAATGCTTGGTGGAAATATACCAGATATGTCTAAATTAAACGACATGGATCCTAAACAAATGGAAGAAATGGCTAAAAAATTTAAACTTAAATAATTATACTTTTTTAGAAAAAAATTTTATAAGGGTTTTAAAAATATGTTTGATTTACTTTATATAAAAATAATTATTGTTTTAATTGCATCTATTATTGGTGCATATACAGACTATAAAACAGGATATATCTATAACTGGATAACTTTTCCTTTAATAATAATTGGTTTTTTATTTTTATTATTTGAATCTTTTATATATCCTGTTTATGGTTATCTTTATTTTTTAAAAGTTTTATTATATACAGGAATAATATTTGTTTTAGGTTATTTGTTCTATTATTTTGGAAAAATTGGTGGAGGAGATATAAAACTATTCTTAGGTTTAAATCTTTTAATTCCTTATGTTAATGGTCAGTTATTTATTTTATGGGTTTTAATAATTTCTTCTTTATCTTCAGTTTTAATAGTTTCAATAAATTATTCATTTATTCTTTTAAAAAAGATAAAACATAAAGAAATGATTATTATTTTAAGAGAAAGAATTTTTAAAATAATTGTTTATTTTTTATTATTTTTATTTTTTGCATATTTTTTAAATTCTTCTATAAATATT
>CALBUD010000044.1 GCA_937968065.1 Candidatus Iainarchaeum sp. | reverse complement strand
TATATAAATGAATATGATGACTAAAAAAATATTTTTATTATTATTATTAATCTTGTTATTTCCATTTGTAGATGCATATGTTGCAGATGTTATAATAACAATAGAAGATGATGGTCTTGTTACAATAACAGGAAATACTAATCATCCTTCTCTCTTAGAATTAAATGAATCTTATTCTTTAACTAAAAAGTTAGATAAATATTGGTATTTTGATTTAAACATAACTGGTTTTGATAAATTATATTATTCTATAATTCTTCCAGAAAATACAGAGATTAATAATTTTATAAGTAATAACAATACAAGAATATCTTCTAAATATAATTCTATAAATATTATAGGTTATGACATTAATAATTCTCTTGAAATTTCTGTTAAATATTCTAAATATACAACCTCTTCTTTTTCTAATATTTTTTGGATTATTTTTTTAAGTATAATTATATTTATATTAATTTTACTTTATTTTTATTTATTTATATTTAATTTTAAAAAAGAAAAAAAACCAATTAAATTAGATTTAAGAAATCTTAATAACAGACAAAAACAAATTATTTCTATCTTAGAAAAAGAAAACGAAGTTTCTCAAAATAAATTATTATTGTTAATAAAAATTCCAAAATCTAGTCTTTCAAGAAATCTTCAATCTTTGGAGAAAAAAGGATATGTTTATAGACAAAAATCAGGCCTTACATACATTATAAAATTAAAAAAATAATTAACTGTTCCTTTCTTGTTCCAGAAAAAACCATTTGTTCCGGTAAATGTTTATTAACTGTTCCGGTACCAATTACTTTGTAAACAAACAAAAATGTTTAAAAAAAGGTGATAAAATATGAAAAAAATATTAGGAATTGTTCTCTTAGCATTTTTATTTTCTTTTGTAATTGGTTTTTCTTATGCACAAGAAATAAATGAAGAAGAATATTTAGGATTATCAAATGATTTAGACAAGTATTCACAAACAACTTTTTCTTTAAAGATAAGATTTACTCATTTATCAAACACTATAGATTATAAAATAGATCAGATTAATTATGTTATAACAAGACTTGAAGATGAAAATATAGATACTTCTCAAGTTATAGAAAAACTATCTGGTTTTGAAGTTTTAATTGACAGAATAGATGAAATTATAGAATCTGATGAGTTTTTAAAAGAAGACTTAGTTTTAGAATATGTTTCTTTAAAAAAAGAATCTTTACAACTAGTTTCTGAAACAAGAGAAATTATTAGAGAAATTATACCTTTAGAACTTCATCAAGAAATAAAATCTTTATATGGTGATCAAAGAAAAGAAGTTAGAGAAGGTCAAAGAGAAATCATTCAAAATTTAGTTAGAAATCATAATCTTGAGATGAAGATTAGAATGAATAATAATTTCAATGATTTTAAAAATCAATTCTGTAATGAAAATGATTGTTTAAATGATATGCCTCATCTAAAACAAAATTTTGAAAATAAAATGATGCAAGAAAAAGTTCAAAGAAACATACAAAATAGAGAAAACATTTCTCAAAATATACAAGCAATAAAAATAATGAATCAAGAAAGAAGAGAAATTATGCAAAATAGAATGAACAATATGCATATAGGTGGTAATAGATGAAAAATCTAAAATTAATTATTCTATCTTCAATAATAATTTTAGTTTTAGTTGTTGCTGTTTTAATTTTTACAACACCTAAAACAACTCCTGAAGATAATTTAGAAGATGTTTCTTTTGAAGAGTTATTTACAGAGAATGATTTTCCTGATTCTTTATCAGAAGAAGAAGTTTTAGATGATTTTGTTGATATTGGAGAATTATTTGATTAATTCTCCTTTTTTATTTTTATATATATTTATAAATGTTTTGTTTAATATATTCTTATGAAAAATAAAAATATATTTTTCTCTTTTAAAAAATCAATTTCTCCACTGGTAGCAACCATTCTTTTAATTGTTGTTGCTGTTGCAATTATTGTTATAGTTGTTTCTTGGGGAAAAGGCTTTACACAAGATTCTTTTAAAGATGCAAATAAAATTTCTACTCTTGCTGAAGCTAGTTTATCTCAATTAACTTATATTCAAGGAAGTGTAACTGATGAAATTACTTTAAGAAATGGAAGCTCAGATATAACTGAAAATTTAACTGGTTATATGTTGTTTTCAGACAATCCAGAAGAATATGTTTTTTTAAATCAAGTAATTCCTTTTCAAACAACTAAAAATTTTAGACCAAATGAATTAATAAAATTTAATTTACTTTGTCATCCTTCTGAAAAATTTGTTTTAGTTTTATATACTTCTAATAATGAACAATTAAACATTAAAATAAATAATGGAAAACCAAATATTTATTCTTGTGAAGATTATTATATAGATAGATATTCATATGTATACACTTTTTCTGAAATTACAGATATGATAAATACTCAAGATTATATACCAATTACTAATATATATGATTTAAATAATATCAGATTTGCTGAAAGTAATACTTTTGGTGAAGGCACTTCTTTTGAAGGAACTTATACTGGTGGTCTTGATAAAAAATATTTATTATTAAATGATATTGATGCAACCGAAACAATTGAATGGAACGATGGAAACGGTTGGTATCCTTTAGGTTTTGAACAATTAATTGCAGAAGAAGCTTTCTCATTTACAGGTGTTATAGATGGTGGAGGATATGCCATTAAAAATTTATATATTTATAGTTATATGTTTGATTTTATGGAGTTAATGATTTTACTTGAAGGAGATGTGAATGGATTAATTAATTATAGTGCGTCTTTTATGATTTTGTTAGATTCAGGAGAAATAAAAAACCTAGCTCTTGAAAATGTTGATTTTACAAGTTCATTATTTGTATCAGGATTTGCAAATGCAATTATTAATGGTGCTGAAATTTCAAGAAGTTATGTTGCTGGAGATTTATCTGGTCTTTTTGGATCTTTTGGTTTAACTTTAAGTTTGTCTGACGGTTATATATCTAATAGCTATTCTCTTGCAACCATAAGTACTTCTGATATATGTGTGGTAGTTACAGGTTTTGTTGGTGAAATAGTTGGAGATTCAACGATTACAAATTCTTATATGTCTGGTCTTATTTCAGGACCTGAAGAAGCAAGTTCTGGTTTTATAGGTTTTTATTATGATGGGACCATATCAAGTTCTTTTTGGAATACAGAAATTTCAAGACAAGTAAATTCAATTTTTGATGGTTCAATTGCAGGAGTTTCTGGAAAAACAAACTCTCAAATGAAACAAGAGTCTACTTTTTTAGATTGGGATTTTGATGTAATTTGGAGAATAGAAGAAGGTTCTTCATTTCCTTATTTAAGAAATATTAATCCTAGTTTTGTTCCAACTAATGATTATTTAACACCTTATTTAGAATATGATTATGAAGAAGTAGAAGGTATTTTAGATATTAATCTTTATTGGGAAAATACTTCTTCTACACTTCCACTTGGTTATGAAGTTTATAAAAATAATGAAAAAATAAGTGGTGAAACTTTAATAACTAATTTTGAATATGAAGATAATGGTTTAGATTCAGGAGAATTACATTATTGGTATGTTAAAGCTATATATGAAGATAGAGAAATAAAAAGTAATTATAGATATTTTTATGATTTTAATATGCCAGTTTAATTTATTTTTATTT
>CALBUD010000043.1 GCA_937968065.1 Candidatus Iainarchaeum sp. | reverse complement strand
CATACCCTATTAGTCCTATTTATATTATCATTATAAAGGTATTGTTATTTTTAAAGATATTATAAAAAAAATTGAAAAAAATTATAAAAAAACTAATAATCTATAAATTCTTCTTTTTCTTTTGAAAAATGTTTTTTAATAGCTTCTTTTTCAATATCATTTATTTCTTTTAATTTTTTCTTTAAATCAGAGTCAACTTTTTCTGGAACATATGCATAAACTTTAACAAAAAGATCTCCGTAAGAATATCTTTTGTTAACAACAGAGATTCCTTTATCTTTTAACTTAAAAACAGTATTATCTTTTGTTCCAGCAGGAATTTTTAATTTTATATTATCTTTAAAATTATTTATTTTTATAGTTGTTCCTAAAACTAAGTCAGAAAAAGTAATTGGAACTTCACAATAAAGATCAAAATCTTTTCTTTTAAAAAAAGAATGTTCTTTAACAGAGATGTTTAAAAAAAGATCTCCTTTAACTCCTTGATGGTTATGCCCTTGTTCTCTTAAACGCATAACATCTCCAGTATTAATTCCTTGTGGAATATCAACAGTTAATGTTTTTTTATCTTTTACAAATCCTTTTGCAGAACATTTAGAACATGGGTTTTTTATAACATTTCCTTGTCCTTTACAAGTTGAACAAACAGATTCTACAGAAAACATACCAAAAGGAGTTCTTCTTGTGTTAACTGTTCTTCCTTTTCCTTTACAGGTAGGACAAACATCTTTTTGCATATCAATAGATCCTGTTCCAGCACAGTAAGAACATTCAATATCTTTATAAAATTCAATTTTTTCTTTTCCTCCAAGAACAGATGTTTTAAAAGGAATTTCTAAATTATAAACAAGATTTAAGTTTTTTCTTCTCTCTCCTCTCTCTCTTCTAGATTTTCCTGTAAACTGAGAGAAAAAACCACTATCATCATCATCCATAAAGGATGAAAAAATATCTGAAAAATCAAAACCAAAGCCTTGAGAGAATCCAGAAAAGCCTTGTCCAGCATTTCCCGCATACCCTTTTGAAAAAGCATCATGTCCAAAAGAATCATATTGTTTTCTTTTTTCAGAATCAGATAAAACAGAATAAGCATTACTTATCTCTTTAAATTTTTCAGGATCAGCGTCCTGTCCTGCAAGATCTGGATGATATTTTTTTGCTAAGCTTTTATATGCTTTTTTTATATCTTCTAAAGAAGCATCTTTTGAAACACCTAAAATAGAATAGTAATCTTTATCTGCCATAAATTATCAAATCTTTTTTTAAAAAAATAAAAAGAGAAGAAAAATTATTTTTTATCTTCTTCTTTTTTATCAGAAGCTTCTTTTTTATCTTCTGTAAAATCAGCATCGACTGTTTTTGACTCCTCAGAAGCATTTTCTGTTTTTTGAGAAGAAGCTTGATTTGCTTGTTGTTCTTGAGATGCTTTTTGATAAACTTTAGAAGAGATTTCATAAAGTTTCTTTTGTAAAGCTTCTGTTTTTGTTTTTATATCTTCAAGATTTTTAGAATCAATTGCTTTTTTCACATCTTCTTTTAAATTTTCAAGCTCTGAAACCTCAGCATCTTCTAACTTGTCTTTACTTTCTTTAATTAAACTTTCAACACTGTAGATTAGTGTTTCAGCTTTATTTTTTTCTTCAATCTCTTCTTTTATTTTTTTATCTTCTTCAGCATTCTCTTCAGCTTCTTTTCTCATTTTTTCAATATCTGCTTCCGAAAGATTTGTAGTTGCTGTTATTTTTATTTCTTGAGATTTACCTGTTCCAAGATCTTTTGCAGAAACAGAAAGAATACCGTTTGCATCAATATCAAAGGCCACTTCTATTTGTGGAACACCTCTTGGTGCTGGCATAATACCCACAAGTTGAAATCTACCTAAAGGATGATTATCTTTTGCAAGAGGTCTTTCTCCTTGTAAGATATTTATATCAACAGCTGTTTGATTATCTGCTGCTGTTGAAAAAATTTGTGATTTTTTAGTTGGAATGGTTGTGTTTCTATCAATTAATTTTGTAAAAACTCCACCTAAAGTTTCAATACCTAAAGATAAAGGAGTTACATCTAAAAGAAGAACATCTTTAACATCTCCTCCTAAAACAGCTCCTTGTATACCAGCACCCATAGCTACAACTTCATCAGGATTAATTGATTTATTTGCTTTTTTTCCAGTTATTTTTTCAACAATCTCTACAACTTTTGGTATTCTTGTAGAACCACCAACTAAGATAACTTCATCTATTTTTGAAGAATCAAGTTTTGCATCTGAAATTGCATTTCTTACAGGAGTTTCAACTCTTTTAAAAAGATCAGCTGTAAGTTCTTCAAACTTTGCTCTTGTAAGTTCTATGTTTAGATGTTTTGGTCCTGTGTTTGTTGCTGTTATATAAGGAATGTTAATTGTTGTTTTTAGAGTTTGAGAAAGTTCTATTTTTGCTTTTTCAGCTTCATCTTTAAGTCTTTGCATCCCCATTTTATCTGTGGTAAGATCAATACCTTCTTTTTGTTTAAAATCTTTTACAAGATAATCAATTATTCTTTGATCAAAATCATCTCCACCTAAGTGATTATCTCCACTTGTTGCTTTAACTTCAAAAACACCATCATCAAGTTCTAAGATAGAAACATCAAAAGTACCCCCTCCAAGATCAAAAACTAAAACTGTGTGTGCATGTTTTTTATCAAGACCATATGCAAGAGCTGCTGCTGTTGGTTCATTTATTATTCTTAAAACTTCAAGACCTGCTATTTTTCCTGCATCTTTTGTTGCTTTTCTTTGAGAGTCTGTAAAGTATGCTGGAACAGTTATAACTGCTTTTGATATTTTTTGACCTAAGGCCTCTTCAGCATCTTTTTTTAATTTTTGTAAAATCATTGCTGAGATTTCTTCAGGAGTGTATTGTTTATCTCCTAAACTTACCTTTTCTGAAGTTCCCATTTTTCTTTTAATTGAATATATGGTATTATGTGGATTTGCAACTGCTTGTCTTTTTGCAAGAGACCCTACAATTATTTGATCATTTGAAAGTGCAACAACTGATGGAGTTGTTCTTCCACCTTCTGAGTTGATTAACATATCTGGTTTTCCAGCTTCCATTATAGAAACAGCAGAATTTGTTGTTCCTAAATCAATACCTATTATTTTTTCTGACGCCATAAATTATTCCTCCGTAAAAATATTAATTATTACTTTTCCTGGTTTTATTATTTTTTCTTTATAAGTATATGCGTTTTCAATAACTTCTTTTATTTTATTATTTTCTTCTTGTTTATTTGTTTTTATTGTTTGTATACATTCTGCAAAATTATAATCGTAAACTGTATCTTTAAGATTTATTTTTTTTATATTTAATCTTTTTAGAATATTTTCAAAATTATTATTTAACTCTTCTAAGTTTTTTTTTGCTTGAATGTTTTGTTCATGTTCAATTGCTTTTTCTAAAATTTCTTTAAAAGATAAAAATTCAATTATTATTTTTGAATTTTCATTAAAATTTATTTGTTCTAAATCTTTTTCAATTCTTTTTTTATAATTTGAAAAATCTGCAAGTGTTCGTTTTAATTGATCTTCTAAATAATTTATTTTTTTTAAAGATTCATCTTCTTTTGTTTTTTCTAAAAAATCATTTTCTTCTAAAGGATCTTTTTCTTCTAAAGAATCTTTCTCTTCTAAAACATCATTTTTTGCAATCTCTTCTTTTTTCTCTGTATTGTTTGACATAAGTCTTCTTGCCTCCTTTTTTTAAAAAATAGTAAAAAATAGCTCTAAAATAACTAATGGTGCAAAAAGTTTATAACATTTGTGTAAAAAGATTTATAAATTTTTGTTTTCTTCGCGTATTATTACCTCTAAACACACCTCTTTTCCAAAAGAATTATAAGCTTTAAAAGAAGATAAAGAAAAAGGGTAGTAGGCTATAATATTTATATCCTTTGATTGAAAAAAAGAAAGATCAGCATTTGAAGGATCTCCATTTGGTGTAGGGTGTGAATGAACAGAGCCGTTTACATAAAAAGACATAGGAACTAAATCTAAACGAATAACAGCAGAGTTATAATTGCTCTTTGTTTGAGGAATTATATATATATCTTCAATAATATTATCTTTAGAATAAAGCATTCCTGAAAATTCATTAGGATAAAAGCTTTTTGAAAACTCCATTATGCTTTCAAGAACATCTTTATAAATAAACCATTTAACCATATATTATATATAGTTTTTTAAGTATATATATATTATTTTTTAAAAAAAAAAAAGAAAGAAACTTATGAGAAAAAAAATATTAATTACTGGAGCATCAAGTGGAATTGGAAAAACCTTTGCATATGAATATGCTAAAAGAAAAAAAGATTTACTTTTAGTTGCAAGAAATAAAAAAAGATTAGAGGAAATTAAAAAAGACTTAGAAGAAACACATAAAATTAATTGCGAATATTTTATTTGTGATCTTTCAAAACCAGAAGAAATTAAAAAACTTATAATTAAAATTAAAAATGAAAAAGTTGATGTTTTAATAAATAATGCTGGGTTTGGAGATCCAGAATATTTTATAGAAGCAGATATAAAGATAACAGAAGAAATGATAAACGTGCATGTTCTTGCAACAACACTTCTTTCAAGAGCAGTTATTGAACAAATGATTAAAAGAAATAAAGGAACAATAATTAATCTTGCATCAATTGCAGCTTTTACATATTCTTCTATAAGTAGTATTATCTATAATTCTACAAAAAGATATATTGTTCAATTTTCAAAAGGATTGCAACATGAGATTAATAAAAAAAAGAAAAACATAAAGATACAAGCTCTTTGTCCAGGTTTTACAAGAACAAACTTTAATAAAACAAAGATTTTTGAAAAAACATATGATAAAATACCTTCTTTTTTATTCATGTCTTCTGAAAAAGTAGTTTTAAAATCAATAAATGCACTTGATAAGAAAAAAGTAGTTTTTATTCCTGGTTTTAAAAATAAAATTATTGTTTTTCTTTTAAAACTTAATCTTTATAGGTAAAATAAAAGAGTTGGAATCATAATGTATGCCATTAAAATCACTCTTGATTTTTTATAGTGCAGAGGAAGATACCCAATTACAGCACTTAAAAATAAAATTGGTAAGGCCTTTATACCAGATATTAAAAAAACTAAAACTATTGAAAAAATTAAGATAAATACATTTATTTTTGTAAGATTTTGTTTGTTTATAAAAACAATTATATCTTTGATTATTGATTTTAATATAAATAAAATTAAACAAACAGATAAAAGAACAGTTATTATAAAAAAGAAAATCTCTGTTCTTGGAATTATTTGTTTTTCAAGTAATAATATTGCAAAATAACCTAGCCTTGGCTTATAAAAAAACATAGCAAGAAAATAGGAAAATATTAAAGCACTTATGGATATACTAGAAAATAATAAAATATATTCTTCAGAAGAAAGATTTCTTTTAATTCTTGAAACCATGGTTCCTGCTTGTGAGGATGAAAAAGAAGGTACTAGAATAATAAACATTGATGCTAAAGAACCCATAAACGAAAAAATCATTGATTTTTTTAAATTTAATTTTATTTCTTTTAAATTTATTTTTTGAAAAACTCTTGTTTGTTTTTCAAATATAGATTTAAATAACAAAGGAAGAGTAAATAATCCTACAACACACACAAATAAAGACTCTTTTAAAAAAACATTGTATTTTAAAGTTAAAATACCTAAAAGGCCAGAAGAGAGAATTATAAAAATAACAATAATTCTTTCTTTTAGATTTTCTTGATAATAAACAAAACTTAAAAGTACAAAAAGAATAGCAAAAGAAATAAAAAAATGAAAGCCTATTAGAGAAGAAAAAAGAAGATAAAGAAATGGAAGTAAAAGTATTGCAAAGATAGCTCCAAAAAAAGAACCTACAAAAGTTATAAAAATTGCTTTTAAAGCCTCTCCTTTTAAAAATAATCTTTGCAGAGGAAATAGATTCATTATATTTTCAACATTTGGAACTGAGAAAAAAGTCTGAGGAAGATAACTTGTTATTAATTGAGAGATTGAAAGACTTAAGAAAAAATAAAACTTATCTGGAAAAACTAAAAATAATCCAAAATATAAGAATAGATAAGATATAAAATTAATGTGAAGAGAGGGAATTAAACCAAAAATAAAACCTAAAAAACAACCTAAGATAATATCAAATATCATTTAACCTCAAATTTATAAATTATAATTTCTTCTTTTTTATTATATAGAGTGTATTTACCAGTTAACTTAACTTGCTTATTATAAAGATAAGCGTTATTTAGTAATTCATGATTATTTTTAGAAATGTTAAAATAAACTGCTTTTAGACATTTTGAATAGTTGCACGCCTCTAAAAATAAATTATTTTCTTTTAACTCTAAGTTTTTTAAATTTCCAGAAACAGAAACAACTTTTTCTAAATGAAGAGTGTTGTTTTCAAGCAAAGATATTTCTAAAGGAGTATAAAAAAAAGTATATAAAAATAAAATAAAAAGAGAAGTAACTGTAAGAATTATTAAATAAATATTTAAAGATTTAAAAGTCATGGTTTAGGAATTATTTTTTTAACCTTTATGGGTTTTTTAGAAACAATTGATTTTGATAATTCAACTAAGACAGTAGACCCTATTGGAACTTTTTTTGAATATTTTAAAGTATGTTCTTTTTTTGATTTAAAAAAAGAATCTTCAATTTTAAATGTTATGCTTGTAGTTGTACTTTTTATAACAGTTCCATAACTTGTGTTAAATAAAACTTTATAAAGATAAAGATATAACACAACACCACACATAAAAAATACTAAGAAATATATGTGAGTTATATATTCAGTTAAGATAAATAAAACTAAAATTGTAGAAAAACCTATTCCAACATACATATATTTATTTCTATTATAAACATAATTATCCACTTCTTTAAAAAAGAATAAAAAGACAAGCAACACCAACAATATATTTAAAAATAATTTGTTTTGTACAAATATGTTTACAATTACTGCAAACATAAACAAGATTTGTAAATATAATAAATTTTTATCCATAATTATTTTTCCTTTTAGTTACAATATAATGTTATTGTAACTGTGTCAAATTTAGTGTTTGTTTGTAAATAATCTTTTAAAGATCCATAGTTATATTTTTCCTCAAAATAGTTTTGATCAGGACAAAGGTTATTTGGTGTTTTATTTAAAGAAACAAACATATCAAGATTAGTATTATTATAATTATAAGTTATGCTTTGAATATACAAAGGATCTTGATATAAAGAAATATATTCTAAAGTTCTGTTTTTAGTTTTATAAACAGAAACACTAATATCAAAAGTTGAAGTTAAAAAAACACTAACAGTTATAGCTATAAGAATTAAAAATAAAATTACCATTAAAAACTCTATGCTTGTTTGAGCTTTATGGTTCAACAATTATATCACCATCTTCTTCTTTTGTAATTTTTAAATAACCATTAAAACCAGGGCCTACAGCAGTACAAGTAATATTGGCCTTGCCAATATAAATTTTTCTTTTAAAATTACAAAGAGCATTTACATCACATGAAGAAATATAACTTGGTTTTGGATTTTGTTGAGATAATTGTACAGAATAAGAAAGGTTTGTAACTCCCCCTCCTTGCACACAACCTTTAAATTCCCCATTATTTGGGAGATAGAAATAAACTGAACGAGTACCATATCCTGAAGAACTAGAAAAAGAAGAAATGCCTTCTGCTAATTTTTCAATAGATTGTTTTGTCTGGGTCGCATTATAAATATCAGTAATCACATTTTCTGAAAAATTTATATTAGGATATACTATTGCTTGAAAAAATAATAATAAAACAGATATAAAAATAATATATTCAATAGCAATTTGGCCTTTTTTATTTTTCATTTATAAACACACTCTCTTTCTTCCTTTTTTATAAAATTTATTTAAATTAACATCCAGATAAAATCTCCCAAAACATTTAATATTAGATACCCTATTAAAACTGAAGGGGTAAATGGAATTGTCTTCTTTAAAATTACTGGTTTCTCTAAATTATGTTTATAAGAACTCTTTAAAAAGGTTATGTCTTTAGAAGTTAAGCCACCAACCTTTCTAGAATCAATAATTAGATTTTTTGAATAGTTGTTTTTTATAGTTTGTTTAATATAATTAATAAAAGATATGTTTTTTTCAATAGTTTTATAACCTATTTTATAATAATTATTATATACAACATCTCCTTCTTTTAAATCTTTTATTTTTTTAGTTTCTTTAAGTATTTTCTCTGAAATTATTCTATAGATTGTAACAAGTAAAAAGATTAGTTTTATCATAATTACAATTGTTATAAAATCATAAAAAGAGAAGAGGTTTTGTTTACAAATAATTGAATATATTATTAAACAAACATAGAAAATAGATATTAAATAATAAAAATGGTTTTTGTTGTGTTTTTCTATCTTTCTAAAAAACAACAAAAAGAAAATAGAAAATAAAAAGTAAATTAAATAAGATATATTTAGTGAGAATATATTTAGAAAAGAACTTATAAAGAAAATAATTAAAACAGAATTAATAAATGAAGAAATGTTGTTCTTTGATTTTAAAATTTCCCATAAAATAAAATGATGTCCTTTAAATATAAAATAATACAAAGAATGAAGGATAAGTAATGGTGCTGTTGAAAGAATACTTACAATTATTAAAGTTAATGCAAAGATTGGCCAATTAATAACTCCAAAAGAAAAAATAAAACCTAAAAAATTAAGATTGAAAGGATTTAGAAAAGAGATTGCTGCAAAAAGTTTTAAATCTCCACCTGCAAAAAGACCAACTTCCCATAAAATGTAAGATACAAAAACAGTAATTATAAAAGATAAAGAAGCATTTAAGAAAATATTAATTTCAGAAAAAGTAATTGCTTCTATAATCTTCATAATAACTCCTAAGATTAAAAGAGAAAAAACTAAACTGTTTGGTATGGTTCTTTTTTTTAAATCTGAAAAACTTGCAATTATTAAAAATAAAAGAGTTATTGAAAATATAAAAAAAGAAAAATTAAACATAGTTGTTTCCTTTTAAAAAAAATTTAGTTTTTATTTTAAAAAAAACTATAAAGAAGATAAAATGTTATCCCTGTAAGTCAATATTTTAGCTTTTGCAACAGTTACTAAACTATTTAAATTTAGAATAACAAGTCCGGTTGTTATAACTAAAATCATTCCAAAGATAATCATCACAAGATATTCTAAAGAGACTTGACCTTTTTGGTCATTTAAAATATCTTGTAATTTTTTGGAAATCATATGTTTTCTGTAATTTTAATTATGTTATTTATGGAGTACATCTACTTGATGGTGTTGAAGGTCTTGATTCTCTGTTGTTTTTTACTAAACTAACTGTTATTCTATCTGTTGACTCTGCGGATTCTAAATCTAAAGTAATAATTCCATTACTTGCAGTATATATGCCTCCAACAGCAGTTCCATCCTTATAAATTTTATAAGTACCATTTGTCTCAGTTTCAATTAAATGTATTTTTGCACCATCTCCACAACCATTAATATAAGTTACAACAGGAGGATTTAATGCATTATCGATTAATGTACTTAAGGTTTCACCTTGTTGTCCTGCTTGTTCTGTACTAGATCCGCTCATACTAATTACAAGAACAATAACTGTAACAGCGACAATTAATGCAGCTCCAATAATTAATAAATATTCTAAGGCACCTTGTCCTTTTCCTTTATTTTTTATAAAATCCATTATATATCACTTTCTTTTTATTTTATCTTCTTTTTTTATAAATATTTAAATTAATTTTTAAAAAAAAATAAAAAAAATATAGATTAATTAAAATCTATATTAATTTATAATTCTAGTTTGACCATCTGAAAATTCTTGATTGAGAATTTACAGTTTGTTGGTTTTTAGTTGTTTTAATTACTGCAGTGAATGTGTCTCCACAATTATTTGCAGGACTAATTGAATTTCCGTCTGCTTCTGAATTGATATTAACAGAACCAGTAACATTAGCTGTTTTTATAGGATCTAAATCATTTGTATCCATATCATCTAAACTTACGTCTAATATATTACCTCTAGAATCTTTAATTATTAATTCATAAACACCACCGTCACCAACAGGAACCCATGATAATGAAAATTTTGCATTAGCAGGAGTATCTACACAATCATCTCTAAATGATTCAATACCTGTAATTTGAGCTGGTTGAGCAATATCTGTTGCTTGTTGAGCTCTTTCTCCTTGCTCTGTAGCAGTATCTCTTGATTGACCACCCATACCAACAAGTAACGCAATAACAATTACTGCGATTAAAACTGCACCACCTATTAATAGAAGGTATTCAAGCGCACCTTGTCCTTTTATTTTTTTATTCATTTTTTAAACACCTTTTTATATTTTTTTTAATATTTTTTTACACATTAAGTGCATAACTTATTTTTCATAAGTTAAATTAATTAATTAGTAAAGCAATAACTTTATATAACTTTCTTTTTAAGAAAACAAACTAAAGCTTTCCTAGTTTCTAACTTCCTCCCTCTACAATTCTTTGATAACTTATGCTTGTTCCAACGTTTTTTGCAGAGGTCTGTTTAAGATATATACCAACAGTTAAAGCTACTAATATAACTACACCTAATATAATAATTAACTCTAAAGAAATCTGACCCTTATTCTCTTTTAATATTCTTTTTATTTTTGATTTCATTTTATACCAATCCTGAAAGCATTAAATTTAAAACTACTTGAGATAAGAAATAAATAATATATCCTAAAGTAACTAACACAGGGAAGAAAATTACAACAAAACTTAAATCTCCTTCTCTCATAACACTAATCATTGCAGAAGCTGCAAAGATTTCAATAACAATATAAATATCTAAGAATAAAAAGATTCTATTTTGTGTAACTAAAGAAACTTCAAGAGCTTCTGCTGTTGCAATACCTGTTGTTGCTGCTATATCTGTTAAAAAACCAGTTATAACTCTTGTCATTCCAAAAATAAATGGAGCAATAACAGCACTTGCTGCAACAATAAAGATTGTTTGAAGCATTGTTTTTGTATGTCTTTCTTTTTTAATTCTATATAATTGTTTAGTATCATTTGCAATTTCTTCTAAAACATCAGCAAGTTGTGCACCTGATCTTAAAGATTCTTGTATTAATGTAACTGTTCTTCTTACAATTTTAGATTCTATTCTTAATGAAAGATAACTTAATGCAACATGCATGGTATCTCCCATCTCAAGTCTTCTTATAGCTTCACTAATCTCAAAAGAAACTGGACCAAAGTCAGCTGAGGTTACTTCTCTTAAAGCATAATCAAAAGAAGATCCTGCTTTCATGGTGTCTGCTATTAATTTTAAAGCTTCTGGCCAATATCTTTCAATAGTTCTTATTTTTTTATAATAAACATACATTGGAAGTCCAAGACCTAGAACTAAACCATTTACAAATAATAGAATACCTATCTTTACATCTATTAAAAAACCTAACACACCTAAGATCAGACTTAAAAAGAAAATTAAAAGAATCCATACTTTAGCAGGAACTTTTATTTTCAACCCTAATAAAAATACTTGGTATCTTTCTAATCTTTTTGATGTCAACATTTATCACATTTTTGGTTCTATCATTTTTATATAAAATATTAAAAATATAAATATTATTGGTAAAGCAACTAAGAAAATAATTGCAAGAGTTGTCGAAGTCATAACTCCTGGTAAAAACAACGCTCCGTCTTGTCCTATTGGAGCATTTGCAATCGCACCTAAAATTGCTGCAAAAACAGGAAGTACAATAGCAACAAAAATAAAAATAATTCCAAAGAAATTCATTTTTTCTCCAAAGGTTTTTGCATTTTCTAAAAGATCAAAAGCAACAGAGTCTGCAACACTGTTAATTGTGTTTGCAAGATTTCCACCTGTGTTTAAAGTTCTTACAATGTGGAATAATGCAACATTATAGTTTTTAGATTGACTTCTTAAAGCAGCATGTCTTAAAGCTGTTTTTGTATCAGTTCCATTTTCAATTTCAAGAATAGTTCTATTCATCTCTTCTGAAAGAACACCATAGTCATTTGCAGCGACAGACTGTAAAACTTTATAAAGCCCAATCCCTGCTTGAAGTTCAGTTGCAATGTGTCTTAAAGCAAATGGAAGCTCTACATCAATCATTATTCCACGCATCTTTGCTTTTTGTAAAGGAACTAAATAAGAAAAGGAATAAAGTCCTATAAAGAATAAAAATGGCCAAATAAATAACAAAGAGATAAGCCACACTGGTTTTGTTGCTAAAAAAATAAAAAATAACATAAAAGTTATAATAGTTGCAAGAATTAATGAAAAAATTGTAGAAATTACAAGATGTTGAACTAAAGTCCTTTTATAGTTTGCAGAAGTTAAAAGAAAAGATATTTTTTTACCTAAAGGGTTTTTTAAAATAGATAGAACAATAGAATCAATAAATCTTTTAAATGGAGAATAATATTTGACTGCAGATTTTTCTAAATCACTATCAAGATTTTCTGCAAGCTTTGATGCTGAATTAACATCTAGTTGTGAAAGTCTTCCTTGTGATATTGCAGATCTTAGTTCTTTTAAATTATTATCTTGCAAAGATTCAGAACTTATTTTACTATCTTTCTTTTTCATTTTTGCAACAATATTTTGGACAGCATCAAGATCTATATCTAAGTCTTTTGATTTTTTAGATTTATCTAAATCACTTTTTAAAAGTTCTATTTTCTTTGAGTCCATATTAAAAAAATATTTTTATTATTTTTTTTCTATATATAATGTAAACTATTATATTTAAATATATTACCTATTCCTTTTTATATTTATAGTTTTTTATAATTTATTTTAAAAAAATAAAAGTCATCTTTTCAAAATATATTCTTTTTGTACTTCTTCTGCAACATCTTCAATACTTCTTATTTTTTTATCAACCATTTCTTTTAATAATTTTGCTCTAAATTCTATTTTTTGTTTTATTTGCTCGTCATTATAATTGGTATAAGTTTTTATAACATCAAAATAATAGATAGGTTCTTTTGTTCTTTCAAGAGAATCTGTTTCAGGATTCCATGCAAAGACCATGTTGATTTTAGGATCACCTTCTAAAACACCAACAACTTCTGCAATTGCAGTTATTCTTCTAACTTGTCCTTTTGCAGTTCTTAATCTTTTTTGAATAATTATAAAATCAATTCCTGCAAGCATTAAAGGAGGAACATCCATTGGTGGAGAAGTTAATCTTACTAAGGTTTCTTTTGCAGAGTTTGCGTGCACAGTTCCCATACATCCATCGTGTCCTGTGTTCATAGCAGTGAAAAGAGTGGTTGCTTCTTTGTGTCTAATTTCACCTACAATTATTCTATCAGGTCTCATTCTTAATGTGTTTTTAGTTAAAATATCTAAACTTAATTCTCCTTTTCCTTCAAGACCAGGTGGTCTTCCTTCAAATCTAATAACATGCTTTAATGGAAGTTTTAATTCTGCAGTGTCTTCAATAGTTAGAATTCTGTCAGCTTCTGGTATAAAGTTTGCAAGAACATTTAAAGTTGTAGTTTTTCCAGATCCTGTACCACCAGATATTAAAATGTTTGCTGGTTTTGCTCCAAATCCTTCAACCACACACCATAAAAAGGCAGCAACTTCTATGTTTGTTGTTTTAAAATTAATAAGATCAATTATGGTGTAAGGATCCTCTCTAAACTTTCTAATAGTTACAGTTGAACCATCAATTGAAGCTGGAGGAACAGTTGCATTCACACGAGAACCATCTGGAAGTCTTGCATCTAAAAGAGGATTTGAGATATCAATGTTTTTTCCAAGTCCTCTTGCAATTTTATCAATAATTTCATAAATTCCGTCATCTGAGAAAAAAGTTATATTTGTTGTCATCATACCATAATCTATATGATAAACATACACAGGTTTATTTGAACCAACAATCATAACTTCTTCAAGCTTATCATCTTGAAGTAAAGGTTCAATCATACCATAACCTGTCATTTCTTTAACAACAGCATCTGCATAAAAAGGAAACATATGTTTTGGAATGTTTATTTCTTTAGCTGTTTCTAAAATATCAATTATTTTTTGATAATAAATGTTTTTTCTTTGTAAAGGGTCTCTTATCTTATAAGGATCTGAAGATACAAGCCTTGTTGCTGCTTCTTTTAAAGTATTAATTATTATTTTTTGACTGGAGTTTGGTTTTGGAACTGGAACTGAATAATGAAGAAGAGATTGACTTTTTAATCTATAGATTTTTACATCTCCATACTTTGTAACTAAAACCGCATCTTTTACATGTTCTTCTTGTTTTTCAAAAGGTTCGTTTTTATCTCCTACAAGCTCATCTTGTTTAATATCTTTGTTTGATTCTAAAGATCTTAATTTTTGTATAGCTTCTTCTTTATTTTTTTTATCAACAGGTTTTTGAAAAACATCCTCTCTTGAAAGATCTTCTATAGAAATCTCTTTTGGTTTTTCATCTTTATTTTTGTTTTCTTCTGTGCTTGATTTCTTTTCTCCTTCTTTTGAAAAATCTTTAATTTCATTTTTTAAAGGTAAATCATTTTTTTCTTTAGAAGAGGAAGCTTCTCCTTTTTCAGAATTATATTTTTTAACTAAATCATCTATATAGGATGTCATTTTTAAATCACCTAAAATATTTATTTTGAATTTAATAATATTACTTGTGCAAGTAAAGCTTCAAGTTGGATTCTATCGTTTGCACCTTCAACCAATCTAAAATTAATTTCTGCAATTTTATCTATAATTTTTATTTTTTGTTCAATAGTTATTTTATCATCAGGATATGCTACTATTTTTTTATAGATTTGGTTTATTATATCTTCTCCACTCAAGCCTTGTTCAAACAAAAGCTTTTCCATAAAACTTCTTGCTTTTAAAAAATCTAAAGAAAGACATGCATCTATCATGTTATAGATATCTTGTGGTTTAGCAGAATTAGATACTGCATATATGTTTTCTAGATTTACCTTATCGCTTATAGAAGATGCTGCCTGAAGATAGTTAATAGCTGTTCTCATATCTCCTTCACAAACATCAAAAATAGCATCAATAGCATTTTCATCTATAGTTATATTTTCTAGTTTTGAAATAAATAATAAATATTCTTTAATATCTTCTTTTAAAAGAGGTTTATATTTAAATAAGGAACATCTACTCTGTATTGGAGTAATTAACTTTGAAGAATAATTTGCATTTAATATAAATCTTACAGTTCCAGTGTATTTTTCCATGGTTCTTCTTAAAGCTTGTTGAGCGTCATTTGTTAAGGCATCAGCTTCATCTAAAAAAATTATTTTAAAATCAGCACCTAATGGTATGGTTC
This sequence comes from Candidatus Iainarchaeum sp., assembly GCA_937968065.1. GTDB lineage: Archaea > Iainarchaeota > Iainarchaeia > Iainarchaeales > CSSED10-239 > Forterrea. The sequence goes on along the minus strand of CALBUD010000043.1, from coordinate 14,188 downwards.
TTGAAAAATCTTTTATAGCTCCTCTTACAACCCCAATTCCTCTTTCATCAGAAGCATTTAACTCTAAAAAGTCTTGAGAAAATGTATTTTTAAATAATTCTTTTGCAAGAGCTATGGCCGAACATGTTTTTCCAATCCCTGGAGGGCCCGCAAACAAAAGATTTGGCATGCTTTTTTTTTCCACATAACTTTTAAGTCTTGGTAATATATGTTTTTGACCTATTATTTGATCTAATGTTTTTGGTCTATATTTTTCAGTCCATGGAAAAGATGCATCTGATTTTAAACTCAAAATTAATCACTCTTATTATTCTTATATTATTATAGTATATTGTAAAACAATATATTTATAATAGTATTCACTTTAAAAATAAAACTAATCTTATAAATTAATAAATAAATTCTTTAAAAGATCAAAAAGATAAATTTCAAAGATAGTTCCAGCAATCATATATATGATTGCAAAGGCAAGTAAAACTAAAGAATATCTTATGAATAAATATAGTCGGTCTGGATTTTTAAAATGATTTTTAATTGCAAAAGCAAGCAAAATACCTGAAATTGTTGCTAAAAAGTAACTAATAGCTTCTATTAGAACATGTGGAAGAGCACTCCAAAATATAGATAAAAACGCTATTGGAAATTTAATCGAAAATAAAGCTGAATAAGTTAAAGTATACTGAGTAAAAACAACACCCCAAAAAACAGCATTCCATACAATAATTAAAATTCCAGCTGAAGGAAATATTAATGCAAATAAAAAACAAACAAAGATAACTGAAAGATTATTTGTTGCAATTGATTTAAAGGCAGATAATTTATCTTGACCTTCAAAACCAAATTGTTTTGTAGGTATTAAATTATCGTTCCATCCAACTGTTGAAAAAACATTTGAAGAAACATTTGAAGGAAAAACAAGTATAAATAATAAAATTGCAAGTAAAATTCCTATGAAAAACAAAAAATAAATATTTATTAAATCTCTATGTTCATCATACACTTTATTTATTGTGAATTTACTAGATGTTGGTGTAAATTGAATTAGCTTTGCACCATCTTTTTCAACTTCTGTTTTTTTACCATACAACAAATATCTATATTTTGAATGTTTGAAAATATAAGGCATTAAAAACAAAGTAGTTAGAATAATTGTAAAAATACCTACATTTTCTGGAAATAAAAAATAAGATATAAAAATTGCAATTAAAATACTTATAGCTCCGAGTCCTAAATATTTAAAATTAGTTAAAAGAGATTGTTTGTTTTCTTTAAAATAATTAAAACTAAATGTTTTTATTTTAGATTTATTTTTAATGGTTTTTTTAAATTTACTATTTTTTAAATTCTTTTTAACTGGGGTGTCTGATACTCTTATCTCTTCAAGAGCAGATATCTTTTTTTGTTTTTTTCTAGCACCCATTTTTTATCACAGATATTTTTATTTAAAAAATATATTTATTATTGTTTTTAGAAGATATTTTAAATATATGTAATTATATGTTAAAACAACAATTACAAAAAAATAAGAAAGTTATTTATAACTTTATTAATATAATTATATTAAATATGTTAAAAAAATAATATAGAATAGAGTATACATGTTTAAAGATATAAAATTTAATTTAAAAGCAATTATGTGGTTTGTTATTGCTATCGGCACCTCTTATTTATTAATCTATTTTTTATCTCCTAATGATTTTTTCAAATCTCCGATGTATATGATTTTGCCTATCGTTGGTTTTTTAGGAATGTATTTTTTTTCTAAATATTTAATAGATTATATGCAAATAAAAAATAGATATTATTTTGCATTAATTTTTCTAATTGTTGGAATCGTAAGTTACTATGTTGCAATTTTTTTTTATTATTGGAATATTATTTTATTAAATAACATACCAATTTCAGAATTATTTAATGTTATGTTTTCAAATCCTAAATTATTTTTGTCTTCTGCCTTTTTAGAATTTTTATTTGCAGGGACTCTTGGGGTTATAGCATCTAAATAAAAACTTTTTTTTAAAAATAATTAGAGAATTATGTCTAGATTGTTTGTAAAAACATTTGGTTGTACTTTAAATAAAAAAGATACTTTAGAAATAGTTAAAAATGATGAATATACAGATGATTTAAACAACATAAAAATGGCTGATTATATTTTGATAAACACTTGTGGAGTAAAAGAACAAACACAAACAAAAATAATTAATTTCTTGAAAAAAATTAAAGAACAAAAAATAAATGAAAATAAAATAATTATTTTTGGGTGTTTGGTTGATATTGATAAAAGTGCATTAAAAAAAATTATACCAAATGCAAGATATTTTAAAGTTTCAGAAAAAGAAAAAATTGAAAAGATAATTGGAAAAAGAAAAGAAGCAAAAATAAAAGAAACTACAAAAATAATAATAATTTCAAACGGTTGTTTAGGAAATTGTTATTATTGCGCAGTTAAATTTGCAAGAGGAACTCTTGTAAGTAAACCTATCAAACAAATAGTTAAAGAAATTAAAAAAGAAATTACTCAAAATAACGCAAAAGAAATATATCTAACTTCTCAAGATTGTGCGTGTTATGGTAAAGACATTAATTCAAATCTTGTTTTACTTTTAAAAGAAATTATAAAAATAAAAAAAGATTTTAAAGTGAGGGTAGGAATGGGAAATCCACAACATCTTTTACCTATTCTAAAAGATCTTATTAAAATTTATAAAAATAAAAAAATTTACAAGTTTTTACACGTGCCTATACAATCTGGAGAGAACCAAGTCTTAAAAGAAATGAACAGATATTACAAAATAGAAGATGCTTTTAAAATAATAACTGAATTTAAAAAAAATATAAAAAATATAACTATTGCAACAGATATTATTGTTGGATATCCAACAGAAAATAATAAAAGTTTCAAAAATACTTTAAAAGTAATTAAAAAAATAAAACCAGATATTATAAACATATCAAGATTCGGACAAAGAAAAAATATAGAAGCAAACAAATACAAGGAACTATCAGGAACTATAAAAAAAGAAAGATCTAGACAAATTACAAATCTTTTTGAAAAAATTTGTTTTGAAAATAATAAAAAATATTTAAACAAAACAAAAGAGATATTAATAACAGAAAAAGGTAAAAATAATAGTATGATTGGAAAAACAAATGAGTACAAATCAGTTGTTGTTTTTGAAAATATAAATATTGGTGAAAAAATAAAAGTAAAGATAAACAAAGTAGATAAATACTATTTACTAGGCAATATTCTAAAAACAAAGTAATTGCCCACAAAAAGTTAGGTTTTTAAATTAATTGTAAGATATTATATATAATATAAAAAAAGAGAATAGTTAGATATGGATTTAGAATTAAGTTTAAAAAAATATTTTGAAAATTACAAATTGGCTTTTTCATACAGTATTTTATTTATATTTTTACTTTTTGTTATAGATCCGTTCATTAGTATCTTTGGAGGTGCCTTAAATATCTCTTACACTTTAGTAAATGCCTTTTTTGTAGATATCATAATTTTATTATTTACAACTTTTATTTTCATGTTTATTTATTCTTTGATACAGAGTGTTTTAATATATAAAATTGGTAAAGATTATAATTTTTCAGAAACAGTTCCGTTTAGAAAAATAAAAAATTATTTTTATAAACTTTTAAAATTTAATTTTTCTTTTTTTATTCTAATTTTTTTAATATCTACTATTTTATATGATTTAAATTTATTAAATAATATTATTGTTCAAGTAATATTTTTATTAATAGCTATATTTTTATGGTTTGTACCACAAATAATTATTTTAGAAAATGAAACAATTTCTAAGTCAATTCTTTTAAGTATAAAATATTTTAAAAGAAATTGGTTTCATTTTATAACTTTGTTTGTATGTGCATTTATATTAATATTAATTACAAATTTATTAGATGTTTTAATACCTGGAGTTGCAGGAATAATTATATCTACAGGTTTTTTAATAATTTTTGTAATTCCATATATTGAAATTTTAAAAACTGAAATTTATTTAAATAAATATAATTTATTAAAACCAAGACATCAACTAAAGTGATAAAATATGCAAATAATTGATAAAATAGATAAACATATTATTGAAAAATTAATTCAAGATGGAAGAATTTCTTTTGCAAACATAGCAAAAGACATTAATCTTACAGATGTTGCAATAAAAAAAAGACTTGAAAGATTAAAGCAAAGAGGAATCTTAAAAAATATTTTTGCAGAAATAGATTATAATGTTATTGGATATAAAGAAATATTAGAAATTTTAATTTCTGTAGATCCTTCTAAAAAAAATGAAATAATAAGAAAATTAAAAGAAAATGAAGATACTTTATATGTTCTTGAAGTAACTGGAGAATATAACCTTATATGTAAGATTATTGCACAAGATAAAAATGATTTAAAAAAAGTACTAGATAATATTTATTCAATTGATGGTATCTTAAAAGTAAATTTGTTAACAATCTTAAAAGAACATAAAAATAGTAAAACCTTACCAAGTAAAATTTTACAAACTACTTTTTAAATTTACAAAAAAAGGATTTGTTATTAATGAAACTAATTATTTCTGAAAAAGCAATAGCAGGTAAAAAAATTGCAAGCATTCTTTCTAAAAATAAATATGAAACTATAAAAGATAAAGGTATAGATACTTTTAAATTTACAAAAGATAAAGAAGAATATTTGCTTATACCTTTAAGAGGACATATAAACACAGTTGATTTTGTTAATGAAGATAAATATTGGAGTATTTTTAATTTAGATCTTCTTGCAGACAAATCTTTTATATACAAAGAAGTTGAAAAAAGAATAATTGCACTATTAAAAGAAAAAAGAAAAAATTTAGAAGAAATAATTATTGCAACTGATGCAGATAGAGAAGGAGAAGCTATTGGTCTTGAAGCATATAATTATGTAAATCTAAAAAATAAAGAATCTAAACTTGCAAGAGCGTATTTTAGTGCACTTACAGAAAAAGAAGTAACTACAGCTTTTTCAAACTTAAGAAAATTAGATTTTAATTATGCTTATTCTGTTTTTGCAAGACAAGAAATTGATCTTTTATGGGGTGCTATACTTACAAGATATTTATCTGTAATTTCAAATAGAAAAGGAAAATTGTTTTTATCTGCAGGTAGAGTTCAAACCCCTCTTTTAAATTTTATAGTTGATAAAGAAATAGAAAGAAATAATTTTGTATCTGAAAAATACAGAGTTATTAGAATGTTATTTGAAAAAGACAAAATTAAGTTTGAAGGAACTTATAAAGAAAATAAAATGTTTGATATTGAAAAAGCAGATGTTATTTTTCAAAAAATTAAAGATGAAACAGAAGGTGTTGTAAAATCAGTTTCAAAATCAGAAAAAATATTAAAAAAACCAGATCCTTTTAACACAACTAGTTTTTTAAGAAGCGCAAGTGCAATTGGAATTGGAACATCTAAAGCAACTTCTATTGCTGAAAGTTTATATCAAAGAGGACTTATAAGTTACCCAAGAACAGATAACACTGTGTATCCTTCAAGTCTTGATTTTAAAGGAATTTTAAACAAACTTGCAACAATTAAAGAATATGAAAAAGATATAAAAGAAATTCTTAAAAAACCATTAAAACCATCAAGAGGTGCAAAAAAAACAACAGATCACCCCCCGATTCACCCTGTAGATGTTGCTTTTGATCTTACAGGAACAGAACAAAGAATATATGATCTTGTGGTTAGAAGATTTTTAGCAACGCTTTCAACAGATGCAAAAACAGAAAATTTATCAGTAGTTATTGATGTTTTAAAAGAACCATTTATTGTAAATGGACAAAGGATACTTGATCCAGGATGGAAAAAAATATATATTTATTCTAAATTAAATGAAGTCCTTCTACCTCCTCTTGAAAAAGGAGATATAGTTTCTATAAAATACAAATTTTTAGATAAAAAAGTTACAACACCTCCTCCAAGATATACTGAAGGAGGTCTTATAAAATTAATGGAAGAACAAAATCTTGGAACAAAATCTACAAGACCTGCAATTATTCAAAAATTAAGAAATAGAGGGTATATTGTTCCAGAAAAACAAATAGAGCCAACCAAAATTGCAATTTCTGTGTGTAGTGTTTTAAACAAACATGCAGATGTTATTACAAAACCAAAACTTACAGCTGATACTGAAGAAGAAATGGAAAAAATCGCAAGTGGAAAAAAAGAAAAGGAAGAAGTTGTAAATGAAACTAGAAAAATACTTCATGAAGTTATAAAGATTCTTCTTAAAGAAAAAGATGATATTGCAAAAGAATTAAGAGATGGAATTTCAGAAAATAATTATATTGGAAAATGTAATAAATGTGGAAAAAAACTAATTATAAGACATGGTAAGACAGGTAAACAGTTTGTTGCATGCTCTGGTTTTCCTGCTTGTAGAAATACTTTTCCTCTTCCACAAAACAAAATTGTTAGTGCGATTGAAGGCGTGTTTTGCGAGACTTGTAAAAGCCCTATGATAAAGGTTGCATCAAAAAGAGGAAAAACTTATGAAATGTGTCTAAATCATAAATGTCCAACAAAAGAAGAGTTTTTAAAAAAAATGAAAGATGAAGAAAAAAAAGAAGGAAATGATCTTAACTAATTATTATAAATAACCTAAATCTTTTTAAGCTCTTTTAATCATAATATTATTTAAATATTAAATAAGAAAAAGATATGACTGAAAAAATAATATTAACTGTTAAAGAAACAAATATTAAAGACGCTTTAAAAGGAATGGCTAAAATAGACCCTCTTGTCTTTGATAAAATGAAATTATCTATCGGAGATGCTATTTTAATTGAAGGAAATAAAAAAGCTGTAGCTTATGCAACCAGAGGAACAGAAGTTGATGTTGGATTAAACCAAATAAAAATAGATGGGGTTTTAAGATATAATTCAGGAGCTTCAATTGATGATCCTGTTTTTATAGAAAAAACAATTGTTTCTAATTGTCAAACAATTAACCTTTCTCCAGTTATTGAAAAAAATAGAAAAATAAACTTAAATAAAGATGTAGAAAGTATAATTAAAGAAAAAATATTGAACTTAAATGTTATTGAAAAAAACATAGTAAAGATACCTGGCCTTCCTATCTTAACTGAAGACGGATATAGAGATTTACAGTTAGTTGTAAATAAAACAATACCTAAAAACGCTGTAAGAATTACAGAAAATACAAAAATAATAATTTCAGAAAGATCAGATGATTTTAAAACACCATCAATTACTTATGATGATATTGGTGGACTTAAAAAAGAAATTGAAGCTATTAGAGAATTAGTTGAACTTCCTATAAAAAGACCAGAAGTTTTTAAAAAATTAGGAATCTCTCCTCCAAAAGGTGTTTTGTTATATGGACCTCCAGGAACTGGAAAAACTCTTCTTGCAAAAGCAGTTGCTTCTGAAACTGATGCAAAATTCATAACTATTAACGGTCCAGAAATTGTTTCTGGAGTTTATGGAAAATCTGAAGAAAATTTAAGAAATATTTTTAAAGAAGCAGAAGAAAACGCACCTGCAATTATTTTTATAGATGAAATTGATGCTATTGCTCCTAAAAGAGAAAACATACATGGAGAAACAGAAAAAAGAATTGTTGCTCAACTTTTAACTTTAATGGACGGATTAACTGCAAGAGGACAAGTTGTAGTTATTGCTGCCACAAATATGCCAGAAATTATTGATCCTGCTTTAAGAAGACCAGGAAGATTTGATAGAGAAATTGAAATTTCAGTTCCTGATAAACATGCAAGAAAAGAAATATTAATGGTGCATGTAAGAGGTATGCCTATTGAGAATTTAAATATAGATGAAATTATTGAAATTACAAATGGTTTTTCAGGAGCAGATATTTCAGCTCTTTGTAAAGAAGCTGCCTTAAAAGCTATTAAAAGATTGATGCCTTTGATTAATAAAGAAAGTGGAAAATATTTATCAAGAGAAGTTTTAGATAAATTAATTATAACTCAGCAAGATTTCTTGGACGCTTTGAATGTTGTAGAACCATCTGCTTTAAGAGAGGTTCAAGTTCAAATCCCTTCAGTTTCTTGGGACGATATTGGTGGTCTTGAAAAACAAAAAAACAAACTTAAAGAAATGATTGAATGGCCTTTAAAATATGTAGAGAAATTTAAAGAAATTGGAATAAATCCTCCTTCTGGAGTTCTTTTATATGGCCCTCCAGGCACTGGTAAAACAATGATTGCAAAAGCAATTGCAAATGAAAGTTCTGCAAATTTTATATCTATAAAGGGGCCAGAGATATTTAATAAATGGGTTGGAGAATCTGAAAAAAAAATAAGAGATGTTTTTAAAAAAGCAAGACAAGTAGCTCCATCAATTATTTTTTTTGATGAAATTGATGCTATAACCTCACACAGAAATAACCAAGATCTTTCTGGGGTTTCAAAAAATGTTGTTGCTCAACTTTTAACAGAAATGGATGGAATATCTAAATTAAAAGACATTATTATTATTGGTGCTACAAACAGAATTGATATTGTAGATCCTGCTTTTTTAAGACCAGGAAGATTTGATGTAAAATTAGAAATTCCTTTGCCTGATGAAAAATCAAGAGAACAAATTATTAATGTTTATTTATCTAAAATGAAAGTAGAAGGAAAAATAAATATAAAAAAAATTGTAAAAGAAACAGAAGGGTTTTCAGGAGCACACATTGAAGAAATTATTAGAAATAGCGGTATGAAAGTTTTAAGAGAGAATATTTCTGGAAAAGAAAAAAAATTAACAATTACAGAAAAATATTTAGAAGATTCAATTAAAGAAATTAATAATGTAAAAAAAGAAACAAAAAAGAAAACAGAGAAAGGTGTTGCTTAAATTTTAGAAACAATATTTGATTACCTACCAGAAGATCCAAATCCTTTTTCTCCTCTTTCAGTATCATCTAAAGAATCAACTTCTTTAATTTCTTGTTTTAAAATAATTGTTGGTATCATTTGTGCGATTTTATCTCCTTTTAAAATTTCAATGTTTTCTTTTGAAGAGTTAAAAAGACAAACCATGATTTCTCCTCTATATTCTAAATCAACAACACCTGCAAAAACATTAATTCCTTTTTTAACGGCCATTCCAGATCTTGGTGCTATTCTTAAATATGCTGAAAAATTATTTTCAAAATTATTTTCTAAAGATATAGAAATTCCTGTTTTTATAACTCTTCTTTCCATAGATGGTATTATTATGTCTTCATCAGAAAATAAATCAAAACCAGCATCGTTTTCATGATTTTTTTCTGGAATTTTTGCACTTTCGGTTAATTTTTTTACATTTATCATTTTTTAATCACTTTTTAATTTATATTTAAAAACTATTTTTTATTTTATGTTTTTAAATCACAAGAACCTTTAAAGCCACACCCTGCAGAACATTCTGTACAACCACCTAACTTTATCATTTTTCCTTGTTTACAAGAAGGACAGGTGTTTCCAGTATCATCTCCATAAACTACAGACTCTTTTTTTTCTTCAACAATTTCTGTTTGTTTTTGTATTTTATTTTTATTAGTTTTGGCATCTGTTTTTTTATCAATAGCTTCTTGATTTAATTTTTCTTGATCTTTATTTGTTGAAAGAACTTGTTCATCTCTTGAAGAATCTCTATAAATTGTAACACCTTTACAACCAAGATTATATGCTTTAATGTAAAGCTCTTCTGTTTGTTCAACAGTAAAATCAGAAGGAACATTTGCAGTTTTACTTATAGAAGAATCAGTCCATTTTTGTATAGCTGCTTGTACTTTTATATGATCATCAGGAGTTAAACTCATTGCAGATATAAAGAAATCTGGTAATTCCCCATTTTTTAAATATTCTTCTGCTAAAGGAACATTAACTTCATGGAAACCTAATCTTGATTGTCTATAATATTTAAAAGCAAAATAAGGTTCAATACCTGTTGAGGTTCCAAGCATGGTTCCAGTTGATCCTGTTGGTGCTTGAGTTGTTAATGTAACATTTCTAATCCCTTTTTCTTTTATTTTTTCTTGAACCTCTAAAGGAAGTTCTCTTACAAATCCACTGTTTAAAAATTTATTTTTATCATATTTTGGAAAGAAACCTTTTTCTTCTGCTATTAATGCAGAAGTTGTGTACATTTCACAAGTTATTGTTTTATAAAGTTCATCAATAAATTTTAAACTTTCTTGAGAACCATAAACAATTCTTAATTTTATAAGTAATTCTGCAAGACCTAAAGTTCCCCCACCAACTCTTCTTTCAGATTTTTGAATTTTTTCATTTTCTTCAAAAAAGTAAGGAGTTAAATCTATAATGTTATCTAAAAATCTAGTTAAAACTCTTGCAGATTTTTTTAATTTATCCCAATTAAATTCATAAATAGGACCAACATCATCTTCTCCAACTTTATCTGCAAAAGATGCTAGATATAGGTGTCCAAGATTACAGACACCCCATGGAGGAAGTCCTTGTTCTCCACAAGGATTAGTTGCAACAATTTTATTAAAATAATAACTATTACTTAATTTATTGTATCTCTCCATGAAAACAACACCAGGCTCTGCTGATTTCCATGCAGAGTTAATTATTTTTCTCCAAAGTTCTTTTGCTTTTATTTTTGAAAATATTTTTGTAGGATATCCTTTTTCTTTCCAAGTTTTTAAATCACCATCCCATTCTTGATCGTATATTTCAGAATAATTTGGGTTTTCATGATCTGGAAATTCAAGATACCAATCTCCATCATTTTTTACAGCTTCCATTAATTCATCAGATACTTTTACAGATATATTTGCATGTTCTAAAACACCTGTTTTTGTTTTTGAATCAATAAAAGAATAAATATCAGGATGCCAATCATCAAGCATTAACATTAAAGCTCCTCTTCTAGAACCACCTTGTTCTATAAGTCCTGTTAGAAAAGAATAAAGTCCACCCCATGACACAGATCCAGAAGATCTTCCATGAACTCCTTTGACATAAGCATAAGCAGGTCTTAAACTTGATAAAGACATACCAACCCCACCACCTCTTGAAAAAATTTCAACCATTTGATGCGCTGAATCTTTAATAATTGATTTTCTTGAATCTTTTGGAGAAGGTATTACATAACAATTATATAAAGTTAAGTTTGATGTATATCCTAAATCATCAATTGAAGCACCTGAAAGAATCCTTCCTCCAGGAGAGATATGATTATTTTTTAATTGGTCATAAAATTCTTCAAACCATTTTGTTTTTAAAAAATCATCTTTTTCTACTTTTGCAACAGCTTTTGAAACTCTTTTATATGTATCAAAAACAGATTCTTGTGGTTTTTCACATTTACTAATTTCTTGCACGAATTCGTGTTTATAAAAATCATCTGCATAAATTCCTGTTATCATATGTAAAATAAGTTTATTATTTTCAATATTTTTTACAATGCCTAGATCTTTTTTTGGATATTTAAAATCTTCTTTAATAATTGTGATTATTAAATCACCAACTTCAATTTCATTTCTTTTTGTTTTTAAAGAATATCTATCTAAAAAAATGATTAGTCCTAAATCTTTAAAAACATATGAATTATTTAAAACATTTGTTGCTTGTTTTGATAAAGTAATTTTTTTTTCTTTTAACTCTTTTACAATCTCTATATCTTTTGTTTCTTCTTTTGTTTCTCTTAATTTTCTTTTTTCCTCTCTATAAAGAATAAATGATTTTGCAACATTTGTAATCTCGGTTGCGATTAAAACATATTCAATAGCGTCTGAAACATCTTCAACAGAAGGAATTTTATTAATAAATTTTGATTCTAAAACTAAAATGGTTTTTTCTACAACTACATCTAATAAACTTTCATTAACTTCATCTACTGATTTCATTGCTTTTAATATTGCATTTCTTATTTTTAATTTATTAAAATCAACAATTTCTCCAGTTCTTTTTTTAACTTGTGTAATTTTTTTAATTTTTAAAACCATATTCATAATTAAAACCCCTTTTTTATTAAATTAAAATTCAATTGCTTTTCTTGCTTTTAGTAAAGGAAAATAATGTTTTATTTCTTTCATCTCTGTTACTAAATCTGCTAAATCTATTAGTTTTTTATTTAATTTTCTACCTGTAATTATTAATTCTATATTTTTTTGTTTACAAATATTAATTATTTCTTTTATTTTTTTTAATGTAATTAATTTATAGTATAAAATAACATTTAATTCATCTAAAACTAAAATATTTATTTTTTTTGTTTTTAAAATAGAGTCTATATATTTTATTGCTTGTTCTGTTGTTTCTCTATGTTCTTTTAAAATTTGATTATTTATTATAAATTCTTTAAACCCAAATCTTTTGAAAACAATGTTTTTTATTTTAGATAATGTTTTTTGTTCTCCTGTTCTTTGTTTTTTTAAAAATTGAACAAAATATACTTTTGCATTTCTTCTAACTGCTCTAATTGATAATCCAATAGCAGCAGTAGTTTTTCCTTTACCATCACCAGTATATATTTGTATTTTTCCAAAAACCATAAAAAAACCTTTTTAAAAAAAATTATAATTATTTTAATATAGTACCCTGTTTTATTTTTATAGTAATTGGTTCAAATAACAAAACACATGATTTGTTTTTTTTAGATTATAAAATATATTATGTATATATGTGTGTTTAAATAGATTTAAATAAAACATTATATAAAATAATCTGTGTATTTTATTCTATATAAAACATAAAATACATGATTATATCGAAAATTAAAAATGAATTAAAATATGGAAAAAATAGATGAAAACATCAAATTAATAAATAAATTTAAAAATGAATTAAATATAGAAGGGTATAGTCTAAAAACCATAGAAACTTACTCTATGTATGTCTCTTTATTTTATAAATTTATAAAAAAAGATTTATTAACTATTAAAAGCGACGATGTTATAGAATATCTTTCTTTTTTAAAAACAGAAAAAAAAGTTGAAAGTACAACTATGAATCTTGTACTTTCTGCAATAAAACATTTCTATACAAATTTTTTAAAAAAAGATTTAGAAATAAATATTAAACTTCCAAAAAAATCAAATAAAATACCTATTGTTCTAACTTCTAAAGAATTAATTTTACTTTTAGAAAATATAAAAAACAAAAGAAATAAATTAATAACACAATTTATATTTTCAACAGGAGTAAGAATATCCGAATGTATGATAATGAAGATAAATGATCTTGATTTTAATGAATATACAGGAAAAGTTGTTTCTGGAAAAGGAAATAAAGATAGAATTATTATTCTCTCAAAAAAATGGGTTGAAGAATATACAGAATATTTAAAAATAAGAAATAAAAGTATTATTTCAGAATATTTATTTTGTAATTCTCAAGGAAAACCATTATCTGTTGATACTGTTCAAAAATTTTTAAAAATAGCTAGTAAAAGAGCAGGTATTTTAAAAAAAGTATCTCCACACACTTTAAGACACTCTTTTGCAACAAGTCTTCTTGAAAATGATGTAAATATAAGGTATATACAACAACTTTTAGGACATTCCAATCTAAACACTACACAAATATATACAAAAGTAAACACAAATAAATTAAAAATTATTAAAAATCCATTAGATAATTTATAAAATAACTAACACCCCGTACTTCTTGTAATAAATAATTAATTTTAATTTATTTTTTTTAATAGATGTTTGAAAAATAAACTGTTTATTATTAAATTTAAGGTTATTTTAAATAAATAGATATATAAATCTTTTGTATAACACTATATTATAAAATTAATATTTATTTTATTGGAGGAGTTAAAATGACAACAAGAATATCTAAATTATTTGGTATGGATATATACCAAACAGATGCTACTTATAGAGGAAAAGTACATGATTTAATAGTAAATATAGAGCAAGGTGTTATAGAAACTATTACAACACAACCTTTAAAAGTAAATTCTAAATTAGAAGCAAAAAAAATTATAACTGAGCATAGTATACCTTATAATAAAGTTATATCTGCAGATGATATTATTTTAATTAACGCAGGAAATGTACCTGTAAAAAATAATATTAAAAAAATGCCTGCTGAAGAAGAATCAGATACAGGAAAAAGTAAAGATGCTCATATTAGAAAGAAATATATTGGTTATAAAAGTAAATATGCAAGAAAATAATTGATTTTTACTTTTATTTTTTCTTATT
>CALBUD010000042.1 GCA_937968065.1 Candidatus Iainarchaeum sp. | reverse complement strand
TAGAGATTTTTTTTGCTTTCATAAGTTTATATTTATCTTTTTGTTTATAATTTTAATTATTTATTAATAATATACTAAAGGAGATTAATCAATAATGAAAAAAATGTATATTCTACTTATTTTTTTAATTTTGTTTTTTGCAAACAACCTTTTTGCTTTTACACCCACTTTTTATATAGGAGATGGAGTTTCAGGACAATCACCCCAATGTCAAACACCTACTTATAATTCAACATCACTTGCTATACTTGATATAAAATCACAAGGAATAACAAGTGCAAATCTAATTGTGTGTGAAGGAACATATCAAGAACAAATAATTATTGCTGATATGTCTAATATATTTCTAATAGGAGAAAATGAAAATGTATTTATAACTTCACAAATCTCAACAACAGCAGGAATAGTTGTAACTCGTTCAGAAGCTATATTGATTAAAAATATAGATATCACAAGTAATTCTAAAAATGCAATAATGATAACAGATTCTGAAAATATAATTTTAGAAAACATTAATGCACATGATATTCAAGATCAATACGATTCGGGAGAAGCTTTATCTGTAATATTAATAAATAATTCTGAAAATATAACCTTAAAAGGAAACATAAACATAGAAAGTATAAGGAAAGCAAATAAAGAGATAAATGCACTTGAAATAAAATATTCAGATGATATTAAAATTCAAGAAGGAAACTTAATTATAAATGACATAAAATCTACAAGTACAGATTCTACAGCAATCTTGAATGGAATTAAACTTTTAAACTCAAATCTAACCTCAACTTCTCCAATAACAATAACAGATGTTCAAGGAAAAAAATATACAAACGGAATTTTTCTAGATAATAACTCTTCTTTAATTATCTTAGCAGGAGAAACAAACATAAATAATTTAGATGGTTTTCAAGAAGTTAAAGGTATTAATCTTATAAATCAATCAACTCTTGTAACTTCTGCAAAAATTAATATTAATAAAATAGGTTTTGAACATTCTAAAAGTTATGGTATATTTTCAAATAAAAGTAATATAGGATCATTTATTGAAATAAATCTTTCTGAAATTAAAGGAGATTTAGAGACATATGGAATGTATTTTAATGATACAAACATTTTTGTTTCAACAGTTAATATTTTAAATAATAAAACTTCTAGTCTTGTAAGAGGTTTTGAAATAATTAATTCTGAAGGATTAATTGTAAAAATAGTTCAATCAAATGAAACAATAACTCTAAATACTAATAATTATAGATTACTAAACGTAAATAATTCTATTTTAGGAGTTAATGAAATACAAATAAATTCAAATAACACTCCTTTTTGTATATATACAGAAAATCAAACAGAATTAAATTTAAAAAATATTAATCTTAATAAATGTTCTCAAAATCACATAACAAATAAAGATTCTAAAATAACTATTAAAGAATCAACAGTTTCTTTAGATAAATTGTCTTTGACTGAAAGTCAAGATTCTTTTATAGAGGTTTATAAACCTATAAAATTTAAGTTTTATAATAACGGACATAAAATAGATATTGACTCTTTATTAATCTATAATGAAGATGAATATAATTATTTAAATGAAGATATAAAAGCAGATAATTTTTCAGACGATCTTTTATATTTTAAAAAAGAATATAAGAATAATATTTTAAAAACAAAAACTTTTTCAAAATATTATACTATTGGTTTATTATCAAAAATAAATGAAAAACCAATTGAAATAACTTTAAATAATTTAAATTATGAAGAAATACAACTTGATTTTGAATTTTTACCAATAGAATTTTTAGAAATAAGTGCTTTAAAGAATGGAGTTAGAAGAAGTATTGATCATTTTACAGTTATTGAAAAAAACTGTTCTTCAACTTTAGATAAAAGTTATGGATGTTATGATATTAAAACTTCAAAATCTTTAGAAGGAGAAGATTATATTTTAAAGTTTAAAATACCAACAACTTGGCTAACAGCTAAAAATACCTCTCATGATAAAATTAATCTTTATCATTATGAAAATGGGAAATATGTTCTTTTAGAAACTGGAATGCAAAAGTTAGAAAATGGTTTTTATATCTATCTTTCAGAAATTCCTTCTTTTTCAGAATTTCAAATAAGTGCTAAAGAAAAAGACAGTTCACCTAATGTTCCTGATCAAAACACTCCTAAAGAAATAACTCCTCCTGATAATAATCTTCCAGTAGACCTATGTAACATAACTTGTGGTGAAAATCAAATATTAAATACTGATGATTGTGTGTGTGTAGATGTTATTATAGATCCAATTGATTGTAATATTACATGTAATCCAGATATACAATATCTTGATGAAGAGACATGTCAGTGTGTTGATCACCAAGATATAATTCCATGTAAAATAGAATGTGGCCCAGGATATAGACTAGATAGAGTTAATTGTGAATGTATTCTAGTTGTTCAAGATGATATTAGATATGGAACTGGAACTTATAATTTTATAACTATTTTTATATTATTAGTTATAATTTTAGCAATAATATTATTAATAGTTAAGCTGAGACCAAAAAAAGTTATAAAAAATAAAACTGTTAAAAAGAAGAAGAAATGATTGAAACAATTTTTGAAATTTCTAAGAAACTGGAAGAAAATAATATTGATTATTTTCTTACCTGTGGAACGTCTTTATTTCTAAGAAAAATTATTAAAAAAACAAAAGATATTGATTTTTGTATAAAAGAAGAAGATAAAAAAAAAATTAAAAAAATATTTGGAAAAGAACTAATATTCACAATAAAAAAAAAAGCAATAACTTTTGATAAAAATGGTTATGAAATTGAATTTCTTTTAATAAATGAGAAAAACGATCCTATTTCTTTTAAAATATTTGAAAAAAAAGATTATGAAATAATTAAAAGAAACAAAAAAGAAATAAAAATAATATCAATTAAAGATTTAATTTCAATGTATAGGTTTGTTTACTTAAGAGATGGAAAAGAAAAATATCTTGAAAGAATAAAACTTCTTGAAAATCTTAAATAATTTTTTATTTTTAAAAAAAGAACTATTTAAAAGAATCGATGATTCCTCCACCAAGACAAACTTTACCTTTATAGAAAACACAAAATTGACCAATAGTTACAAACTTTTGGGGATTTTTAAAAATAACTTTTAATTTTTTTTTTTTAATATCAGGATAAAGCAAACAATCTTGTTTTTCTTGACCATACCTTATCTTTGCTTTCAATTTTATTTCTTTTTTGTTTTTTAAAAAATCATTTCCTTCAATAAAACTATAATCAATCACATTAATTTCTTTAGAAGATATTGGTGTTTGTTTTTTTGTAACATAAATAATATTTTTATCTCTATTAAAATCTTTTACAAAATATTTTTCAGGAAAACCAAGACCTTTTCTTTGACCTCTTGTATAAAACCATAAACCTTTATGTTCTCCAAGATATTTTCCATCTTCATCAATTATTGGTCCAGGATTTTTTCCTAAACTTTCTTTTATAAATTCTGTTAAAGAACTTCTGTTTGCAAAACAAAAATCTTGACTTTGTTTTTTTTTAACAAAAACATCTAAATTGTTTTCTCCAGCAATTATACAAACTTCTTGTTTAGTTTTTGAAGATATTGGAAACTCCATTCTTTTTATCCATTCTTGTGGAAGCATAGAAAGCATATAAGTTTGATCTTTTTCTTTATCTTTAGATTCTACAAGTTCATATTTTTTAGTTTTTTGATTATATTTTTTAGAAGCAAAATGACCTGTTGCTATTTTTTCAATACCATTAAGATCTGCCCATTCTATTAAATGTTTTATCTTATGTTCTAAATTACAATAGATACAAGGATTTGGAATTCTTCCGTTTTTTAATTCTTTTAAAAAATATTTAACAACAGTTTCTTTAAATTGTTTTTTAACATCATAAATATAATGATTAATATCTAAAGATTTACAAACAGAAGAAACTAAAGCTAAAGAATCTATTGTACAACAAGCATTTTCTTTATCAATATTTTTAGGACTTTCCCATATAGGTAAAGCTAAAGATACTGCAATTGGTGTATACCCTTGTTTTTTTAAAAGAACAAGTGAGACAATAGAATCAACACCACCTGAAACACCCACAACAATTCTTTTATCTTTTATAACTTTCATAAATAATCTTTATTTTTTTTAAAAAATATAACTTTAAATAAACTTTTATACAATATTATTATACTTAAAAGAGGTGAATTAAAATATGACATATGAAGAAACATCAAAACTTTCTGAAAAAACACTTGATTTTAGAAGAGCAATTGATTCTTTAAGAGAAGAGCTTGAAGCTGTTGACTTTTATCAACAAAGAATTGATGCTACAAAAAATCCGGAACTTAGAAAAATCTTAGAACATAACAGAGATGAGGAAAAGGAACATGCAGCAATGTTAATTGAATGGCTTAGAAGAAATGATCCAACTTTTTCAAAAGAACTAAAAGATTATTTGTTTACTGAAAAAGAAATTGGAAGTCACGAACATTAATAAAAGAAAAATATTTTTTTCTTTTTTTCTCTATTTTTTAAAAATATTATCAAGAATAATAATTTTCAAGTTCTCTTATCTGATCAACTTTTAATTCTTTTGACATGTCTTCAAGTAACGATACCTCCTGAGGTGTTATTATAGGTTTTTTAAAATTTTGAAAATCATCATAAGAGATTCTAGGGCATGCTGTGTTAACATAACAATCAATTTTCATTCCTAAAATATAATCTTCTCTTATATAATCTGAAGCTAAAATATATACTTTTTTACCTAATTTTTCTAATTTTTCTTGAATATGTCTTGCAAATCTTAATCTAAATTGTCCATGTTTTGAACTTACTAAAATGCCAAATGTTTTTGAAACTAAAGCTTTTGAAACAAGACCATATCTTTGTTTTACAAACTTATCATTTATTTCTAATTTTTTTGTTTCTCTTAAAATAGGGTTTATAACATATATTTCTCTATCTTCAAAAACAAAACCTAGATTATTTGGATGAAAATCTCCATCTCCAATGTACACTATAGGATTTTCTTTATCAATAACTGTTGAAGAATCACAACCAAGAACCATATGTGCTCTAACATGCATGGTTTCTTTACTTTCTAATATTTCTATATCTTTTTTTAATTCTTCTTTAATTTTTAAAACATCTTCTAAAAAATTAATTGTTGTTACAAGATTTATTTTTTTTAAATTTAATTTTTTAACTTCTGTAACTATATATTCTTTTTCTTCTTCTGAAAAAATATATCCTACAGGAACAAAATAAGTATTAATTAAAGGTTTATTCATAAAGGTGTGTCCAAAATGAACTAATGATTTACATCCAAAGTTAATAGCTTCTTGATCTTTAATATCACATGCTCCAAAACAAGGATCAACAAACAAAACTGGTTTAAAATCTTTTAATTCTTCTAAAATTTCTGTGGTATATTGTTTAAGACCTTCTGGTATCTGTAAAGCAAGAGGAGAATCTTTTTCTACACTTATCTTTTCTTTTAATTTTTTTATTTCTTTTAAAATTCTATCTTCATACATATGTTTTTCACTATATAATATGGTTAGTAAATGTTTATAAATATATGATAAAGAAATCATATTTAAAATAACAAAAACATTTAAAAATAAGAAAGAAATATAAAGTAAATGAATATATAATATTTATTAAAAAATAATGAATAATTATGAAATCAGTTTTATTATTAATAGTAATTCTTTTATTTTTTTTAAGTTTATATTTTTTTGGATTTACTTTTTCTCTAAATAAAGTCTATGAATATTTAGATATTAATAACTCTCTAAAACCAATAATTATAGCAACTATTTTTTTTTTACTTGTGATTGTAAGTAATTTTATTCAAACATATATAACTAATTATTTTACACAAGGTCTGTATAATCTTTCTTTTCTTTTATTTGGGTTTATTTTAATGTTTACCTCTATAACTTTAATTTTAGAATTAATCAAATTTTTATTTAAGATAAATGTTCAGAATCAAATTTTTGGATATTTTTTAATTATTATAAGTTTAATGTTATTTATATTATCTTTTATAAACGCACATACATATTCTGAAAAGATAATTAATATAGAAAATAATAAATTAGAAAATAATTTAAAAATAGTTCATATAACAGATCTTCATCTATTTGGAAGTAATTCTAAAAACAGATTTGAAAATATTTATAAAAAAATAGAAAAAATAAATCCAGATTACATTGTAATTACTGGTGATTTATTTGATAGACCTGGAAAAATTTCTTTAGACACTTTAGAAATTACAAAAGATAAAAATATCCCAATCTTTTTTGTTTATGGAAACCATGAATTTATTTATGGAAAAGAAAAAGTTGAAGAAATTCTAAATAAAACAAATATTATTGTTTTAGAAAATAATAATTATTTTTCAAAAAAAGAAAACATAAACTTTATTGGAATAAATTATAGTGATCAAGAAAATTATTTAAAAGAAAATTTAGAAAAAATAAATATT
>CALBUD010000041.1 GCA_937968065.1 Candidatus Iainarchaeum sp. | reverse complement strand
AAATTAATATCTACAATTATAATTTTTATATTAATATATACAGGGCATAATTTTGTTTTAAGTAATAGAAAAATTAATGTTCATAAATAAATTCTAAAATAAAGTCTTATATTTGTTTTGTATGTATATTATATATGTGATTTTAAATGATAAAAATAACTACAAAAGATATTGGTAAAGTTATAAATGTAACTTTAAATTCAGAAAAAAAAGAAATTATATATAAAGGTAATCTTATTGAATTTACAGATGAAATAATTAAGCTAAAACTAATAGATAATGGTTATAATATAGGTATTTTACAAAAAGATATTAAAAAAATAGAAATTTTAGATGAAAAAGTATCTTTAGGAAAAATAACTTCTAAAAAAACAAAAGAAAATAAAGATTTACCAAATATAGTATATATTGGAACTGGTGGAACAATCGGAACACATGTTGATTATGTAACTGGTGCTGTTACTATGTGTAGAACCCCAGAAGAAATAATTTCAACCACTCCAGAAATAGAAAATATAATAAATATTAAAAAAATAGAATCTCCTTTTATTAAAGCAAGCGAAGATATCTATTATAAAGATTGGCAAAAATTATCTGAAATTGTTTATAAATATTTAATTGATGATACTATTGATGGAATAATAATAACTCACGGAACAGATACTTTAAGTTTTACAGGTTCTGCTCTTTCTTTTATGATAGAAAATATAAATAAACCAGTTCTTTTAGTTGGTGCTCAAAGATCTCCAGATAGAGCAAGCTTTGATGGTTCTCAAAACCTTATTTGTGCATCTATTTTTATTAAAGAAAAGATTCCAGGTGTTTTTACAGTTATGCATGGTTCAATAAATGATGATTATTGTGAAGTTATAAATTCAGTAAAATCAAGAAAAATGCATACTTCTAGAAGAGATGCTTTTAAAGCTATTAATTCTCAAGCTATTTGTAAAGTTTATTTAGATGGAAAAATAAAATATAATTTAGATAAAGAAAATTTAAAAAATAAAAATAAAAAACCTATTTTAAATAATTTTTTTGAAGAAAAAACAGCACTTATAAAATTATATCCTAATTCTGATCCTTCAATAATTGATTGGTATATAGAAAAAGGATATAAAGGAATTATTTTAGAAGGGACTGGTTTAGGTCATGTTCCAACAGGCCAAGAAGATAAAGAAAAACTTCCAGCAGAGTATCAATGGGTCTTACATATTAAAAAAGCAACTGAAAAAGGAATTGTTGTTATTTTATCTTCTCAATGTTTATTTGGAAGAGTTAATGGAAAAGTATATGCTAATTTAAGATATATAGCTAATGCTGGTGGAGAATATCTTGATAGTCATGATATGCTTCCTGAAGTTGCTTTAATAAAACTTGGAATTGCTTTAAAAAAATTTAATAAAAGAGAAGATATAATAAATTATATGAAAAAAAATATTTCTGGAGAAATTACAGACAAGGAAGTTCCAGAATATTATGAAGAATCTATTTGATTTTTTAAAAATATTGATTTAATATGATAACTAAAAATTTAGATTATAAAGAATTAGGGCTTATGTGTGGTCTTGAGCTTCATCAGCAGCTTGATACAAATAAACTTTTTTGTAATTGTAGATCTAAACTTATTAAAGAAAATATCAAACCTGATAAGATTATTTTAAGAAAATTAAGAGCAGTTTCTTCTGAAACTGGAGATTTTGATTTAACTGCAAAAGAAGAACAAGATAAAAAAAAATTATTTAAATATCATTTTTATAATTCATGTAATTGTTTGGTTGAATCTGATTCTCAACCTCCATTAAGTATTAATCAAGAAGCTTTAAAAATTTCTTTAATAATATCTTTTTTAACAAATTCCTCTATATTAAATACTTCTTATGTTATGAGAAAGCAAGTTATTGATGGTTCTAATGTTTCTGGTTTTCAAAGAACAATTATGATTTCAACAGATGGTTATCTTGATTTTGATTTTGGAAAAGTGAGAATTGATAAAATCTTACTTGAAGAAGATGCTGCTAGAGCTATTGAAAGGAAAGATAATGAAGTTACTTATTCATTAGATAGACTAGGTATTCCTTTAATTGAGTTAGTTGTTTGGCATGATATGCACACTCCTGATCAAGTAAAACAAGTTGCAAAATATGTTGGACAAATATTTAGATCTACTGGAAAAACTAAAAGAGGACTTGGATCTATTAGACAAGACATTAATATTTCTATAAAAGAGGGTGCTCGTGTAGAGATTAAAGGTTGTCAGGATTTAGAATCTATTCCAGAAATTATTAATAGAGAAATAATTCGTCAATTAAGTCTTATTGAAATCAAAAAAGAATTATTAAATAAAAAAATATCTTCTTTTTCTTTAGAGGCAAAAGAAATAAATAATATTTTTAAAAATTGTGATTCAAAAATAGTTAATAACTCTTTTAAAGAGAAGAAAAATGCTTATTTGTTTGTTCTTCCTTCTTTTAAAGGATTTTTAGGAAAAGAGATTCAACCTAACAGACGACTTGGAAGTGAACTTGCAAATTTTTTAAAAATTAGAACCACTTTAAAAGGATTGTTCCATCTAGATGAACTTCCAAACTATGGAATTACAGAAAAAGAAATAAACAATATTAAACAAGATTTTTCTTTAAAAGAAAATGATTCATTTATAATTGTTTTTTCTTCTAAAGAAGAAATTGATTCTGTGAAAATGGTTCTAGAAGATAGATTAAATAAATTATTCTTAGGTGTTTTAAAAGAAACAAGAGCTGTTAATCTAGAGTTTAATACAGAATATCAAAGATCTTTATCAACATCTTCAAGAATGTATCCTGAAACAGATTTATCTCCTGTTGTTTTTACAAAAGAAATTTTATCTTCTGCAAAAAAAGAAATTCCTTTATCTTTAAATGAAAGAAAAAAATTATATATAGAAAAATTTAAATTAAGTTCTCAATTGACTGAAAAAATGAGTTTAAGTAACTATGCTCCTATTTTTGAAAAATTAGTAATTAATTATAAAATAAATCCTACCTTCCTTTCTGTTTTTTTACTTGAAGATTTAATTAGTGCTTCAAGAGAAAATAAAATTGATTTAGAAGATGTTTCTGAAAAGATATTAATTGATTTCTTTTCATATAAAGATATTGAAAAAATTCTTCCAAAAAATAAATTTTTAACTGTTTTTATAAGTTTTGTAAATAACCCTTCTTTTTTAGAAAAGTATATTTTAGAAAATAAAAAAGAAGATTTTTCAGAAAACGATTTAAAAAAAATAATTTTAGATGTAATTTTAGAAAATAAAGAAGTTGTTATTACTCAAAAAGAAAGAGCAATTGGTCTTATTATGGGAAGGGTTATGTCAAAAACAAATAATGCTTTTGATGGAAAATTAATCTCAGAAATAGCAAAAAATGAAATTTTAAAAATTTTAGAAAAAAACAAATCTTTTTAAATAAAACTGTTCTAAATATTAATGATGATTATATATGGCTGCTAAAAAAAATATTAAAAAAACAAAAACAAAAAAACCGGTTTTAAAATCTAAAACATCTGTAAAAAAACCAATAAAGGTTATTGCAAAAAAACCCTCAAAACCTGTTTTAAAAAAACCTGTTAAAAAACAAAAGAGTGGTTTTAGAGAATTCTTATCTTTTAATAATTTTAGTCATTTCTTATTATTTATGTTATTTATTTTATCATTTGTAATTTTTTGTGATTTTTTAATAAAGTTTTCAGTTTATACAACCGCGCCAGCATTAATAATATACAATACCAATTTTTCAATGGCATATTATCTATATAATCTATTATTCTTACTAACTTTCTTCTTATTATACTTTATGTATGCTTATCAAGCAGTTGTTAAGAAATTATCTTTTGATAAAATATTTAGATCTATCTTTGGTTTATCAATCTTTTTATTTATCTTAGAATCTCTTTTAGTTGTTATAAGTTACTTTTCTTTCTTAAAAGACTATTATGTTTTATTTAACATAACTCATATAGGTTATATTTTCTATCTATTAATCTGGGTTTTAATAAAATATATAGTTTTAATTTTAGTAACTTTTATAGCGTACAAAATATTTAAAAGATTTAAAGATAGATATTCATGGTATTAAAACACGATATTTTATATGCTCCTTGGAGAAAGGAGTATATAACTTCTAAATCTAAAAAAAATAGTTTTAATCCTAAAACATGTATTTTTTGTAATACTTCTAAAGAAGAATTAATTCTTTCTACAAAAAAAGTTTATCTTCAAACAAATAAATATCCTTATGGTGAAGGACATCTTCTTGTAATTCCAAAAAGACATGTAAACCACATAATTGATTTGACTTCAAAAGAAAGAGAAGAATTATTTAACTTAATTGATCTTTCAATATATGCTTTAGATCTATATATGAAACCTCAAGGATATAATATTGGATGTAGTGTAGGAGATGTTGCAGGAGAAAGCATTAAACATCTTCATTTTCATGTGCTTCCAAGATATAAAGGAGATGTTTCTTGGTCAAAGTTATGTAATTTCGATATTATTTCTGTTTCTCCAAAAGAACTTTTTAAAAATTTAAAAGAAATCATTGTTAAAAACAAACTTCAAAAAAAATTTAACTTATAAAATTATTTTTTAATTTTAAGAAAAGTTTGTAAAGTGTATTTTTTTAAAGAAAAACAATTATTTTTGTATAACAATTGGTTTTTAAATATATTTATACATTATATATATAAAATTTATTTTACTAACAATTTTGGTGGAAAGAAATGTTTAAACTATTTAAGAGAAGAGTTGTTGAAAGTATAGAAATTGATGAACAATTAATTTCTGATATTAAAAAACCTAGAGAAAAAGTAATTACTGATTTTAAAAACTATCGTTCAAAATCAATAGATTGGCTTGAACAACATTTGATGTTGATTGCAGAGGTTGTTTCTGGAAAGAAAATTGGTGCAAAACAACAAGGTAAGTTTATCTTTGAAGGAAGACAAATCTACAAAGATGATGTTACAAGAAAATTATTTAGTGATATGATGGATAATTATAGTTATTATCATATGACTCTAAAAAGATATATAACTGTAAGAAAAGAATTAGAAGTTATTGAAAAACAAAAAGATGAAGAGTATTTAATTGCTGGTAGAGCAAAAGAATTTAATTTAGAAGCTTCAAGACTTGAAAATTCTTTAAATGTTTATTTAAATAATATAAATATTATAAAAGGTAAAATAAAAGAATATCTTTATTCTTAAATCATTCCTTTTGCCATACCTTTTGTTGATCTTAAACATTTTTTATGCCAATATTGTCCGCCCCATTTTTTATCACAACCTTTCTGGCTACAAAGGGCACAAGTTTCTTCTGGATATTTAGAATTTTGAAAATCTATTGTTTTTTCTTCTTTTTGTTTTTCTGTTTTATCTTTTTTTTTAAATAATCCAAATACCATATATATTCACAATTTTTTTAAAAAGTAAAAAAAAATATTAGATAGCCCGGAGGAGATTCGAACTCCTGTCGCCAGGTCCAAAGCCTGACATGCTTGGCCACTACACTACCGGGCTTTAAAAAAAAACAATATTTTTCTTAGCTATATATATTAAGAAAAAGAAGGGTTTTTATTTGTTTGTCAAGTTAAATATTTTAGAATAGAAATATTTTTATATGCTTTTCTTAATTTAATACATATACGGGAGTGTAGCTTAGTCTGGTTGGAGCACTCGACTGATAATCGAGAGGTCGCAGGTTCGAATCCTGCCATTCCCACTTTCTATTTATATAAAAATATATAAGGTGAAACTTTTATGAAAAATATTATTAGTTTAGATGCAGATTATGATTACTCTGAATTTGATTATGATGAAGATCCAAAAAAAAAAAAACAAGAACAATTAGATTCACAAGATGAAGATGTACATATAGATGATGAATGGGATGATGATTCAGAAGATTCTGATTCTGATTATTAGAAAATTACATCTCTTTTTTTTATTTTTTTAATATAATAATAATCTATTTAAATACTTTGTAGTATATAATATATTAGTAAGAATAATATAATTTTAGAGGGGTTTTTAATTATGAGTGATATAGAAAAAAAATCAATTTCTAATGAAAATTTAGAAGAAAAATCAATTGAAGATAATCCAGTTTTAGATGCTGAAGAAGATGAAGAAGTTTTAG
Source organism: Candidatus Iainarchaeum sp. (assembly GCA_937968065.1). GTDB lineage: Archaea > Iainarchaeota > Iainarchaeia > Iainarchaeales > CSSED10-239 > Forterrea. The sequence continues at coordinate 19,739 of CALBUD010000041.1, read as the reverse complement.
AAGATGATGAAAAACTTCCTTTTCCAAATGCAAGGGTTGTAAGACTTATGAGGGAGAGTCTTGATCCAAATAAACAAATAAAATCTATTGTTAAAAAAGAAATGAATTTATTTTTAGGAAGAATTGTTGAAACAATTTGTAAAAAAATGAATGAATTTGATTATAGTTATGTTGATTATGGTATGTTTAAACAAGCAATTGAAACTTTTGAAAACATACAAACAATTGAACTTGAAAAAATAAGAATCATAAAAGCTTTAGAAAAAATAAAAGCAGATTGTGATGTCTTAGTAAATGACGTTGAAAGAAAATTCCATGTATGATTTTTTATAAATCATACTATTTTTAAAAAACCTAAAAAAGAAGGTGGTTTTTATGACAGATTCTCAAACTCAAAATAATGCTATGTTTAGCGAAGGAACAAAAAGAGATAGAGGTAAAGATGCTCAAAAAATAAACATACTTGTAGCAAAAGCTGTAGCAAACTCTGTAAAGTCTACATTAGGTCCTAGAGGAATGGATAAAATGCTTGTTGATGAGATGGGGGATGTAACTATTAGTAATGATGGTGCAACTATCTTAAAAGAAATGTCCATTGAACACCCAATTGGAAAAATGTTTGTTGAACTTGCAAAAGCACAGGATGATGAAGTTGGAGATGGTACAACCTCTAGTGTTATTATTGCAGGAGAACTTGTCTCAAAAGCAGAGAGTTTACTTGATGAAAATATACATCCTTCAATAATCATTAAAGGGTATAAAATGGCATCTGAAAAAGCAACTTCTTTTTATCAAGAAATTTCAGAAAATATTTCTCTAAAAGATAAAAATCTTCTTTTAAATATTGCAAAAACATCTATGACAGGAAAAGCTTCAGATTATAGTTCTATATTATCCGAAACTGCTGTTGAAGCTATTTCATTAGTTGTAAATTTAGAAAATTATAAAGAGTTTGATAAAGATAAAATAAGAATTGAAAAAAAAATAGGCGGATCAATTTCTGATACTAAAGTTATTAATGGTATTGTTCTTGATAAAGAGATTGTGCATCCTGAAATGCCAAAAGCTATAAAAAATGCAAATATTTTAATATTAAATACTGCTCTTGAAATTAGAGAACCTGAAAATGATACTAAGATACAAATAACTTCTCCAGAACAACTTCAATCTTTTATTGAACAAGAAGAAGAACAATTAAAAAAAATGGTTGAAAAAATAAGACTTTCAAAAGCAAATGTTGTTTTTTGTCAAAAAGGAATTGATGATCTTGCTGAACATTATTTATCAAAATCTGGTATTGTTGCTATAAAAAGAATAAAACAATCAGATATTGAAGTTTTAGCAAAAGCATCCGGTGCTAAAATAATTTCTAGAATAAATGAATTAACTGAAAAAGATTTAGGTTTCTTTGGTAAGATTTATGAAAAGAAGATTGCTGGAGAAAACATGTTATTTATTGAAGATTCTAAATTTCCTGGAAATGTAACTATTCTTTTAAGAGGTTCTTCAGAACAAGTTTTATCTGAAACACAAAGAACAATGAATGATGCTATTGGTTCTGTTTTATCTTCTTTAAAATCAGGTAAATATGTTTATGGAGGAGGCTCTTGTGAAATTGATGTTTCTTTAAAAGTTAGAAACTATGCAAAAACAATTGGGGGTCGTGAACAACTTGCAATTGAAGCTTTTGCAGATGTTTTAGAAGTTATTCCTAAGATTTTAGCTGAAAGTGCAGGTCTTGATGCAATAGACACTCTTGTTTCTTTGAGAAGTATCCACCAAGATCCAAAAAACAAAAGTTTTGGAATTGATGTTATTAGTGGAAGAATTTCTGATATTAAAGATAAGAATGTTATTGAACCATTAAATCTTAAAACACAAATAATTAATTCTTCATTTGAAGTTGTTGAAATGATATTAAGAATAGATGATATTATTGCAGCATCTTCTAAAAATAAAAATTCTGGTATGAGTGGAGTTCCAGGACAAGGATTTATGTGATTTTTTAAAAAAGAAAAATATATAAACACTTTCACTTAATAGATATTTATAACTTTCTATAAAGTTATAGATATATAAATATGAATAATTTATGAAAGTAAAAGATATAAAACAATTTCAAAAAAAAATAAATCTTGTTTGTAAAGTTGTAAAGAAAACAGATGTTAGAAAAGTGATATCAAAATTAGATGATATTGAACATAATGTTTGTGAAGCTTTGATTGGAGATGAAACTGGAACTATTTACCTTACATTGTGGGATTTAGCTATAGATAAGTTAGAAGATAATAAAGTTTATTCTTTTAAAAATCTTTATTCTTCTGAATTTAAAAAATCTTTAAGACTTAATCTTGGAAGATTTGGTGAATTTGAAGAAGTTTCTCAAGATATTGTTGTAAATCTTGAAAATCAACTTTCAAAAGATGTAGAATAATTTTTTAATATTTGGGAGTGTAGCTTAGCCTGGTTAGAGCATTGGTCTTATACACCAAAGGTCGCAGGTTCGAATCCTGCCATTCCCACGTAACTTCTTTTTTTTTAAATATAAAGCTTTATAAATATATTTAATAAGATATATATGTAGTTTTTAATATGAAAATATTAATATAAAAAAAGTTTTAGAAAAAATATGAGTTATTCTTTTCGATTTGAAAGTAAAATATTTTTTTGGATTATTGGTTTATTTATAACTACAATTATTTTTTGTTTATTATTTTATTTAAAAGTTTTTTCTGAAAAATTTGATTATTTATCTTTTGTTATTTCTTTAGCTTTATTATTTATTTTCTTTTTTATTGGTTTTTTTACAAACTATCTTCCAACAAAGACTTATTCTTTAATAAATAAAAAAAAAAATCTTTTAAAAGAATTAGAAGCAATGAATATTGAAGATTCTGACAAAAAAATTGAAAAAATGATAAAAAGATTTAAAGAAGTTTTTTATAATATTAATTTTTCAGAAAAAGAAAAATCAATAGATATTTTACAAAGAACAATTGGTTTTTCAAAAGAAAATGCAAAACAAGTTTATTTAACTTTAAAAGATATTAGTAAAACAAAATATATTTTGATATTTGCTGGTATTTTAATCTCAATTATTGTTTATCTTTTAATCACAAACTTAAATATTTTTTTATTTTTAACAGAAACAAGATTTTTGCCAATTTCAATCTCTTTATTCATATTTTTATTTTTGTTTTTTAAAGCTGTTGTGATATCTAAACTACCAGTAAGCTTTTATTTAAATCTTTTAGTTATTAATAAAAAACAATTAATTGAAAATAAAGAATTAATCTCTAAAACTGAAGATGATTTTAAACAATTGTTATCAGATAAAGAAAAAGTTCAAGAAAATACAAAACAAATGGTTTTTGATTTAACTTCTAAAGGAGTTTCTAAAAAAGATATTTTAGATATTTTAGATTCAAAACAAAATCTTACCTTTCAATTAAAAGAAATAATTATGCAGTCTCCTGAAAGTAGGAAAACAACTTCAAAAACAGATTATGATGAAATTAATAAATATCTTAAAAATATTTTAGATAAGTTTAATGAAATTAAAGATATTGATAATACATTAATCAATATTAAAGATAAGATTAGTGAAATTAAAAAAGTTCAAGAAACTATAGAAAAAATTAATTCTGATGATTGGGATTATTATAAAAATCTTAACTTTAGTTTTATTTTAAGTTCTTCAAAAGAATTTGAGAAAAAAATAACTAATGAAATTTTTGAAAAGATTGAAGCTAAAAGAACAAAACAAGAAAATTATAATCAACTTTTAAAAGATTTATATGATTCTTTTCTTCCATATAAAGATTCTTTCTCTAAAGAAAAAATATCTTCTATTTTAATCTCAAGAGGGTATTCTTATGAAACTGTTATTGATTTATTAGATTTATTTAAAAAAAATAAGATTGATTTAGATAAAAATAAGAGAAATTTTCAAACAAGATTAATTACAAGGATAAATAATATATATGATTCTTTTAAAGATTAATTTTTATATCTTAAGTTAATAATAAAAAAAGCTTTTTAAATAGATATAAATATATATTATATGTTAATAACTCAAAAAAGAGATAAACTAAAAAAAAAATCTATAGGGATTTATTATGTTTGATGCAAATGTTTTATTTTTATTTTTTTCATTAGTTTTTTTAATCGCTTTTTTTGGTAATCTTTTTTTTAAAAAAACTAGATTTTCTGACATCTCTATACTTTTAATAATTGGTTTTTTATTAAGTAATGTTTTAAATATTGTAACTGAAAATCAAATAACTGTACTTAAAACAATGGCTCCATTTTTTGGTTCTTTAGCTTTAATTATTATTGTTTTTGAAGGTGGTCTTCATCTTAATTTTTATAAAGTTGTAAAAGAGATTGGAAAAGCAACTTTATTTACAACAATTGTTTTTATTATAACTGTTTTACTATCTTCAACATTATTATTACTTGTTTTTAATATTCCTTTTTTATATGGTCTTTTAATTGGTAGTGCTATAGGTGGTGTTAGCTCTGCTGTAATTATTCCACTTATCTTAAAGTCTAAATCTAAAGAAGAAACAAAAACGTTACTAACTTTAGAATCTGCTATAACAGATTCTCTTTGTATTATTATCTTTATAATTATTTTTGAAATTATAGTTTATCAAAAATCAAATATTCAATTTGCATTTCAGAACCTATTATCTGCTTATGCTATAGCAACTGTTATAGGAATCATTGCTGGTATTTTTTGGATTAAAGTTTTAAGAGATTTTAATGTTATAAAAGAATACAATTATTTATTAACTTTATCTTTTTTATTTTTAGTATATCTATTAATTGAGTATGCAAAAGGAAATGGAACTTTTGGTGTTTTAGTTTTTGGTTTAGTTTTAGGAAATAGTAATGATATTTTAAAAATATTTAAAATGAAGGTTTTAAGTATTGAAAATGTGGTGAGTTTAAGGCAAGTATATAAGTTTCAATCAGAAATTACGTTATTTATCAAAGCTTTCTTTTTTATATATCTTGGTTTAATTTTAGATTTATCTGCAGTTGATTTTAATGTTATATTAATTGTTGTTGCTTTGTTATTAATTGTTATAATTTCAAGAGCTCTTTCAGTTTATATTTTTTCAAAAGACAAGATTATTTCTAAAGATAAAAATTATTTATTAGCTCTTCATGCAAGAGGGCTTGCAGCTGCTGTTCTTGCAACATATGCTATTTCAAATAATCTTGTTAATGAATATACTTTAATAATTCTTCCAATTGTCTTTTTAATTATTTTCTTAACTAACATCTCTACAACAATAATGTTTTTCTTTACAGATAAACAAAGAATTAAAGAAATTGAGTCGAAAAATGTTGTTTTTAAATAATTTTCTCTAAAATAGTTTTAAAAACATTTGTATTGATTAAATATTTATGGTGTCTTATAATAATACATTAAAAAACAAAATAATTTATTATCTTCTTATTAATATATTTATAAGTATTATTATTGAATAATTATAGAAAAGATTAATATTTCATCTTTTTTAATCTTTTTTAAAAAAAACAAAATATATGGTTGGGTGTAAAAAGAATGTATTCAAATCAAGAAGAAAAAAATATTAAAAATTTTTGGGAAGAAAAAAACATTCCAAATAAAGTTAGAGAAAGAAAATCAGATAAACATTATTATTTTATAGATGGACCTCCTTATGCCTCTGGAAAGATACATCTTGGAACTGCAATGAATAGAATTCTAAAAGATATTATTTATAGATATAAAAGACAACAAGGATATGAGGTCTTAGATATTCCTGGCTTTGATTGTCATGGTGTTCCTATAGAAAGAAAAGTTCAAAAAAAATATAATTTAAAATCAAAAGAAGATATTGAAGAATTTGGTGTTGAAAAATTTATTAAAGAATGTTATTCTTTTGCAACAGAACATATTGATGAAATGTCTAAAGATATTTATAATTTAAGTCAATGGATGGATTGGAAAAACCCATATAGAACTCTTGATAAAGAATATATGTTAAGTGCTTGGTGGTCTTTTAAAAAAGCTGTTGATAAAGGGCTTCTTTATTCTGGAAAATATCCAGTTCATGTATGTCCTGATTGTGAAACCTCTGTTTCTTTTAATGAAATTGAACATCAAGAACTTTCAGATACTTCAATATATGTGTGTATGCAATCAATTGAAGAGCCAGATCTTTTTTTTGTTATATGGACAACAACACCATGGACTCTTCCAGCAAATCTTGGAATAATGGTTCATCCAAAATATGAATATATAGAAGTTATAAATGATTCTAAAAGATATATTGTTGCAAAAGATCTTTTTCATAAACTTGTAAAAGAATTTAATTTTGAAAGTTATACTCTTGGTAAAACTTATCTTGGAGAAGAACTTGTTGGAAAAAAATATAAACCAATTTTAGAAGAATGGTTAAGTATTCCAGAAGAATATAAACAAAAATCTTATAGAATAATTCCTTCTGCAAGATTTGTACATCTTGAAGATGGTTCTGGTCTTGTTCATTGTGCTCCAGGACATGGAAGAGAAGATTATCAAGTAGGAAAAGAAAATGATCTTCCAGCTTATTCTCCAGTAACAATTTCTGGAGTGTATGATTCTTCTATTAAAGAACATGAAGGAAAAAAAGTAAAAGACTTAGATTTACATATAATTGAATATTTAGAAAAAAAAGGTGTTTTATTAAGTAAAAAAAAAGTAACACATAGCTATCCTACTTGTTGGAGATGTCATTCTCCTCTTTTACAAGTAGCTCTTCCTCAATGGTTTTTAAGAATAGATGATGATTTTAAAGAAAAACTAAAAAAAATAAATAAAGAAGAAGTTACTTGGTTTCCTTCTTTTGGAAAAGAAAGATTTAATGATTGGCTTTCAAGTCTTTCTGATTGGCCAATCTCAAGAGCAAGATATTGGGGAATTCCAATACCTGTCTGGAACTGTGAAAAATGTGGAAAAGTACATGTTTTTGAATCTTTAGAAAAACTTAAAGAAAAAAATTCTTCTGTAAATCTTGATATGGATATTCATAAGCCATATATAGATGAAATAGAAATTATTTGTGATTGTAGAGAAAAAATAAAAAGAATTCCTGAAATTTTTGATGTTTGGTTTGATTCTGGAGTTGCTTCTTGGGCATCTTTAGGATATCCTTTTAAAAAAGAAAAGTTTGAAAAGTTTTGGCCTCCAGGGATGAATCTTGAAGGTCCTGATCAAATAAGAGGGTGGTGGAATTCTCAATTAATAACATCTGCAATTGTTTTTGATAAATCTCCATTTAAACATGTTTCTATGCATGGAATGATTTTAGATGGTTCTAGAAAAAAATTATCTAAATCTGAAGGAAATGATAGACCATTAATTGAAAGATTTTCTGAAACATCAATTGATTATTACAGGTATTATTTTGCAAAGGAATTTGATGGAGAGGATATGATCTTAGATGAATCTAAGTTTAAAGATATTAAAAAAATATTTAATGTTTTAGAAAATATTCATAATTTTATAGAAATGTATGATAAAGAAAATAAATTTTTAACTGAAATAAACACTGAAAATCTTTCTGTTGAAGATTATTGGATTTTATCAAAATTTAATATTCTTTTAAAGAATAGTTGTGAAAATTATGAGATCACCGCTTTTTCAAAAATGATAAATGATCTTGAAAAGTTTGTTTTAGAAGATTTTAGTAGAGTTTATATAAAGCTTTTAAGAAAAAAGAAAAGAAGTAATGTTTTAGAGTTTATTTATTCTTCTCTTCTTTTAATTTTAAGTCCAGTTACACCTCACTTTACAGAATATCTTTATCTTAAAACAAAACATGTAAAAGAATCTGTTCATTTATGTGATTTTATAAAAGTTGATGAAAAATTAATTAATAAAAAATTAGAAGAAGATTTTGAACTTGCTCAAAACATAATTGCAACTTCTTTAGCTTTAAGAGAAGAAGAAAAGAAAAGACTTAGATGGATTTTACCAAGGCTTGTAATTTCTATAAAAGATGTTTCTTCTCTTGAAAGTTTAAAAGAAATTATAAAAGAGATGGTAAATGTTGAAGATGTTGAAATTGTTGAAAGTTTTTCAAATGATTCTTTTTCAAAAAAGGAAGTTATAAAAGATATCTTTGTATACATCAATAAAGAAGTTCCAGAAAGTTATAAAGAGACTTGGGAAGTTTCAGAACTTATAAGACTTATACAAGATGGAAGAAAAAAACAAAAACTTAATCCAAATGATAAGGTTTCTTTAAAGATCTTTTGTTCAGATTCTTCTTTTTTAGAAAAACATAAGTTAAAGATTGAAGATGCTACAAACACATCTCTTGATATCTTGGACAAAAGTCATTCTCAAGATAATCAAAAATTAATTGAAAGAGAAATCTCTTTCTCTTTTTAATTTTTTTATCAAAGAACTGTCTTTATAAACATTTTGTTTCTTTTTATTATTTATGTATTTCAAAATACTTTTATCAATAAATAGATTTTTTAAAATCTATCTCTTTTCTGTAGTTAACTTTAATCTCCTTTAAAAAGGGAGAGAAATTTATATTTATCGGTTTATTAAATATCTATTGTTTCTTTTAAAAATTAAGGATACCTAGATATATTTTTACGAAACTTTTAAAAAAATTAAAAAAATAAAAATTATATGGAGTAATTAAATATGGAAAAAAAATATTTGTCAATAAAAAAAGCTTTAGAAAAAAAAGAAGGTGAGGTCTCTTTAAGGGGTTGGGTTCATAGATATAGAGATCAGAAAAAAACAATCTTTATAACTTTAAGAGATGTTACAGGAATCATACAACTTGTGTGTGATGAAGAAAAAGTAGATTCTGAAGTTTTTAAAAAAGCACAAAAAATAACAATTGAATCTTCAATATCTTTAAAAGGAACTATCAGAAAAGAAGAGAGAGCTCCTCAAGGTTATGAAATTGATATTAAAGATATAGATGTTGTTGGACTTTCAGAAATTTATCCAATATCAAAAGATTTTTCAGAAGAATTTCTTTTAGATGTTAGACATTTATGGCTAAGATCAAGAAAAATGCAAGCCATCTTAAAAATAAGATCAACTGTTTTTAAAGCTATTCATGAATATTTTAGAAGTCAAGAATATTATGAATATCAATCACCTGTTCTTCAATCTGTTCAGTGTGAAGGAGGTTCTAGTCTTTTTACTGTTGATTATTTTGAAAAAAAAGGTGTATTTTTAGCACAGACTTGGCAGCTTTATGCAGAACCTGCAATTTTTTCTCTTGAAAGAATTTATACTTTAGCACCTTCCTTTAGAGCAGAAAGATCAAAAACAACAAGACATTTAGCTGAATATTGGCATGCTGAGATGGAAGGGGCTTGGGTTTCTTTTGAAGAACTTCAAGAGCATGCTGAAGGTTTAATAAAACATATTATTTCAGAAGTTTTAAAAGAACATGGAGAGGATCTTAAAACTTTAAAAAGAGATGTTTCTCTTTTAAAAACAGCAATCTCTAAACCTTTTGTTAAAATGACTTATACAGAAGCTCTTGACATTTTAAAGAAAGAACATGGTCTTGAGGTTGAATGGGGAAAAGATCTAAGAACTGTTGAAGAGGATCTTTTATCTAAAATGTATGATACCTTTATAATTATTACAAGATATCCTAAAGAAGTAAAAGCTTTTTATATGAAGGAAGACCCTAAAGACCCAAGAGTAGTTTTAGGTTTTGATTGTATTGGTCCTGAAGGATATGGTGAAATTATTGGAGCAAGTGAAAGAGAGGATGATATTAAAAAAATAATTGAAAGACTTGAAAAAGATGGAGAAGATGTTTCTCAATATGATTTCTATCTTGATACAAGAAAATATGGTTCTGTCCCTCATTCTGGTTTTGGTATGGGTGTTGAAAGAATAATATCATATATCATAAAAGCAGATACAATAAAAGACGCTATTCCTTTTCCAAGAACAATGATAAGATATAGGCCTTAGTTATTAACTAAGGTTTTTTTTTCTTTTTAAAAAAATTATTCAAAAGCCCATGTGGTTTTATCTTTATTATCAAAAAGAATAACTCCTTTTTTCTTAAGATTAATTCTTATAAGATCTGCTTCTTCCCATTTTTTTTTATTTCTTAATTCTTCTCTTCTCTGTATTAATTTTTCAATTTCTTTTTCAGGAATTTTATTTTTAATTTTTGTGTTATTATTATTTTCAAAATTAAAAACTTTAAAAACAAGATTTACTTTTTTTAAAAATTCTAAAATTTTAGACGCTTCTTCTTTGTTTAATTTATTTTGATCTATAAGTTTATTTGTCTCTTTAACAAGAAAGAAGATTTGTGCCCAAGCAGAAGGTGTGTTAAGATCATCATTCATTATTTTTTCAAAATTAAAAATAGTTGTCTCAATAATTTCTTTTCCATATTTTGTATCTTTATCATTTTTAATTTCTTGAAGTCTTTTTATATAATTATTAAGATTTTGTAAAGTTTTTTTTGCATCTTCAATTGATTTTTCTGTATAGTTTTGTGGTTTTCTATAGTGTCCTGTTGAAAAAACATATCTTAGTTCTTCAGCTGTGTTTTTTCTTAAAAAATCTTCAACTGTTATAAAATTATTTAAAGATTTACTCATTTTTTTTCCATTAATCGAGAGCATAGCTGTATGTACCCAGTAGTTAACCATTTTTTTTTTAAGACAACCATAGTTTTGAGCAATCTCGTTTTCATGATGTGGAAAAACATGCTCTATTCCTCCACCATGAATATCAAAAACATCTCCCAAATATTTATTTCCCATAACTGAACATTCAATATGCCATCCTGGGTATCCTTGTCCCCATGGAGAAGGCCATTTTAGAATATGTTCTGGTTTTGCTTTTATCCATACTGCAAAATCTCCAGGATGTTTTTTTTCTTCATCATTTTTAAATCTAGTATCTTTTAAAAGATCTTCTATTTTTCTATTTGAAAAAGAACCATATTCTTTATATTTAGAAATATCAAAATAAATTCCATTTTTTGTTTCATATGCATATCCGTTTTCAATTAGTTTTTTTACCCATTCTATAATTTCCGGTATGTGAGCAGAAGCGCATGGTTCAAGATTTGGTCTTGATATTTTTAAAAGATCAAAAAACTTCCACATTCTATGTGAATATTTATAAACTAGTTCCATAGGATGTACTTTTCTTTCTTTTGCTCTTTTTGTTATTTTGTCTTCTCCTGAATCTCCAAGTCCATCATCTGTTAGATGACCTACATCTGTTATGTTTCTTATATGAAATATTTCATAGTTTTGAAAATATTTTAGATAATTTATTAAAATATCATAATAGATATATGACATTGCATGTCCTAGGTGAACATCATCATAAATAGTAACACCACAAACATATATCTTTAAAACTCCTTTTTCTACAGGTTTAAATAATTCTTTTTTTCTTGTTAAGGTATTGTAGAGCTTTATAGACATATTTTTTTCACCTTTGTGATACTTTTTTATTAAATTATATATATATAGTCTAAAATGTTTATAAATATTCTTTATTTTAAAAAAAGTTTAAATATTTAAACTTAACATAATATATATAAATATATTGTATCTTATATTTATATCTAATACTAATATAATTTATTAACTGAAATTAGAGTTATTAATTATGATTAAAGAGGTTTTATAGAATGTATAAAAGATTAAGTATTTTTGTAATATTTTTTATGTTATTAATTGTTTCAGGAGTTGTTTTTGCTAATGAATTTATTCAATCTGAATCAAACACAGTTGGATGGCAATTTGATATTCTTGAACTTTCAAATGACGAATTAACTTTTAAAATCCAAAATAATTGGAAAGATAGAAATAAATGTACAACTAGAGAATTTTGGATTGGTCCAACCTCTTATAAAGGAATATACACTTTTGCTTTTTTTACTGAAGAAAAATTAAATTATGAAAAAGAAAAAGAACTAGATAGTATTGTTTGGTATTATTTTAGAGCAAGAGGGTATAATGTAACTCACGGTCTTGGCGGAGTAAAAGATTTTTATTTTAATTTAAATAATCTTTCTTTTCTTCAAACTACATTTAGTAATATAGTTTCAGATAATAAATTTAATGTATTATTTGACGAAAGTTTAGGTGACTTTAAAAAAGGATATTCTAAAGAATTTAAGTACTCTTTATCTAATAATCCAGATATGGATATGGTTTATTTATATTTTGTTGATCATTGTGGAGCTAGTGTGAGATTTAGAGGAGAGGCTGATAATTTTTATGATAAAAAAGAAAATCTTGCAAAAGCTACTTATGTTTTTGGATCTTTTAATTCAAAGAAATCTGTTTTAAATGAAGAGAATGAAAGTCAAGAGGATGCAGATACTGATGATTCTCAAGAAACAACAGCACAAACTTCTTCCCAAAACATTAGAATTAATCTTAAAAATAAAATTTTTAATGATTATTTAATTTGTGAAAATAAAATTTGTTATTTTAAGGTAGTTACAGGAAAAGAATCAGAAACTAATCTTTCATTAATTGACTTAATTGTTTCTGGAAATTTTGAAGGAGATTATAATTTAGTTACAAATAAATATTCTCCAGAAAACATAAAGAAAGAAAATTTTCCAGATGTTTCTGCTAAATCTTTTACAGTTACTGCACCTGCAGGCAAAAACTTTTTAACAGTTGGATCTAATTTAAAATATAATATGCCAACAAAAGAGTTTTCTATATTAAATACTCAATTAGATGATAGTTACTTTATATCTGTTTATAAAGATTCAGAAAATCAAGAAGTAAAAGATTTAATTGATTATTTCTTTTTAATAAAAGTTACATCTGAAGAATATAATAATATTTTAAAATATAAAACACATCAAAAAATAATAAATGAAGTTTATTGTATAAATTGTACCTTACCTGATTGGCTTCCAGGAGGAGTGAATATTTCTGAACTTTCTTGTAAATATAGTGGAGATTATAAAATATTATGTGACTTTTCTTTTTTTGATTTAAATCAAGATATAAATTACTATAAAATATTTAATACAGGTCCTAATGCAACAGATGATTTTAAAAAAACATTCTTTTTAGAGATTCAACATAGATATTCTTTGATGGATACTAATATTATTTATAATAAACCTAATGTAAAATTATTTTTTTCAGAGTTAGATAATTTCAATCTTTCTGAAAATGAGCAAAAAATTTTCTTTTCAATAATTGGAGGAGAATCTTCTTTTAATCATAATGTAGAATCTGGACTAAATGAAAATTCATTTGGATTTGTTCAAATAAATGAAAGTTGGAATAATAAAGAGTCTTATAATAAAATAGAAAAATTTATTGTTTCAGAACATAAAGGATTTGATAAATATCAAAATTATTTTGAAGATATAGAAAATGTTGATGCTAATTATTCATTATATTTAGGTCTTGCAGTATTTAAATATCATTTAGAAATTATGAGAAATACAACTGCTAAAGCATATAATGATTACTCAAATATTGAAAAAGCGTTTATGCAATTTTATAAACATCAATTATCTAATGATTTTGCAGAAATATTTTTTAATGGATATGATCCAAATAAAAAAATGATTTTTAATTGTGATCCTAATGCTGAAAATATTTGGGGTCATAGCACACAAAATGGTGTACTTAATCAATCTGTAAATTATAACAAATTAGAGTGTGTGTCTACTGCTGGATCTGTAAGAAAAATTGCTTGGTATTTATTTGTTAATAATTATTGGTCTAATTTAAAAAATTTAAATCCATAATTGTTTTTTTTTAAAAACAATTCTCTTTTTATTCTTTTTTTATCTTTATTATTTAATAATAAATCTTTTTTGAAAAACTTATGAAAAAAATAATTTCTCTAGGAATAGAATCAACAGCACATACCCTTGGTGTTGGAATAATTGATGATAAAGGAAAAGTATATTCTAACATAAAGAAACAATATGTTTCAAAAACCAAAGGAGAAGGTATAAAACCCTATGATGCCTCTATTTTTCATTACCAAAACTCATTAGATTGTTTAAAAGAGGCTTTAGATCATGCAAAACTAACTATGAAAGATATAGATGTTATTTCTTTTTCAAAGAGTCCTGGTCTTGCTCCTTGTTTATCTGTTGGAGCAACTCTTGCAAGAGCTTTAGCAACAAAATATAATAAACCAATTGTTGGTGTTAATCATTGTGTTGCACACTTAGAGATTGGAAAAACATTAATGAAAGCAAAAGATCCTTTATTTATATACACTTCTGGTGCAAACACACAGATTATAGCAAAAGATAACAAAAGATATAAGATTTTAGGAGAGACTTTAGATATTGGTCTTGGAAATCTTTTTGATTCTTTTGCAAGAGAGCTTGGATATGGTTTTCCAGGTGGTCCTGTTTTAGATCAAATCTATTTTAAATCAAATAATTATATAGAACTTCCATATTCTGTAAAAGGAATGGATATTGTTTTTTCAGGTCTTTTAACCTCTTCTATAAAAAAGATTGGAAAAGTAAAACAAGAAGATTTAGTTTATTCTTTTATGCATACAGCTTATGCTATGCTTTTAGAGGTTTGTGAAAGAGGTTTATCATATACTAAGAAAAAAGAAATAATGGTTATTGGTGGTGTTGCAGCTTCAAAAGCTTTAAAAGAAATGCTTGAAAAATTTTCAAAACAAAGAAAAATAAAATTATTTATCCCTCCTGTTTCAGTATGCCTTGATAATGGTTTAATGATTGCTGATTTAGGTCTTAAACATTATATTTATGATGGTACACAAAAATTAGAACAAACAACAATTGATCCATTAGAAAGAACTGATCAAGTAATTATAAATTGGTAAATATTATCTAATTATATATTTTAAAAAATATATATATATAAATAGTTTTTATAAAGCTAAAAATTTAATTAAATATATCTGTTTTTAAACTTATTTGTCTTTACTTTAATATACAAGTTTTATATTTTAAATAGATAATTAATAAAAAAGGAGAGATATACATGGAATATGTCTTTAGAATCAAGAAAAAAATAGTAAATATGGAAAATCCTTCTAGAAATTTAGAAGAAAGTAAAAAAGTTTATGCAGAAATTAATGATACTTTTGAAGAAGATGAAAAACAAGGACATATCTTTAAACTATTATCAGGAAACTCAAAAGAAGTTATCTTAGAGTATGATAGACATTATCTTGTAAAAAATGAACATAAAGGATATGAATATAACACCACATTAAAAATAAATGATCCTAAACAAGTAACTTCTATGTGGGGAAGAAACCAAGTAACTTTAACAATAACATATCTTGGTATTTTAGGAGAAAACTATACAGAATAAATATGTATAAACAAATAATAATTATAAGAAATGATTTAAAGCTTGGAAAAGGAAAAATTGCTTCACAAGCATCTCATGCCTCTTTAGAGGCTTATCTTCTAGCTTCTAGAAAAACACCTAAAATAACTGAAGAGTGGTTATCTTTTGGTCAAAAAAAAGTTGTTTTAAAAGTTGAGTCCCGTGAAGAACTTTTAAATGTTTTTAAAGAAGTAAAATCTTTTTTTCCTGCAGTTTTAATTAAAGATGCAGGTTTAACTCAACTTAAAGAACCTGATTATACTTGTGTTGGTATTGGGCCTATAAAAGAAAGTGAAATTGATAGATTTACAAAAAAATATAAGTTATTATGAATAATTTAGATAAAAGTATTTCATATAAGATGATAGATATTTATAACTTTCATGAACTTGATAAAAATATACTTTCTCAAATACATAATATTTTACAAAAAGAAGCAAACTGGAATGATTCTTTTCAAAATTTTAAAAAAAATTATACAAAAAGAAATTTTCAAAATACAAAACTATTTTTAGTATTTTACAATAAAGAAGTTGCAGGTTTTATAGAAGGATGGGTTTTTTCAAAAGATCAATTTTATTGTAAATCTTTTTATGTTTCTTCAAAATATAGAAATTTAAAAATTGGTACAAAACTAAGATTAAGAGTTTTTACTCATTTAAGAAAATTAGGTTTTAAAAAATTTATTGATGGTCTTGTTGTAAATCCTTTAGTTAAAAAAATAGATTCAAATATTATTTATAAAAGAAAGCAAGATTCTTTAAAAAAATCAAAAAAAGTTTTTTCTTTTTCTAAAAAAAAGAATATTTTAATAAAACCAAGAAGGGGCAGAAGATAATTTCTTTTTTTTTCTAAAAAAAAGTTATCTAGTATCTTTTCTTTCTTTAAGTTCTTTTAATGCTTTTATAGCATTTTCATAAAGAACTTTATTTTTAAGACCTTTTTCTTTTTTTAAATCTCTTGTTAAACTATTAATTACTTCTTCAAGTTCTAAAAACATATATTATCTCCATTTTTATTTTTTAATAAAATCATTAAATATTTGTCCTTTTTCTTTAATTTCTTCTTTTTTTATAGAAAATGCTTTTTTTGTCTTTTTCATTTCTTTATAATGTAAAAAATACCATTCATTTTTTGTAAGTCTCCAAGCAACATAAGCTTTATTTCCTGATAATTTTTCCCAAGTTTCAAGCTCTTTTATTTGTTCTTCTTTAATGTTAAGGTATTCTCCTGATTTTGTCTTACATTCAATAGCATATCCTTTATTTTCTTTAATAACTATGATATCTGGAGTTGGAAGAGAGGAGGAACCTGATCCTGCAACTCTTGCTGCTGCAAAACCACTATTAAAAAACATTAAAAGTAGTTCTCTTTCAGCATTTGAACCTTTTTTTTTATGTTTCATATTTAAATCCTTATATATAAATATATTTTAGAACAATAATGTTTATATATAGTTTGATGCTATAATATTTCAGTAGAGAATATATTTATTTTTAGATATATACATGATCTACAATAATTTAAAATTTATTAAAAAAATTAATTAATAGATCTTTTTAAAAAAATAGAGATCGTTTATAAACTTTTAAAAAATTTATCTTTTAAAAATAAATTAATAATAAAATGATTCCAAAATTACAGTTTAAAACAAAACAAATAATTGAAGTTATAGTGGTTTGTAACTCAAAAGAAGCAGAAATCCAAGAGTTTTCAGGAATTTATAAAGTTAAATTAAAATCAAAAGCAATTAAAGGTAAAGCAAACAAAGAATTAATAGAATTTTTTAAATCTTTGGGGTATTTAATAAATATTGTTAAAGGCGAAAAATCAAAACATAAGTTAATAGAAATCTTATAATATTTAAAGAATATTTTTAATTGCTTTTTAAAAGTTTTTTATAATAAAATCTCTGTTTTTAAATAAAAAAAGGTCTAATTTTATAAAAAGATATACAAAACAGGTGATTTTAAAATGGGTAAAACTTATTTAGAAACAATCAAATATTTGATTGTTGCAGATTTTCAAGTAGATGGTCTTGTTGAAAAACCAGATGTTATTGGTGCTATTTTTGGTCAATCAGAAGGTCTTTTAGGATCTCAATTAGATATTAAAGAACTTCAACAAAATGGTAAGATTGGAAGAATAGAGATAACAACAAGTCATAATAACAACAAAACATTTGGAACTTTAAAACTTCCATGTTCTCTTTCAATGGTTGAAACTGTAATTATTGGAGCATCAATAGAATCTATTGATAAAGTAGGTCCTTGTGATACTAGATTTGTAATTAAAAAGATAGAAGATACAAGAGGACTTAAGAGAAAACAAATAAAAGATAGAGCTATTGATCTTTTAGGCAAAATTATGCAAGAAGAGATTCCAGATACAAGAGAGCTTATGGATGAAATTGTGAATACTTTTAAAACTAAAGAAATAATTCTTTATGGTCCTGATAAGCTTCCTGCAGGTCCTACAGTTGAATCAAATAAAGAGCTTATAATTGTTGAAGGAAGAGCAGATGTTATAAACATGCTAAAATATGGATTTACAAATGTTATTTCAACAGGTGGTGCTAGAATTCCAGCATCTCTTGCAGATATTTGTAAACACAAAACTGTTACTTTATTTTTAGATGGAGATAGAGGTGCTGATATTCAACAAAATCAACTTCTTAAATCAGTAAAGGTAGATTTTATTGCAAGAGCCCCAGATGGTAAAGAAGTTGAAGAATTAACTCAAAAAGAGATTAATCAAGCACTTAGAAGAAGAATTAAATCTAATATTTTAGAGGTAAGTTCTTCAAAAGAAAAATATAATAATAATTATAACAAAGACTATAAAAAAGATACTACAGATTCTTCAAATATTATTAAACACACAAAATTCTCAGCAACTAATGATCATAAAGTTATAACTAAATCTAATTTTGAAAACATAAATAAATATAAAGAAAAAACAGTTTCTGATTTTTCAAGCATGCTTTCAAATATACCTGATGTTGAAAGAATTGATGTGACTGATAATCAAAGTTATAATAGACACAAACCTAACAACAAACCATACGATAATAGAAATAACTATAAAAATTCTAGAACTAATTTTAAAAAAGAGCCAGGTACATTTAAACCAAATGATTCAAAATCAAATGATTTTAATAAATCAAATCAAATAAAGAATACTTTAAAAGAAAGACTTGAAACTGCTTTAAAAGAATTTGATACAAAGATTCAAGATAAAAAAGATTTTAAACAAGAAGATTCTAAACTTCCTATTAAAAAAGAAACAACAATTATGGAAGTTAAAACTGATGAAAAAAAAGAAAATGATGTTCTAAAACAAAAAAAGAAAACTATAGTTCTTCCAAAATTAACTGATAAGATAAGAAAAAACTTTTTATCAATTTTAGAAGAAGTTGATGGAAAAGGACAATCAAGAATTTTAAATGAAAAATTAAGACGAATTGGAAGTTCTAAAAGTGATGAACTATTATCAAAAATAAAGTCTTTTAAAACTGGAAAAATTTATGCAGTAGTTACAGATCTTGAAATAACTCCAGAATTATTAAAACAATCTAAAGAAAAAGATATTTTATTTTTAGTATCACCTAAATCTAAAATAAAAAATGATGCTGAAATAAATATTGTAACTTATAATGAGTTAAAAAAATAGTTTTTTTTTAAAAAAAAAATTAAAAAAAAGAAAGATTTTATTTCTTTCTTTTTGATTTTGCTTTTTTAGCTTTTGGCTTTGCTTTTAATGCCAAGGGTTTTTGTTTTACTGTTGCTTTCTTTTTTGTTTCTGTTTTTTTATCTTTGCTAATAACATATATATAATCACCAATTATTATCATAAGTACTGAGAATAATATACTTATAATTTGTCTTATATATACTTTTAGATATTGCCCTGTTGTAAGCTCAACCTGATTGTTTCTAATTGCAATTCCAAGACCTTTAGATACATTGTTTTTACAGATATCTAAAATTCCAGGTTCATATTTTGATATTTCTATACATGAATTGTAT
This sequence comes from Candidatus Iainarchaeum sp., assembly GCA_937968065.1. Lineage (GTDB taxonomy): Archaea > Iainarchaeota > Iainarchaeia > Iainarchaeales > CSSED10-239 > Forterrea. The sequence goes on along the minus strand of CALBUD010000041.1, from coordinate 348 downwards.
TGTTCAATAAAATCTAGATCATTAAACACATTTGTAATTGATAATAATAGAAAAAATATACCAAATATGAAAACAAAAGCTCCTATTATTTTTAATATACTATTTTGTTTCATTTTTAAATCACCTTTAAAAAGATATTTTATAAATATCTTATATTATGACTTATTGTTTATTTAAATCTTTTGTTTTTGTAAAAAAATAGCTTTTTATATCTTTTCTATATTAATTATATCATTATACTGTTTTTATTAAAAAAAGGTTCTGTGGTCTAGTGGTTAGGATGTCGCCCTTACAAGGCGAAGATCGGCGGTTCAAGTCCGCCCAGAACCACTTTTTTTAAATTAAAGT